>NZ_JH470349.1:73403-96964 GCF_000239715.1 Actinomyces sp. oral taxon 849 str. F0330 | reverse complement strand
CGGTCGGCTTGACCGTGGGGTCCTCGGTCGGCTTGACCGTGGGGTCGGCTGGGGCGGTCGGGTCCGCAGTGGGCTTGTCCGAGGGCGCAGCGCTGGGTGCCTCTGTTGGTGCTGCTTCCGGCTTCTCTGCCGATGAAGAAGCGGGATCGGCTGCCGGCTGCTCGGTGGCGGCCTCGCTGCCTCGGGGAGCGGCGTCGTCATCGGCCAGGGCTGCGGGACCTGCCAGCCCCATGAGCGTCATCGCCGCGAGTGCGCCGATCATGTATCGGCCAGTGCGCTTCATCATGTCCTCCTTGAGGAAATGGTTCTCTTCCTTGTGAACGTCTCCGTCGTAACCGGCCGGTCAACAATCTTCTCCGACCTTTTCTCCGGCAGGCGGATACTGAGAATATACGAGGTGATGACGTTGTTATTCTGGCTGGAGTGTCTGGATTGTGCGGCAGTTTGGTAAAATATTTGATGTCTGCTGAGATGGTTACCCTTCTGATTTATTACGGAATGCGTATGGTACTGTTCGGTCGGTCCGGCTGGGCTGTCGCGGGGCCTCTTGCTGCAGATGGGACACGTAATAGCCCGTGGGGTCCCGAGCAAACGCGTTTGCTCGGGACCCCACGGGCCTGGATGTCAGTTAGTCGCCGGTGGGGCAGACCTCCTGGGACTCATTCAGTTGTGGTGAGTGCTGTCGGGTCATCTTTTGGCGGCATGATAACCAGCGGCTTCGGCTTGCGTGCCGGTGGAGAAGCACGCCTCGGGCTTGGTGATGTTGTACGACTGGTTACCAGGCCGGTGATAGATCTTGCTGCTTGCGTTGCCTTTAATTGGAGCCCATGCAGGGCAACTGTAGCCCCCGTTGTTGACGGTAATCCACCGACCGTTGCCGTCGAAGGTGTAGTTCCAGCCATCGATCGTTCGAGTCGTGCTGACCAGCATCGCGCCGCTATCATCAACGTAGAAGGTGCCCTCGATCCACTTCTTAGTGGCCATGGCGCCGCTGCCGTTGAAGTAGTACCAGGTGCCTCCGATTTGCTGCCAGCCGGTCGACATGGCACCGCTGTCGCCCAGGTAGTACCAGTTTCCGCCGATCTGCTGCCAACCGGTCGCCATGGCGCCACTGCCGTTGAAGTAGTACCAGGTGCCTCCGATTTGCTGCCAGCCGGTGGCCATCGCGCCGCTGTCGCCCAGGTAGTACCAGCTTCCGCCGATCTGCTTCCAGCCGGTGGCCATCGCGCCGCTGTCGCCCAGGTAGTACCAGCTTCCGCCGATCTGCTTCCAGCCGGTGCTCATGACCCCGTCGTCGCTGAAGTGGTACCACCCCGTCCCGACCTTTACCAGGCCGACGGCTCTGATGCCCTTGGCGTCCACATAGAACCACTTGTCGCCCAGATGGAGCCATGTATTGGTGGCGACGGCACCCGAGCTCTGGACGTAGAAGCTGCCCCCGTCCTGCTCGATCCAACGGTTGGCCTGCATGACGCCGTCGCTGTCAAAGAAGTAGTCGACGCCGTCGACCTCCCTCCTGCCTGTCATAGCGGCGCCGTAGTAGTCGACGTAGTACCAGTTGTCGCCCTGGTGCAGCCAGGTCTCGGTTTTCAGGGCGCCGTCAGTACCGAAGTAGTACTTGAGGTTGTTCCACGTAATCCAGGTATCGGTCTTCTTAACACCGTTCTCGTAGAAGTACTGTTTGCCGTTCTCCTCCCGCCATTCTCGCTTGGGTTCGGCGGGCGGATCCGAAGGCTTGTTCGAGGGATCCGCGGTGGGATCGGGAGCGGTTGTGGGCTGGGTCTCGGCCGGTGCTGCGCTCGGCGTATTGGTCGCTGGGGGAGCGGAAGAGTCGGCTGCGGGGGTCTCGGCCGGGGTGGCGGCCGGCGGGTCTGTCGGCTGCTCGGCGACGACGTCGTCGCTGGGACTGGGGACGGGCTCGTCGGCCATGGCGGCCGGACTGACGAGTCCCATGAGCGTCACTGCTGTGAGTGCGCCGATTAGGGATCGGCAGGAATGCTTCATCATTGCCTCCTCGAGGGCATGGTCCTCATTCGTGTGAATGGTGCATCCACCACTGTCAGCAAGTGCGAAGTCCTCGTTGAGCTTGCATGCGTCGGGGTAGGTGCAGAAATATTTTACGCCGCAGTCACTTCGACAAAACAATCGAGAGCCCCTGAAAATGGTTTCAGTTTGATTAAGGTGGTTCGTCTCGTAGATAATTCGGTGATGCGAGGAGTGTCGCGGCCTGTCGACTCAGAAGCTGTTCTGCTACTTTTGTCGACTATTCCCATACCTTGATATAGTCACATGCGTCGGGCCATATTACGTAAACAACGGTATAATGAACCATTTTGATCGTGTGTTGAAATATAAGGTGAGGAGGTGGGAGCGTCCCCGTTCGCTCCCACCCCGGCTTTGAGTGGAGGCGCCAGGCTTTCGCAGCCGTACGCCATCCTTTGCCTACGCATCCGCCCGCAGCAGTCGGGCTATGCCCGCCACCTGCGCGGCCGTCGTCCAACCCAAGGCGGCGAGCCCAGCGGCGGTCACGTCCGTTTGCGGTGCGGCGGCCGCCATCCAGATCTGGGCTGCCTGGCCTGGAAGCCACCGGGCAATGTCTCCTACGAACATCGCCAGCTGGGGTGCCAGAATCACCAGCACCACGGCCACCGTCGCCGCACCGATCACACTGCGCAGTGCCTCGCCGAGCCCCGCCGCCAGCAGCAGCGCCGCTGTCAACCAGACCACGGTCCTTCCGCCGGCCCATAATGCTGCCGTCGACGTCGTCGGGCACGCAGCCAGGCTCGCCCCGACCAACACGCTCGCGAATACCAACCCCGTCCCGGCCAGCACCACGAGTCGCGCCCCCGCCAGCCGCCTCCGCGCCGGCATCACCAGCAGACTCGTCATGCCCTGCGCCGTGGAGTGCTCGGCGCCCGCCACGGCTACACCCGCCGCCACGAAGCCGATCTGCACCGCCAGCGTCCATATAGGAGCGATCTCCTCGAATCCGAAGACCCGCTCATCCATCACGTTCTGCAAGACCGACATCACCGTGGCGATCGCAGCTGCGCCCGCCACCGCTGCCGACCACCACATCGCTGGCAGCGTCACCACTTTCAGCAGCTCCGCGCGCAGCGCACGCCCCCAGGCCGTTGCCGCCCCTCCTATCGCCTCGCTCCCGCTCATGCGTCCCGCCTCATCCACACCCAGCAGCACACCGCCGCGCAGCCTCCCGCCCAGGCCGCACAGACGGCGGCCGCCATCGGGATCGACAGCAGCTCGACCAGCCGGTCGTAGTTGAGCGTCGTCGGGCTCGCAATGAGCCTCACCGCCGCGGTATCCGGCAGGAACCGGGCCGCATCGGTGGACTTGATGAGCAGCACCCCCGGCGAGATCATCGTCGACATCGCGACGAGGACCGTCATTGACACCAGCGCGCTGCGTGTCGCCATCGCCAGTGCCATCGACGCCATTGCCGAGAACACCCACCATGTCAGGATTCCTGTCAGCATCCAACACGGCACCGGCTCGAAGGGCACGCTCGACCCCAGCAGGTGCCGACACAGCGAGTATGTCGCCGTCCACGCCACCGCCAGGAGCACCGTCGCGGCGCCCAGCACCACGAGCAGCTTCGCGGCCACCGACGCCCCGCGCCGCGGCTGGACCAGCATCGTCGTCGCCACCTGCTGCGAGGAGCTGGAGGCCCCGCTCGTGCGCGGATCGCTCGCGTACTCGCTGACCACAACACTCACCGCCAGCACCACGATCCCCGTCGTCCCCACGTACAACCCAATGATGCCGACGCTGTCCAGCTGCGTCGGCGCATTCGGGTCGCCGGCCGTCAGCCGCGCCGCCAGGTCATGATCCGTGTAGTACTCGATCAGGAGCGGCAGGACGATAGCCAGCACCGCCCCCAGCCAGACCCCCGGCAGGCCCGCCGTCTTACGCGCCTCCGCCTTGAGGGAGCGCACCAGCGCCGTCGCCGTGCTCATGACCGGGCCCCTTCCCCGCGTTCCACCGGGGTGACCGGGCCGCCGGCCCCGTTTCCGGCTGGGGCGGTCAGTGAGAAGAACGCCTCCTCCAGGTTCACGTAACCCGCTGCGACCTCTTCTAACGTCCCGGCCGCCCGCACCCGCCCGCCGGCGATGACGATGACGTCGTCGGCCACCTCGGCGAGCTCGGCCAGCACGTGACTGGACAGCAGGACCGTGCCCCCGGCGTCGGCCCGCTGCCTCAGCAGCGTGCGGATCCACCGGATCCCCTCCGGGTCTAGGCCGTTGACCGGTTCGTCGAGGACCAGCACCTCCGGGTCGCCCAGCAGCGCCGCCGCCAACCCCAGGCGCTGTCCCATTCCCAGGGAGAAGGTACGCACCCGCCGCCCGGCCACTTCACTCAGCCCGACGATGTCGAGTACTTCGGCCACCCGGCTCCGACTGATCCCCGCGCCGGAGGCCACCCAGCCTAGGTGGCCGCGGGCCGTTCGTGAGGGGTGTGCGCCTGAACCGTCGAGCACCGCCCCCACCGTGCGCAGCGGTTCGCGCAGCTCGCAGTAGGGGCGTCCGTCGATGAGCGCCTGCCCGCCGTCGGCCCGGTCCAACCCCAGCAGACACCGCAGGGTCGAGGATTTCCCGGCGCCGTTCGGGCCCACGAATCCGGTGACGCGGCCCGGGCGGGCCTCCAGGCTCACTCCGTGAAGCACCTCCCGCGCCCCGTGCCGCTTGACGAGGTTCTCAATACCGATCATGAGCCAACTCCAGCGCGCCGAGCGGCCGCGCGCATCGTCCGCCCAGCCGACGTCGCCCCACCGCCTCAGACCCGGGTACATCAAACCCTGGTTTGATGAAGCGCCCGAGCCGCCTTCCTAGACTGGCCGGGTGCCAGCCCCCGCCGTCCCACCGCGCCACTCGCCGCTCGGGTGCGCCATCACCGGGCTGACTGTGGTTGTCGTCGGCCTGGGCACCATGGTCGGCTTCCTACCGGCTCCTTCTCAGCGCGTCCAGATGACGGCACCGCTTGTCATGGCCTGCCTCGTCGCCGCCACCCTGTGGCTACGGCGGCGCGACCAGCGTGCCTACGAGCGGCGCCTGGCGCAGGAGACGGCCGCGCTCGCCGTCGCCGAGGACCGCCTCGTCATCGCCCGCGAGCTGCACGACGCCGTCTCCGGCAACCTCGGCGCCATCACCGTGCGTTGCGCCGTGGCCCAGCGCCTCGAGACCACCCCCGACGGACTGCGGAGCGCCCTGAGCGACGTCGAGACCGCTTCCCGTGAGGCCACCGATGCGCTGCGTCGCATGCTCGCTGTCCTGCGCGACGAGCGCACGCCCCCAACGCCCGGGGCCGTGGCAGCGGTCTCTGCGACCTCGGCGGGCGCTGCAGGAGCATCAGGAGGTTCGGGATCCCAGCCGGGTGAGGGGCGTGCTGAGGGGGCCGCTGCCAGTCTCACTGAGATCGTCGAGCGGGCTCGACGCGCTGGCGTCACGGTCAAGGTGGACGCCGGCACCGGGACAGGTGCAGAAGCGGGCACAGTCTCGGGTGCGGCCGACTCCGCCGAAACGACGAATGGAGAGTCTCGCGGCCTCTCCTCCTTGACCGGCCTGTCCATCCCGACAAGCCAGACCGCAGCCCGGGTCGTGGCCGAGGCCCTGGCCAACACGGCCCGCCACGCTGGCCCCACGAGCGCCCGCGTCACTCTCCGCCCGGAACCAGGACTGCTGCGCATCGCCGTCGTCGACGACGGTCCGGTCCCCGGTTGGGCGCCCCACCCCGGGGCCGGGCAAGGGCTGCGCGGGCTTCAGGAGCGCCTGACCGCGCTCGGCGGGACTCTGACTGCCGGCCCTCGCACCGACGCCCCCGGCTTCGCTACCGAGGCGATGCTGCCTACCGGAGCATTCGGGAGAACCCATGGCTGATCTTGCCTCTGGGCAGACTATCGCCCCCATTCGGGTCCTCATCGCCGAGGACCAGGCCCTCCTGCGCTCCACGCTGGCCGCTCTCCTTCAGGCCGAGCCCGGCATGAGCGTCGTTGGCCTAGCCGAGGACGGCGTCCGCGCGGTCGCCCTGGCCGCCGAGCTTCGCCCTGACATCATCCTCATGGACATCCAGATGCCGGGCCTGACCGGCATTGAGGCCACCAGGCGGATCTGCGCCGCCCCGGCGCTTGAGGCCACGCGCATCCTCATCCTGACCATGTTCGAGATCGACGACTACGTCCTTGGCGCCCTGCGCGCTGGCGCCTGCGGTTTCCTGCTCAAGGACACCGACCCGCAGTCCCTCGTCGATGCCGTGCGCACCGTCCACGAGGGCCAATCGCTGCTCAGCCCCCAGGTGCTGTCTCGCCTTGTGGCCCGCATGCCGCGCACGGTGGCCGGTGCTTCGGGAACCTCCCGGGCCGGCGATGTCGAGGCCCTCACGCCCCGCCAGCGAGAGGTCCTCCTGCTGATCGCCAAAGGACTGTCCAACAGTGAGATCGAGGCCGAGCTCGGCATCACCCGGGCCACCTGCCGCAGCCACATCACCGCGCTCCTAGCCCGCCTGCACGCCCGCGACCGTGCCCAGCTCGTCATCTCCGCCTACGAGGCCGGCCTCGTCAGTCCCCACTGAGGCTGTTGCCTGTGATTCTGACTGGGGCGAGTAGCAGTCTTCGGCTGAAAAGTGTCCATATGGGACGACTTTGACGGCTCGCTCGCACGAGCAGATTTGCGTTTGTGCAGGTCAGAGCATTTTGGGTAGTTGCGTTCCGGTGATCGGGGTGTTCAAAGTCGTCCCATACGGACAAAATTTGCTCAAGAGCCGTGGCCGGTGTGCTCAAGTGCGGCTTGTTGACGGTGCTGCTCGGAAACCGTCAGCGGGGTGCGATCGAGAGGACGGCAAAGCCGTGCCCTTGGGGGCGACGCCGGCACGTCGTCCCCAAGGGCACGAACCCGAGGAGCACCTGCTGGGGAACCCTGGCAGGTCGATCTCATCCCCGCTCTTTGAAGACCAGCCGGCGCTGCGCCACGTAGCTGGCCACGTAGATGGCCCCGTCGCCGAGTATCTTTGCGATCCCCAGCGGAATCCCGAACGTGGTGAGCGCCTTGAGCACCAGGTAGCTGGCCGCCAGCAGGCTCATCGCCAGGACCACGTAGCGCATCGCCGTGCGCACCACGGTACCGCGTCGGGCTCGGAAGACCCGCCGGTTCATGAAGAAGTTCGCGGTCCCGGAGATCAGCCGCGCCCCCACGACCGCCGCCAGCAGGTTGCCGGTCATCGCGAAGAGCACCATGACACCCAGCCAGTCGATCCCGAAGCTCGCCAGCGACGCTCCCATACCTCAGCAGCGGGGCGTAAATCCGCGCCGAGTCCTGCAACGGCCGGAAGTGCGAGGAAGTGTTGCCCGGTTCGTAGACCGTGGCGATCTCCACCTGCTCCACCACCAGCCCCAGCTCGTGGGCGCGCAGCAGGGCGGAGAGCTCGTACTCGTAGCGGTCCCCGGGCACGCTCTGCAGCCAGGCCAGGTGCCCGGCGGGGTAGCCGCGCAGGCCCGTCTGGGTGTCTCCCAGCTTCCAGCCGGTCGCGCCTCGGAACAGCAGGGCGGTCACGTCATTGCCGATCCGGCTGCGCAGCGGCACCGGCCCGGTGAATCGCCGTACCCCCAGGGTCATGTGCCCGGTCTCGCGCACCTTCGCGGCGACGGCCTCAATGTCCGACGGTGTGTGCTGTCCGTCGGCGTCGGCGCACACGACGTCCGCATCGGGCCAGGTGGCGGACGCGTGGGCCAGGCCCGTGCGCAGCGCCTGACCCTTGCCCCGGTTGAGCGGGTAGCTGACCACCTGGGCGCCGCGGGCGCGGGCGGCGGCGAAGAAGGGCGCGTACTGCGGCCCCGAACCGTCGTCGACGACGAGCACCGCGCAGTCCCGGCGCGCCCCGCGCAGGCGGGTCACGAGCCCGGCCAGGCGTTCGTCGGGCTTGTAGGCCGGGACGAGCACCACGAGCGCCACCGCCGTCCGGGGATGGTGCGCGGCGGTGATGCGCGGCGCCGTGCGGTTGCCGGTGTTCTGAATACCTGCTGCTCGGTTGGTGGTGGTCCGGTTGGCCGGGGCGATGACCCGGGGCAGCACGCGCGGCGAGGTCGTCACGGCCGTGCGGCCTCCTGTCGCCTGGACGGATCTCTCTCCCACCCGGCGGGGCGCCTCTCCCACGACGACCCGCGCGGTCTCCTGCCCGCCGCCCGATCGGCTCAGCCGTGTCGTCGGGTACGCCGCCGGATAGGACTGCGGGTATTGCTGGTAGACGAAACGGCGCGTGACCGTCTGCGCGGTCGTCGCCGGGGTCGCCGGGGTCATTGGGGTCTGGGCCTTGCCGGTGAGGTTGTCGGTGCCGCTCATCTCAGGATCCGTTCGCGATGTAGAGGATGTCGGACGTGTCGCGCTCGCCCCCGTTGGAGGGCTGGTTGATGATCGAGCCGTTGAAGTACATGGCCGACGAGCCGCCGCCGTCGATGTTGTAGGCGCAGGCGCACCCCAGGTCGGCCATAATCTGGGCGAGCTCGGTCATCGTGACGCCGCGCGAGTAGCCCTCGCTGCGGCCGTCGACGACGACGAGCTTCACGTGGTTCGTCTCCACCCACCCCACGGCGGTGCGCGGCTGCTTGCCCTGGATGGAGTGGTTGCCGACGTTCGTATCGACCTCGACCTGGTCGATGCCCGAGAGCACCTGGCCGTTGTTGACTAGGGCCGGCCCGAAGGACAGCGTGTTCCACACGCCCGCGTCCAGGAGCGTCTGGGCATTGGTGGCGGTCTCGTCGTAGACCTCCACGCGCCCGTCGGTGTAGAAGGCCATGCCGTCGCGCTTGCCGCTATCGCGATAGATGACACCGTTGCGGATGAGGATCCCGTCGCTGCGGAAGCCGTAGTAGTCGCCGTTGATGGCCAGGATGGCGTCGTGCTCGGAGGCGATCGCGGTGGGTTTGGCGGTGATGTTGGTGCCGTAGGAGTTGTTGGCGAAGGCGCTGCGCAGGTCGGTGGCGTTGGTGAGCTTGACGTCGGCCACGTAGTAGGTGACGGTGTCGCTGCCCGAGCCGGTGGAGACCTGCTGGATCTCGATGTTCGTGTTGGACGAGGAGTAGGATTTCTCCCCGACCATCACGTTGGTGGCCGGAGTCGCCGAGGAACCGGCGGCGGCGTTTTGGGCCTTGGCCTCCAGAGCAGTGACATCGTCGACCTCGACGTGGTCGATGACGAAGCGGTTGAGCGCCCAGGCGCTGGTGCCGGTGGCGGCCAGACCCAGGACGGCGGCGCCGCCCAGGAGGAAACGGCGTCGCGGGTGCTTACGGAACTTCGTGGAGCGATTGGGCCGGTTGGACTGGTGATCCTGGCCGGACTGGGGTGTCCCGGTTGGGTCGAGGGTGTCGGAGCTGTGCATGGCTCAACCGTGTCGGGGCCGTGTGTGCCAGGCGTAGGTTGACCTTGTGGGTCTCCTGTGAAGCCGTGCAGGGCGGAGCGGCCTCGGAGAATGACACCGCTCCAGACATCAATGCGCCGACAGGTCAAATTCTTGCCCGACATGGCCCGTGAACTGCCTCGATACGGCCTCGTTCGTGCCTACAGTGGTGGGAGGCGCGAGCGATCGGTGCCCGCCGCGAGAGTCTGCAAAGGAGGAGGCAACTGTGTTATCAGGTCGGAATCGACGCATTTTCCTGATGTGCATCGTGGTACTCAACATCATGGTCACGGTCCTTTCCGTCCGACGAGGAGACACGGCGATCGCGATCATCTTCGCTGCCGCGGCCGTGCTCATCGTGTATCAGCTGATCCGCACGTCCATCGGCGGCAAGGGCGGCGACCGGGACGACCGGACGCCCCCGAGCTCATGAGCGCCGTCGGCGATACCTCGGCCCACCTCCTCGAGGTCGAGGGCCTGTCCGCCTGGTACGAGCGCGACCGCCCGGTCCTCACCGACGTCTCCTTTGCCCTCGAGGACGGCCAAGCCGTCGGCCTCATCGGTCTCAACGGCGCCGGCAAGACCACGATGCTCACCTCCCTGTGCGACGTCCACCGCGGAGCGCGCTTCGGAGCCCTGCGCTACCGTGGCCGCGACATACGCCCGGGCGACGAGCACTTCAAGGCCTCCCGCTACCTCAGCCTCGCTGACGACGACTCCTTCCCCACCTGGAACCTGGAGGCCTTCATCGGCTTCCTGGAGCGCGCCTACCGACTGCGCTCGGACCGCGGCCGCCTCGAGGAACTGATCGAGGGCTTCGACTACGGCCGCTTCCGGACCACATCCTTCTCCCGACTCTCCAGCGGCTCACGCAAGAAGGCCAACCTCATCGCCGCCTTCTACCTCACCACGCCTCTCCTCTTCCTGGATGAGCCCGTCGACTTCCTCGACTTCACCGCCACTGAGTTCCTGTACCGCAGTATCAACGCCGCCGCCGCATCCGGCCGCTCGATCCTGCTCAGCTCTCACATTGCCGAGTCCTTCACCCGCTGCACCCGGCGCCTCTACGTGCTCTCCGCCGGCCGGATGACCGGTCCCTTCGCCACCCCTGAGGACTCCGATGCCGTGGCAGCGCTGGTCAGTTAGCCCAGCCGCCCTGAAAGCGGTGACCGGGCAGTTCGTGGGACGCCAGAGCGTCCTGAGCGCTGTCATCCTGTGCGCCCTGGCCGCCTGGTTCGGGGTGTCGGCCGACCTTCGCGTCAACCCGCGCGTTGCGGTCACGGGGCTGGTCCTGGCCGCCGTCGGCCTGAGCGCGACGATCGCCTCGGGCTGGATAGGCTCCGGGCGCTGGGACGACCTGGCCCGTTTCCCGCTCGGGCGCGACGAGCTCGCCCGGGCCACCTACCTCGTGGCCGACGTCGCCATCCTCTTCGAGGCGGTCGCGCCCATCACCCTGTTCGTCCTGCTGTCCAGCGGCGAAGGAGGTGGTCGGAGTCCCGGAATAGGCGTTGCTGCGACGACGGCGGTGGAGATGGTCGTCGTTGGGCTGGGGGCCGGGGCGCTGGGCCTGACCCTGTGGGCGGGGGAGCGGGCCGGCCTGCGCTGGATGGCTGGCGGGGTCCTCGCTGTCGGGGGTGCGGTCTGGTGGGCGGCGCCGGCTGTCTCAGCCGTCCTTTTCGCGGCCTGCGCTCTGGCCGTGACGGCGTGTTCCCATGATCTGCGGGCGCGCCGCAGGCAAGTGGGAACCGTCCGGGGCGGCCGCCGCAGCCTGGTCCTGGGCGAGCTGGCGACCGTGCGCACCACGCAGGTCAACACCCTGGCCGCACTCGTGATCGCCGCGCTCTTCACGTACACCATGGCCGGCCGTGGCCTGACGATTCCGCTGCCCATGGCCTTCGTCGTCGTCAACACGCCGCTGAACGCCTACTTCTCCCGCTACCTCAGTACGCGCACCGTGGTCCTGGCCGCCCCCGGATCGCTGCGGGTCTTCGCCGCTTACGCCAGAGACCTCACGCTGTTATACATGACGTCCAATTGTCTGGTGGGGGCGTTGATCGTCTGGTTGGGTGGAGGCCTTGTGGAGGCGGTTGCGGCCGGAATCGCGGCCTCCGTCGCCGGGGCGACGACGGCGGTCCTTCTGGAGGTCTACCGGCCGCTGACGAGCTGGAAGTCCGAGCGCGACGTCATGCGCCATCCGCGCAAGTACCTCCCGCCGACCGCGGCGCTGCTCGCCGTCACGCTCATCCATATGCTCGCGCCGTAACCGGCTTGTCCGGGTCTGCCTGCCATCGGCCTCGTGAGTTGAGGAAGTGCCTAAGGTCCCTTGAAGTGCTTCATGTCATAGGTGGAAAAGTCTGTCCAACTCTTGGCAAATTAAGTTAGCCATACCTAATATCCTCCTGCACTATTTCTAACGCCCCATCTGCGAACAAAGGACTTGTATGCGCCGTCGTACTCTGCTCATGGCCCTCCCACTCACCGCAGTCCTCGCCAGCTGTGGAGTCACTTCCCGCGCCGGCAAGAGCTCCAGCGGCGGCGCCTCCGCAGGCGCCTCCAACGGCGGTTTCGAGGTCACCGACATCGTCGGCCGCAAGGTCGCCTTCGACGCCCAGCCGAAGAACATCGTCCTGAGCGAGTCCCGCCACGTCTACTCCCTCGCCTTCCTCAACAAGGCCAACCCCGTCGACAAGGTGGTGGCCTGGGGCGAGGACCTTCAGAAGGCCGCCCCCGACTTCTACGAGAAGATCGTGGCGGTCTCGCCCAAGGCCGCCGAGCTGCCGACCATCGGCTCCATCGCCAAGGACGGCCTGCCCATTGAGACCCTGGTGCAGTACAAGCCCGACGTCTTCGTCATGACCCTGGACGTCTACAACTCCGCGAAGGAGAAGGGCTACCTTGAGAAGCTGGACGGCCAGCAGATCAAGTACGTCGTCACCGACTTCCGACGCGACCCGGTCAAGAACACCGTCCCCTCGGTCACCCTCATGGGCGACCTCTTCGACAAGCGCAAGGAGGCCGAGGCCTTCGTCTCCTTCTACAAGAAGCAGGTCGACCCCATCGTTGAGAAGGCGATGTCCCTGACCACCAAGCCCACCACCTTCCTGTGGCGCAGCCCGGGGGTCAACGACCCCGGTGCCACCTACTCCACCGCGAACCTCGGCGCGATTGTCACCGCCACCGGCGGCACCAACATCGCCGACAGCCTCCTGTCCGGTGAGGAGGGCGTTCTCACCCCCGAGCAGGTCATCGCCTCCAACCCCCAGAACATCATCGCCACCGGCGGCGAGTGGCAGCAGCAGAAGATCAAGGACACTGCCCAGACCAGCTACGTCCACCTCGGTTACAAGGCCGATGAGGCCTCCGCCAAGGCCAGCCTGGAGCAGTTGAAGAACCAGCCCGGCTACGACCAGATCCAGGCCTTCGTCGACGGTCACGTCTACGGCGTCTACCACCAGTTCTACGACGCCCCCTATAACTTCATCGCCTACCTGACCTTCGCCAAATGGCAGAACCCCGAGGCCTTCAGCGACATCGACCCCGACGCCGTCTGGAAGGACTTCCACGAGCAGTACATGCCCTGGAAGGCCGAGGGCGTCTTCTTCACCTCCATCTGATGGGAATCCCGAGCACCAAGGTCCCTTCCGACGACGACGCCGCCCGCCAGTCCGGCAGTTCCCGGGGCCCGGATGATGCCGCGCCGGTGACGAAGTCCGCCGGGCGGGTAAGTGCGCCCACGGACACGGCGGCGTCGGCCTACGTCTCCTACCGCCGTCGGACCTTGCGGCGCCTCGCGATGCTGACGGGGCTCGCGACCCTGCTCCTGGCCGTCTTCCTCATGGCCCTCATGGTGGGGCCGCTGGGGTTCAGCCCGGCCCAGGTGCTCGGCTCCCTCTTCTACGCCGACTACGACCCGTGGGTCGCCAACATCGTTGTCAACCTGCGCCTGCCCCCGGCGCTCCTGGCGGTCCTGGTGGGCGGGGCGCTGTCCCTGGCCGGCGTCCAGATGCAGACGATCCTCGACAACCCGCTGGCCGAGCCCTTCACCCTGGGGATCTCGGCGGCCTCGGCCCTCGGTGCGGCGCTGGCGATCGTCACCGGGCTCGTGCTGCCCGTGGCCACCGGGGCCACCCTGCCGATCGTGGCGATGACCGCGGGACTGACGGCCTCCCTGGCCATCGCGATGGTCTCGAGGCTGCCCTCGGTGACCAAGGAGATGACGATCCTGCTGGGCATCGCCCTGGTCTTCAGCTGCCAGGCGCTCCTGGCGCTCGTGCAGTACCGGGCCTCCACCGAGAGCCTCCAGCAGATTGTCTTCTGGTCGATGGGCTCCCTCATGCGCGCCACCTGGCCGGCCGTGGCCACTGTCTCGGTGGCCCTGATCGTGGCCACGCCCGTCTTCTGGGTCAACGGCTGGCGGCTGACCGCCATCACCCTGGGGGAGGCGCGCGCCGCCGCCATGGGCATCAACGTCGCGCGCGTGCGCTCCTGGACGCTGGTCGGGGTGGCGCTGTTGGCCGCCCTGTCCGTAGCCTTCGTCGGGATCATCGGTTTCGTGGGGCTCGTAGGGCCGCATATGGCCCGCGGCCTGGTGGGGGAGGATCAGCGCTTCCTCGTGCCCGCCTCCATCCTGGCCGGGGCCACCCTCCTGACCGCCGCCCACACCGCCAGCCAGATCATCGTGCCGGGCGTGGCCGTGCCCGTCGGCATCCTGACCGCCCTCGTGGGCGTGCCGGTGTTCCTCACCATCATCTTCGGACGTCAGCGCTCGGCGGTCAGGAGCGGATCATGACCCTGATGCTGGACAATCTCACCTTCTCCTATGGCAGGCGCGCGGTCCTCAAGGGCGTCGACGCCAGCTGGGAGACGGGACAGATGGTGGGGCTGCTGGGCCCCAACGGTGCCGGCAAGTCCACCCTGGTCACCTGCGTGGCCCAGTTGCGCCGCTACCTGGGGGAGGTGACCTTTCAGGGGCATCGAGGACGGGACCTGCGCGGCATGATCGGCTATATGCCGCAGGGCCTGCCCGGCGCCGCCGCCCTGACCGCCCTGGAGTCGGTGCTCACCGCCTCGCGGCGCGGGATGACCTGGCACACGAGCCGAGCCGATATCGACCTGGCCTGGAGCGCCCTGGACGAGCTCGGTGTGGCCGACCTGGCCGACCGGCCACTGGGCCAGCTCTCCGGCGGCCAGCGCCAGCTCGTGGCCCTGGCCCAGACACTCGTACGCGAACCCGGACTCATCCTGCTCGACGAGCCCACCTCCGCCCTCGATCTGCGCCGCCAGGTCTCGGTGCTCTCCCATGTGCGCCGGATCTGCCATCGGGACACCGGCCGCCTCGCCGTCGTCGCCCTGCACGACCTCAACCTGGCGGCCCGCTTCTGCGACCGCCTCGCCGTTCTCGCGGGCGGGGCGATCCTCGCCGAGGGGCCGCCCGCCGAGGTGCTCCAGCCCGATACCCTCGCCGAGGTCTACGGGCTGCGGGTGCGGATCGTGCCCGACGGCGACCATGTCATGGTCGCCCCCGAGACCGAGCAGGGCGACTGAACAGGGCCTGCAGCCGTCAAGCGTTCCGGCGTCGAATGAAGGGGATGATCCGGAGAACGAGCCAGCCGAGCGCCAGGTGACCAAGACTGGCTCCGGCCATGATGATGAGAACGGCGTCGGTCCCCCGAATCGCACAGACGGTGCCGATGACGAGCCCCATCCAGAGAACCACGGCTGAGGCGGCCCACAGGCTGAGGAATCGATGGGTCCGGATGAAGGAACGCAGTATTCGCCGGCTGCGATCCGTGAACGCGCGCCGAAACGCCCGAATGCGCGAGTTGGTCGACTGATACGTGGGGATCGCCGCCAGAATCAGTGGAAGAAGAAGGAAACTGCCGGGCAGGTTCATGGTCCTGACAAGGGGCAGGAGCAGCATCGTCAAGATCGCGGACCCCCACAGCCCGAGGGGAGCGCTGCCTGCGAGCTTCATGAGGAAGGCGTCGACCATGCGACGCGACGTCTCATAGTCGGAGGTCTGGGCCGTGTAGGCGGCGAGTGCCTTGGCGGCGTCGTGGTGGTTTCCGCGCTCGTCGAGCATCCAGGATCGCAGGAGGAGGGCTTCTTCGAACAGGGGGTCGAGTGCGAGCGTCTCCTTCAGGGCGGTCTCCGCCGCCTGCGGGTTGGACGTCATCTGCGCCATTGCCAGAAGTATGTGGTTGTCGGCCGAGCCCGGTGAGAGCCTGGCCGCCTCACGGGCGTAGATCAGCGCCTCCTCCGTGCGCCCCATCCTGGTCAGCGCCGTGGACATGAGGGAGAGCAACAAATCATCCTCGGGGGTCAGTTCCAGGGCTGTTCTCAGCGAGCGCTCCGCCTCCGGATCGCGGTCCTGGGAGATCAGGGCCTGAGCCAAAAGCCGGTGGGCGTCGGGATCATTCGGTAGCGCCGCCAGGGCTTTGCGGGCCGCGGCCTCGGCGTCCTCGAATCGCTCCACACTTTTATGAGCCTCCGCCATGACCTTGTAGGTGGTACTGGCGTTGTCCGGGTAGGCGGCGAGCAGGCGGGCGAGGATCTGCATGGCTCGCTCGTACTGGCCAGTTTCGACGAACCAGGCGGCCCGAGTGATCTCCTGGCTGTACGCGTCGTGGCTCATAACATGTTGTGCCGTTTCATCCACTCGCGCAGATCCGCATACTCCCCGGAGGTATCGGCGTACTCGACGACGGTGCGCGCGGTCTCGAACCAGGGGCCGGTCGAGGGGCGGACTTCCTTGATGGCTGCGTACATGTCCTGCATATTCATGAACCGAGGCCGACCGGTGCGCACCGAGTCCAGAAGCGCCTTCTCCGCAGCGGAGTCGCACACGTGCGACAGGTCCGCTCCAGTCAGCCCCTCGGTCATGCGCGCCAGGATCTGCAGGTCGATGCCCTCCACGGGGCGCTCGCGCAGGTGCGTGTGCAGAATAGTGGCGCGTGCCGGCTCATCCGGGGGCAGGACGAGCAGGGTCCGGTCAAGTCGACCCGGCCGACGCAGCGCCGGATCGATGTCCCAGGGGGCGTTGGTGGCGGCCAGCACGTAGACGCCCTCGTTGTTGTTGTCGACGCCGTCGAGCTCCTCGAGGAGCTGGTTGACGGTGTTGCGCATCCACGAGCTGCGTACGAGTGCCCGCTTGATGCCGAGGGCGTCGATCTCGTCGAGGAAAAGGACGCAGGGGGCGTGGCTGCGTGCCTTCTGGAAGGCTTTGTGGAGGTTGGACTCGGATGTGCCGATGTACTCGCCGAGGATGTCGGTGATCATCACCGACAGGAAAGCAGCCCCCATCTCGCCGGCGATGGCGCGGGCGATGAAGGTCTTCCCCGTCCCCGGCGGACCGTATAGGAGCAGACCGCCGCGCAGGCTCTTGCCATAGAGCTGGCGCAGCTCGGGGTTGCGCATCGGGGCCAGGAAGGAGGCCTCCAGCCGTTTTTTGACCTCGATCATGCCACCGACATCGGCCAGGCAGACACCGGTGCGCTCCACCTCCCAGCCCGCAGGCTCGTCGCGGTCGTCGACCTTGACCGGGTGAGGCTTGGAGAGAGCTGGGTCGGAGCCGGAGGACTGCTCGGAGGACTTTTCGGAGGACTCTGAGGCCTCTGAGGATACGAAGGGAGTGACAGGGGATCCTGAGGATACGAAGGGAGCAGCAGGTCCGCCGTCGAAGTCCTCCTCGGCCCTCCGCCAGTCGAAGTCCCTGGAGCCGTCTGACGTCGTTGGGTCATTGGGTGCCGGAGCTTCTGATGACTCGGGCGCTGGCTGGGTGGTGGCCTCGGGGGATGTTGGTGAGTCTTGTGGGGCATCGATTGGTGATGCGGCGCTGGGTGCCGGTTCTGCCGTGGTGTCAGGCGTCTGTTCTGCCTCGGTACAGGGAGTGGACTCGGGAGTCTCGTTCTCTGGTGTCGTGCTGAGCATTGGCTCTGCCGGCTGCGTGGCGGGGGTCTGTTCGGCCTGCGGTGAGAGCGCTCTAGTCATGAGAGTGCGGGCAAACTCGTCGGTCGGGGCGTGCTGAAGGGCGATCGCGCAGTGGGTGACTGCTTCGGCACTGCGGCCGGCCTCGATGAGGAGCTCGGCCAGGTGGGTGCGCAGCCGGACGTCATTGGGAGTGGCTTCTACGGCACCATGTCAGGGATTCGATAAGGGGATCGGTCACCCGGTCAGTCTAGAGGCAGGAGACGACGCGAATCCCGGCACGGCCTGTGGCAGCAGCCTCCTCCCGCTCGTACGACCGACGTGCCGTGCACGGCGTCACGTGCCAGCGCACTGACGTACCGACCGGAAATCTCCCTACGCTCAGGGCATGACACCAACGCCGGGCGCTCCCGCCGACAGTGGGCTGAGGGCGGCCTTCCCCACCACACTCCTCATCGCCCTGGCCGCGCTCGCGGCCGTCGCGCCCCTGGCCACCGACGCCTACCTGCCGGCCTTCGCCCAGATGGCCGACGACCTGGATGTCTCCGCCTCCAGCGTCCAGCTGACGATGACGACCTTCCTCGTGGGCGTGGCGCTCGGCCAGCTGAGCATCGGCGTCCTGTCCGACCGCTTCGGCCGGCGCCCCCTCCTCCTGTGGGGCAGCGTGCTCGCCCTCGTCGCGAGCGTGTGCACCGTCGTGGCGCCGGCCCTGCCGTTCCTCCTCGTCGCCCGCTTCTTCCAGGGACTCGGCGGTGCCGCCGGCATGGTCCTGGGGCGCGCCGTGATCTCCGACCGCTCGCGCGGCATCACCGCCACCCGGGCCCTCAGCCTCGTCATGGCCATTCAGGGCATCGCCCCCGTGGTCGCCCCGATCCTGGGCGGCGCCCTCGTCGACGTCATCGGCTGGCGCGGCATCCTCGCCGTCGTCGCGGGCTTCACCGGGATGCTCGTCCTCATGGTCGCCCTCTGGGTTCCCGAGTCCCTACCCGCCGAACGACGTCATGACGGGGGTATGAGGATCCTCCTCGACGGCACGCGCGAGCTGGCGCGCGACCACGTCCTCGTGCGGCTCCTCCTCATCAACGCCCTCGCCTTCGGGCTCCTCATGGCCTACCTGTCCGCCGCGCCCTTCGTGCTGCGCAACGTCCTCGGCATGGGGACGGCGCCCTACACGGCCGTCTTCGGCCTGTGCGGGGCGACGGTGACGGTGACGATCGCCGTGGCCGCCTCGCTCGTGCGCCGCTTCCCGCAGACCCGGCAGGTGCGCGTCGGGCTGCTCACGGGGCTCGTCGTCGACGTCGTCCTCGCCGCCGTGTGCCTGGTCCGGCTGCGCGGGCCCGTCGACGGGCCGGAGCGGATGCCGCTGCTCGTCGTCGTGATCGCGCTCCTCCTCGTGCACGTGGTCTGCCTCGGCCTGTCGATGGGCAACGTGCCCGCGATCGCCCTGGACCGCACCGGCCGCTGGGCGGGCACGGGCAGCGCCCTGCTCGGCTTCATCCAGTTCGTCGTCGGCGGCCTGGTCAGTCCGCTGGTTGGATTGACCGGTGAGGCGAGCGGTGCGGCCTTCGGTGTTGTCATCGTGGCCGTCGGTGTCATCGCCAACATTCTGGCGGTCTTCGGGCTGCGCGACAGGGGCGAGAAGGAGTACCTGGCCGCCCGGGAGGCCGAGCGCCGAAAGCGCCGCCTGGGCTAGCGACGGCTCCGGCCGGCAGTGCTCATCTCGATATAGCCCACGTGCTCGCCGTCCTCGAGAGATATCGCAGTTCCCGATGTGTCAGCGCGGCTGGGGTGCGCCGCTCTGACGTGGCTGGAATCGTCCACCGCCCTGCCGTGGGCGGGTGCTCCACGAGGGGTGGTGGCTCACGATGCCGTACCCGTGTTGCAGGTCACTCGCCCCTCCTGGAATGGATTATGGCTGGCCAAGGTTGAGCCAGTCAGACTCAAGGTTGGGTGTCATCGAGTTGACAGGGCTCGACTCAACCACAATCCTGAGTGCATACGACTCAACCTGAAGGTGTCGGAACCCCGGCCCTCATTGCAGACATCAACCAAGCAACCACAAGGAGCACATCACATGGCACGCGCTGTCGGTATCGACCTCGGTACCACCAACTCTGCTATCGCCGTCCTCGAGGGTGGCGAGCCCACCATCATCCCGAACGCAGAGGGCGGCCGCACCACCCCCTCCGTCGTGGCCTTCTCCAAGTCCGGCGAGATCCTCGTCGGCGAGATCGCCAAGCGCCAGGCGGTCACCAACGTCGACCGCACCATCTCCTCGGTCAAGCGCCACATGGGTACCGACTGGTCCGTCGAGATCGACGGCAAGAAGTACACCGCCCAGGAGATCAGCGCCCGCATCCTGGCCAAGCTCAAGACCGACGCCGAGGCCTACCTGGGCGAGCCCGTCACCAACGCGGTCATCACCGTCCCGGCCTACTTCAACGACGCCGAGCGCCAGGCCACTAAGGAGGCCGGCACTATCGCGGGCCTGACCGTGGACCGCATCGTCAACGAGCCCACCGCCGCGGCCCTGGCCTACGGCCTGGACAAGGGCAAGGAGGACGAGCTCATCCTCGTCTTCGACCTCGGTGGCGGTACCTTCGACGTCTCCCTGCTCGAGGTCGGCAAGGACGACGACGGCTTCTCCACCATCCAGGTGCGCGCTACCAACGGCGACAACCGCCTGGGCGGCGATGACTGGGACGCCCGCATCGTCGAGTGGCTGGTCAAGCAGGTCAAGAGCAAGGACGGCGTGGATCTGTCCAAGGACAAGATCGCCATGCAGCGTCTCAAGGACGCCGCCGAGCAGGCCAAGAAGGAGCTGTCCTCGGCGACCTCCACGAACATCAACCTGCAGTACCTTTCCATGAGCGAGTCCGGCCCCATCCACCTCGACGAGAAGCTCACCCGCTCCAACTTCCAGGAGATGAGCGCGGACCTGCTCGAGCGCACTAAGATCCCCTTCCACAACGTCATCAAGGATGCCGGGGTCAAGGTCTCCGACATCGACCACGTGGTCCTCGTGGGCGGGTCCACCCGCATGCCCGCCGTCACCGAGGTGGTGCGCGAGCTGACCGGCAAGGAGCCCAACAAGGGCGTCAACCCCGACGAGGTTGTCGCCGTCGGCGCGGCTCTCCAGGCCGGCGTCATCCAGGGCGACCGCAGCGACGTCCTGCTCATCGACGTCACGCCGCTGTCCCTGGGTATCGAGACCAAGGGTGGGGTCATGACCAAGCTCATCGAGCGCAACACGGCCATCCCGACCAAGCGCTCCGAGGTCTTCTCCACCGCCGAGGACAACCAGCCCTCCGTGCTCATCCAGGTCTACCAGGGCGAGCGCGAGTTCGCCCGGGACAACAAGCCGCTGGGCACCTTCGAGCTGACCGGCATCGCCCCGGCCCCCCGCGGCGTGCCCCAGATCGAGGTCTCCTTCGACATCGACGCCAACGGCATCGTCCACGTCTCGGCCAAGGACCGCGGCACCGGCAAGGAGCAGTCCATGACCATCTCCGGCGGCTCGGCCCTGCCCAAGGAGGACATCGACCGCATGGTCAAGGAGGCCGAGGCCCACGCCGAGGAGGACAAGAAGCGCCGCGAGGACGCCGAGACCCGCAACTCTGCCGAGCAGCAGGCCTACTCCATCGAGAAGCTCCTCAAGGACAACAAGGACAAGCTGCCCGAGGATGTCCACTCCGAGGTCTCCGAGGCCGTCAGCGACCTCAAGAAGGCCCTCGAGGGCAACGACATCGAGCCGGTCAAGACCGCTCAGGAGAAGCTGAGCTCGGTAGCCCAGAAGGTCGGTGAGGCCATCTACCAGGCCGACGCCGCCTCCCAGGGCGCGGCCGACTCCACCTCTTCCGCCGGCGGCTCCGCGTCCTCCGACGACGAGGACATCGTGGATGCCGAGATCGTCGACGACGAGGACTCCAAGTGACCCCGGCCGGCCCCACCCCCGAGAACGAGGGCATCGACCCCGAGCTCCAGGCGGCCGTCGAGTCGGCCTTCGAGGAGGTGCCCGACGACGTCCGAGAAGGACTCGCCCAGGGCGAGCCCGAGGGCGCGGCCGACCAGTCCGACGCCGACTCCTCCGATGGGGAGTCGGCGGGGGGCGACCCCCTGGCCCAGGCTCAGGCCCAGGCCGCTCAGGCGGCCGACGACCTGGCCCGTGCCCGGGCGGACCTCTACAACCTCCAGCAGGAGTACCAGGGGTTCGTGCGTCGGTCCCGCGAGGGCGCGGCCTCGCACCGCGATGCTGGTGCCGCCGGCGTCGTCGAGGCCCTCATCCCGGTCCTCGACGAGATCGAGTTGGCCCGCCAGCACGGGGACCTGACCGGCACCTTCGAGACCACGGCCGGCAAGCTCGAATCGATCCTGGCCGAGAAGTACTCCCTGGAGCGCTTCGGCGCCGTGGGCGAGGTCTTCGACCCCACGCTGCACGATGCCCTCATGGCCACCGAGTCCAGCGAGGTCGCCGAGCCCACCATCGCCGCGGTCCTCCAACCCGGATATCGCCTGGGCGAGCGCGTCGTGCGCGCCGCCCGAGTCCAGGTCGCCAACCCGGCCTGAGCGGCATCCACTGCATCGCCCACTTCGGTCCGACAGCGGATCCGGGCCGGCCGGATGAGCCGGCTCGGGTCCGCCGCCGACCGAGAGACGCCACCAGGGCGCCCGAGGGCCTTGGGATGCGTGGCCCGGCAGACATATCTCCCATCACGGTCTTCACGTTGCGACATTCAGCAGCGATCACAGTTGATATCAGTAAGGAACACCCACGATCACCCGGATAAGGAGGCGGTGATACGAACATGGCCAGTCAGGACTGGATGACGAAGGACTTCTACGCGGTCCTCGGCGTGAGTAAGGACGCCAGCGCCGCCGCTATCAAGAAGGCCTACCGTACGCTCGCGAAGAAGTACCACCCCGACCGCAATCCCGACGACGCCGCGGCGGCAGAGAAGTTCAAGGAGATCGGGGA
This sequence comes from Actinomyces sp. oral taxon 849 str. F0330, assembly GCF_000239715.1. NCBI lineage: Bacteria > Bacillati > Actinomycetota > Actinomycetes > Actinomycetales > Actinomycetaceae > Actinomyces > Actinomyces sp. oral taxon 849. The sequence goes on along the minus strand of NZ_JH470349.1, from coordinate 74,664 downwards.
GGCGTACGCCGTCCTGTCCGACGAGGCCGAGCGCAAGCAGTACGACGCGATTCGCTCCATGGCTGGAGGCGGCGCCCGCTTCCAGGCCGGGGGACCGGGTAGCGCCGGCAGCGCCGGCGGATTCGAAGACATCTTCTCCTCCATGTTCGGCGGTCAGAGCGGAAATGTCCGCTTCGAGACCGGAGGCGCCGGAGCCCAGCCCGACCTCGACGACCTGCTGCGCATGTTCGGCGGCACCCCCAGCCCCACCCGCTCCGGCGGGCGCCCCGGTCCCTTCGGGTTTGGAGGCTTCGGCTCCCAGTCCCCGCCGCAGAAGGGCTCCGACGTCCTGACCTCGGCTGCGCTGGACCTGCGCGACGCCGTCGCCGGCACCACCGCGGAGCTGACCGCGGACGGACGCACCATGAAGGTCCGCATCCCGGCCGGAGTGCGCGACGGGCAGAAGATCCGTCTGCGCGGCAAGGGTCGGGCCGGCCTCAACGGCGGCGAAAACGGCGACATGGTCGTGTCCATCAGCGTCAACAAGCACCCGGTGTACTCCATCGACCCGGTCGACGGCGCCAACCTGCGCATGGATCTGCCGGTCACGTTGCGCGAGGCTGCCCTGGGCGCCACGGTCGAGGTCCCGCTGCTCGACGGCACCACCTCCAAGATCAAGATCAAGCCCGGCACCTCCTCGGGCACAGTCATGCGTCTGCGCGGAAAGGGCGCCGCCGCTCGGAAGAAGACCGGCGACCTGTTGGTGACCATCCAGGTGGCCGTCCCCAAGAGGCTCTCCAAAACCGCCAAGCAGGCCCTGGAGGCCTTCGATGAGGCCATGGGAGACACCGACCCGAGGGCGACCCTCATGGAGGAGGCAGCGACGTGAGCCGCCGTCGGGCCGGGCAGGGCCTGGGTCACCTGGCCGAGGACGCGGCCGAGCGTGCGGTCTACGTGGTCTCCGTGGCGGCCGAACTCGCCGGGATGCACCCCCAGACCCTGCGTCAGTACGACCGGCTCGGACTGGTCAGCCCCGCCCGGACCCGTGGACGGGGCCGACGTTACTCCCACCGCGACGTCGAGCGCCTGCGCCGCATCCAATCCCTGTCCCAGGAGGGCATCAACCTCGAGGGCATTCGCCGCATCCTCGACCTCGAGGCCCGCGTCGAGGAGCTGGAGACGGACAACGCCCGCATGCGCAGCCGGGAGGCGGTCGTCCAGAGGATCTTCGCCGCCGCCGCAGACGGCGAGGTCCAGGTCGTCGCGCCCGGTCGACGGGGTC
>NZ_JH470349.1:61851-73051 GCF_000239715.1 Actinomyces sp. oral taxon 849 str. F0330 | reverse complement strand
TCCCTTCGAGACGCTGCTGCGCACCGCCGTGGCCCGCAGTGAGCGCAAGCGGCTTCGCCCGGCCCCGCCGGCGGCCTCCTGACGCGCTGACGTCCGGCCGGGGGCAGCGCTGGGCGGTTGCTCGCCGGCGTGGAACCCGTGCCTCGCGGGTCATCGAGGCGCGATCAGGCGGCCATCATGAGGGGTTCTGGTCCTCCAGGAGGAGGTGCCAGGCCCCTTCTCACCGCTCAGGCGGAGGGGACCGGTGCTGATGAGCAGCCTTTGCGGAGGAGGTGTGGATCGTAGGGGTTTCCTAGCGTGGTGGGCATGAAACTCGTCACCTCTTTCACCAGTTCTAAGGGGGTGCGCTATCCCTCCCCGGATGTGGCCCGTGGTTTCATGCTCCTGCTCATCGCCCTGGCCAACGTTCCCACCTGGGTCTACTTAGCGCGGTCCTCCACCTCTCCGGCCGACACCATCGACACGGCATGGTTGTGGGTGCGCACGCTGTTCATCGACCAGCGGTCTTACCCGCTGTTTGCGATGCTGTTCGGCTTCGGGCTCATGACCATGATCAACCGGCGTATCGCTTCCGGGACGCAGAGCTATCTTCAGTCCCTCCCCGGCGTGGAGGCCGGGCGCGAGCCGACGTCGCAGGAGGAGTCTTGGGCCCGTGAGCGGGCCACCGTCGACGCCCGTCGCCTGGTGCGGCGCCGGGGGGCGTGGATGATTCTCTTCGGCGCCGCCCACGCCATGCTCTTCGACAGCGACGTCATCGGCCTCTATGGTCTGGTCGCCGTCGTCTTCGCTGGGTGGGTCGCCCACAAGCACTGGAAACGAGCCGCGGTTGTAAGCGCCGTCATCGTTGTCGCCAACGTTGTCGTCACTTTCATCGTAGGCAGTCTCATGGTCTCCCAGGGCACGACCTCGTCGACGGCTATGCGCGAGGAGACCGATGGTTCGACCGTCACGCTCCTGTCCTACATCTCCGATGGCCTCACTAGCTGGGCCGGAGGTACGGTCCGCGGCGCACTCCTTTCCATGGTGGTTCCGGCGATGTTCCTCGGGGCGCGTCTGGCCGATACCGACCTCATCGCCCATCCCGAGCGGCACCGCCGCCTACTGACCGTCGTCGGCCTGGGCGGCCTGGGGCTCGGCGCCGTGGGCGGCATCGCGATCGCCGTGCGGGCCACGGGTGGGCCCCTGGTTGTCTGGGCGGTTTCTTTTGACAGGGTGGCGGGGCTGGTCGGTGCCTGTGGCTGGCTCGCGCTGTTGGCCCTGTACGCCGGTGGTCCGAGAACGGATGGTCGTCTGACGGGGCTGCGCAAGCTGGCCTCTAATGTGGGGCGGCGTTCCATGACGGCCTACCTTTCTCAGAGCTTCCTGTTCGCCGCCGTCTTCCTGGCCCTGCCCGCCCTGACCGGCATTGAGCTCCACCTGGGCGAGGCCCGGGCCGCCGGGATTGCTGTGGCGGTCTGGCTGGTGACGTTGGCCCTGTGCGCGGTGCTCGAGCGTGGTGGTCACGCCGGTCCCTTCGAGACCCTGCTGCGCACCGCCGTGGCCCGCAGCGAGCGCAAGCGGCCTCGCCCGGTCCCGCCGTCGGCCTCCTGACGCGCTGACGCTCGGCCGGGGGCAACGCTGGGCAGATACTGAGCTCGCGGCGGTTGCTCACCGGCGTGGAACCCATGCCTCGCGGGTCATCGAGGTGCGATCAGTCGGCCGCGAGGTTGTGATGCGAAGGTTAGGGTGCGGGCCACGTGCCGGGGTCGTTGCGGGCGCACCTGAATCCGGCAGTCTTTCACAACAGTCTCCAGAATGAGGGGCCCTGGTCCTCCGGGTGGAAGCGCCGGGGCTCCTCTCATGCCCACGGGTGAGGCACAGGCTCGGAAGACAGCCCCGGCGGAGGAGGCGTGGATCACAGGGGCTTTCTACCGTGGAGGGTATGAAACTCGCGACATCGTTTACCGGCTCCCGGGGGGTGCGCTATCCCTCCCCGGATGTGGCCCGTGGCTTCATGCTCCTGCTCATCTCTCTGGCCAATATCACCTTCTGGACCGGCGTGGCGCGGGCCTCGGCTCCCAACGATGCCGCAGACACGGCCTGGTTGTGGGTGCGCTCTCTTCTGATCGACGCCCGGTCCTATCCGCTGTTCTCTCTCCTGTTCGGTTTCGGGCTGGCCACCATGGTCAATCGGCGTATCGCTTCCGGGACGCAGAGCTATCTTCAGTCCCTCCCTGGCGTGGATGCCGGACGTGAGCCGACGTCGCAGGAGGAGTCCTGGGCGCGTGAGCAGGCCACCGTCGACGCCCGCCGCCTCGTGCGGCGCCGGGGTGCGTGGATGATCCTGTTCGGGTTCGTCCACGCCGCGCTCTTCTCCGGTGACGTCATCGCTGCCTACGGGTTGGTCGCCGTCATCTTCGCTGGGTGGCTCGCCCGCAAGCACTGGAAGCGGGCAGCGGTCCTCTGCGCCGTCATCCTTGTTGCCGGCGTCGTCATCACCTGCGTCATCATCAGTTCCATGACCTCCCAGGGTGCAGCCTCGGCGACGGATATGCGCGCGGGGGCCAGTGAATCGGCTACGACCCTCTTGTCCTACGTCTCCCACGGTGTCACCGCTTGGGCCATCAACCTGAGTACGACGCCGATATCGTTGGTGGTTCCGGCGATGTTCCTCGGGGCGCGTCTGGCCGATACCGACCTCATCGCCCACCCCGAGCGGCACCGCCGGCTCCTGACCGCCGTCGGCCTGGGCGGCCTGGGGCTCGGCGCCGTGGGCGGTATTCGGCTCGCTCAGTGGGTCACGGGAGGGCCTTTGATCCTCTGGGCCGTTCCTCTTCACCAGGTGGCGGGGCTGGCCGGGGCCTGCGGCTGGCTCGCGCTGTTGGCCCTCTACGCCGGCGGGCCCAGGGAGGACGGCCGTCTGACGGGGCTGCGCAAGCTGGCTTCCAATGTGGGGCGGCGTTCCATGACGGCCTATCTCTCTCAGAGCTTCCTGTTCGCCGCCGTCTTCCTGGCCCTGCCCGCCCTGACCGGCATTGAGCTCCACCTGGGCGAGGCCCGGGCCGCCGGAATCGCGGCGGCGGTCTGGCTGGCGACGGTCGGCCCGTGCGCCGTCTTGGAGCGCGGAGGCCATGCCGGTCCCTTCGAGACCCTGCTGCGCACCGCCGTGGCCCGCAGCGAGCGCAAGCGTCCTCGCCCGGCCCCGCCGTCGCCGGAGGTTGGTGCCGTAGCCGTCCCCACCGGAGCTTCCGAATGAAGATAGGTTCCCTCTCCTCCTTCAGGAGGAGGAGAGTGAGGGCGGCTACTCCTGAAGAAGGAGGACGATACAAGTAGGGTTCCCTCTGTGGAGGGAGGTCCGGGGGTACGGGGTGCCATATGTTCAATGGCATGCATCTCATCACATCATTCACCGGTTCCAGGGGGGTGCGCTATCCCTCCCCAGATGTGGCCCGTGGCTTCATGCTCCTGCTCATCGCAGTGGCCAACGTACCCCAGTGGAGCAGGGTACCGGCAGAGTCCGCCAGTACTTTCCGGGCGTCGGCGGCCGATGCCTGGTGGGTATTCGTCCGGACGCTGTTCGTCGACCACCGGGCCTATCCGCTGTTCGCGATGCTGTTCGGCTTCGGTCTCATGACCATGATCAACCGGCGTATCGCCTCCGGGACGCAGAGCTATCTTCAGTCCCTCCCCGGCGTGGATGCAGACCGTGAATCGACGGCGCAGGAGGAGGCCTGGGCCCGTGAACAGGCCACCGTCGACGCCCGCCGCCTCGTGCGGCGCCGGGGCTGGTGGATGATCCTGTTCGGATTCGTCCACGGCATTTTCTTCGTCGGAGACATCATCGGCGTTTACGGTCTGGTCGCCGTCGTCTTCGCTGGATGGCTCTCGCGCAAGCGGTACACCGCCCTGTGCATCGTCGGCGTCGTCATTGCTGTAGTGGTGGTCTGTGCTTACATGGCAATAGATCTCTTTGCTCCAGAGATGGCTGCACAGATGTCCGGGGAGCAAACGAGCTCGACACCCACGACGCTGCCCTGGTTCGTCGTCAACATCTCGAGCTGGATCTACGCCCTGTTCGTGCAGTTCCTCATCACACTGATCGTCCCCGCCGCGGTGATCGGCGCACGCCTGGCTGACACCGATATCATCATCCACCCGGAGCTGCACCGAGGTCTGCTCGCGGCGATGGGAATCGGCGGCCTGACGCTGGGGGTCGGGGGCGTGCTCCACAGCGCTCTGACCAAGGTGATGTCCATCTCGGCGTGGCCGTGGGACTTCGCAGCCAAAGAGGTCTTCGGCCTGGCCGGGGCCTGCGGTTGGTTGGCGCTGTTGGCCCTGTACGCTGGCGGGCCCAGGGAAGACGGCAGGTTGACGGGGCTGCGCAAGCTGGCCTCCTCCGTGGGGCGCCGCTCCATGACCGCTTACCTGAGTCAGACGATTCTGTTCGGGTTCATCTTCGTCATCGTTCCCCTTCTGGTGACGGGGGAGCGTCTGTGGCTGGGGCAGGCCGCGGCTGCCCTGGTTGCCGCGGCGGTCTGGCTGGCGACGGTCGGCCTGTGCGCGGCGCTGGAGCGCGGTGGGCATGCCGGTCCCTTCGAGACCCTGCTGCGCACCGCCGTGGCTCGCAGTGAGCGCAAGCGTTCTCGCCCGGCGCCGCCGTCGGCCTCCTGACCCGCTGACGCCCATCCGGAACGACGCTGGGCGGACAATGCGCCCGCGGCTCGTGGCCATCGGCCCGCGATCAGGCGGCCGTCAGGATGAGGGGCCCTGGTCCTCCGGGAGGAGGGACAGGGCCTTCCTCACCCCCTCGGGCGGGAGAGGATCAAGGCCGGAGAACAGCCCTGGCGGGGGAGGCGCGGGCCACAGGGGCTTCCTACCGTGGAAGACATGAAACTCGCGACTTCCTTCACCGGTACCCGGGGCTTGCGCTTCCCAGCCCCGGACGTCTCTCGTGGCCTCATGCTCCTGTTCATCGCCCTGGCCAACATCCCCTTCTGGACCAGCGTGACGCGCTCCTCCGCCCCCGGCGACGCCGCAGACATGGCCTGGCTGTGGATGCGCACCCTTCTGGTCGATCACCGCGCCTACCCGCTGTTCTCCCTCCTGTTCGGTTTCGGGCTGGCCACCATGGTCAATCGGCGTATCGCTTCCGGGACGCAGAGCTATCTTCAGTCCCTCCCTGGCGTGGATGCCGGACGTGAGCCGACGTCGCAGGAGGAGTCCTGGGCGCGTGAGCAGGCCACCGTCGACGCCCGCCGCCTCGTGCGGCGCCGGGGTGCGTGGATGATTCTCTTCGGCGCGGCCCATGCCGCGCTCTTCTCCGGCGACATCATCGGCACCTACGGCCTGGCCGCCGTCGTCTTCGCCGGATGGCTGACCCGCAAGCACCGCAAGCGGGCCATGGCCGTTAGCGCCGTCGTCACTGCCGCCACCATCTCGACGATGTACACCATGGGCAGCCATGTTGCGGCTCAGGGCCTGACTGCTGCGGCGGTCATGAAGCAGGGGGCCGGCGAATCGGCTACGACCCTCTTGTCCTACGTCTCTGGCTCCATCACCTCCTGGGCCGGGAACTCGGTCGCAACGGTGCTCTTCTCGATGGTGGTTCCGGCGATGTTCCTCGGGGCGCGTCTGGCCGATACCGACCTCATCGCCCACCCCGAGCGGCACCGCCGCCTGCTGACCGCCGTCGGCCTGGGCGGCCTGGGGATCGGGGTCGCGGGAGGCATCGGGTACGGCCTCTGGGCCACAGGCGGAACCCTGGTCGCCTGGACCGCTCCGCTTCACGAGGTCACAGGACTGGCCGGGGCCTGTGGCTGGCTCGCGCTGTTGGCCCTCTACGCCGGCGGGCCCAGGGAGGACGGCCGTCTGACGGGGCTGCGCAAGCTGGCCTCCAATGTGGGGCGGCGTTCCATGACGGCCTATCTCTCTCAGAGCTTCCTGTTCGCCGCCGTCTTCCTGGCCCTGCCCGCCCTGACCGGTATCCAGCTCCACCTGGGCGAGGCCCGGGTCGCCGGAATCGCGGCGGCGGTCTGGCTGGCGACGGTCGGCCTGTGCGCCGTCTTGGAGCGCGGAGGCCATGCCGGTCCCTTCGAGACCCTGCTGCGCACCGCCGTGGCCCGCAGCGAGCGTCGCCGCCGCCTCCCCGCGGCTCCTGTCGCAGTAGCCTCAACAGGTCCCGTCGCGACTCCCGGTGCATACGATCTGGTCCATTGATCATTCGCAGGTCCACGCCGGTGCGCGAGTCCCGGATCTCCGGTTGTTCACATGGTGGAACGGGGCTGATCGACTCCGCGGTGAGCGATTTCCCGGCAGGATGAGAGTTGTGAGTCGTATCGCAAGATGCGCGGGTTGATCCGCCCGTTTCACAGGGCACTGTAGACACGGTAGCCTGCTTGCGTCCCCAACACTGAAGGAAGCGAACAGTCTCATGACTCAGCCCCCCAACCCCGGTCAGCCTTTCTATCAGCAGCAGCCCTCCGCTCCCTCTGCTCCGGCAACGGGCCAGCCTTACCCGCCCCAGCAGCAGTTCCAGGGCGTTCCCGGTGCCCCGGGCGCTCCTGCTGCTCCTGGCGCTCCGGGTCAGCCCTTCCCGCCGGCGCCGGCAGGGGACAACTTCGTGGGCAACCTGCTCGACACGGCCAAGCCCTTCGCTGAGAAATTCGGCAAGGTGTTCTTCTACATTGCCGCCGTCGCCCTGGTCTTCAGGTGGGGCTACATGGCCTACAGCGCCGCAGCCGACTCCCACCCCTACGCCGAGGTCTTCTACGCTGGCCGGTTCTTCGGGGATCTGTTGGTCAACGCCCCCTGGACCATCGTGCAGATCGGCCTGGTCCGGCTCTTCATCGAGCTCGTCATCAACTCCAGCAAGAACGGCCAGCAGGCCTGACCGGTCGCGCTGCGACCGGCCGCATAGGAGCACAGTCGGCTTCTGGCTCCGGACGGCCGCCAACCCTGTCGGTTGGCGGCCGTCAGCCGACAGCGGGTCATAGGTGTGAGGCAGGTTCTCCCTCGTCTCCGGGCAGCTCGAGGACAGCGGTCAGCCCGCCGGAGGGATTGGCGCTCAAACTGAGTCTGCCGCCGTGGGCTGTGGCCACGGCCGTCACGATCGCTAGGCCCAGCCCATGTCCGGATCCCCGGGTCCGTCCTCGCCCCTCACCGCGAACGAAGGGCTCGCGCAGCGAGTCGACCTTGTCCTTGGGTACGACGGGGCCGTCGTTGCGGATCGTCAGCCGGACGCCGTCGTCCAGACGCGCCATGCCCACCGTGATCCGGCCGCCGTCGACATTGTACCGGGCCGCGTTGCGCAGGAGGTTGGAGACGCTCTGGCGCAGGAGGACCGGGTCGCCCTGCACCTGGATGGCCCGCAGGTGGGTGGAGACGCGCAGGTCTCGCTCGGCGACCTCCGGGGCGATGACGCCCAAGGCGTCGCGAACCGTCGCCTCCATATCCACATCCTCGCGGGCCAGCTTGCCGGACTGGGCGTCGGCCAGGTCCAGGAGGGCGTCGATCGTCTCCCGGTTGGCGCGATTTGTCTCCAGCACCCGGGTGAGTACCGTGCGCAGGTCCTCGGCTGAGGCCTGCGGGTCGGACAGGGCGACGTCGATCATCGTTTGCGTGGTGGCCAGGGGCGTGCGCAGTTCATGGGAGGCGTTGGCCGCGAAACGGCGGTGGACGGAGAAGGAGCGCTCCAGGGAGGCCAGCATGTTGTCGAAGGTGTCCGCCAAATCGTGGATCTCATCACGTGGCCCGGACAGCGCTAGGCGCTGACTGAGGTCGCCCGACGCTGCCCGCTTGGCCGCCGCATTCATCGAGGACAGCGGCCGCAGCATCCGCCCCGCCAGGATCCAGCCGACCGTCCCGGAGAGCACCACGAGCAGCGCCAGCGCGCCGACGGCCGAGCGCATGATGCTGCTGAGCAGGTCGAACAGGTTCGTATCCACCTGAGTGACCTCGCTGGTCTGCGAGGCCGGCACGGCGGCGGTGTCCCCGACCGGCCCACCGATCTCGATGTTGAGTGTGACATAGCGCGTGTAGAAGTAGACCAGGGCGATGAGGACCACGCCGGCGGCCGTCACCAATCCGGCGTAGGTCAGGGTCAGGCGAACCCGGATGCTCAGGTGCTTGGGGCGGCGGAACCGTTCCTCGCGTCCTGGCCGGGCGCCGTTGACGCCGTTGTGCTGCGCCGCGTCGTCGGGCGGTGCCTCCTGCCCGCTCATGCGCTGAACCTGTAGCCGGCGCCGGGAACCGTCTGGATGACCCAGGGCTCGCCGAGCTTGCGGCGTAGGTGGGAGATCGTCACCCGGGTGGAGTTGGTGAAGGGGTCCGCGTTGGCGTCCCAGGCCTTCTCCAGGAGCGTCTCGGCGCTGAGGACCCCGCCCTCGGCCTCCATGAGGACCTGCAGGACCGCGAACTCCTTGGGGCTCAAGTGGATGAAGCGCCCGTCTCGGTAGACCTCCCGGCGGAAGGGATCCAGGCGCACTCCGTGGGCCTCGATGACCGGAGTTCGCGCCGGCTGGCTGCGCCGCCCCAGCGCCCGCAGCCGGGCCACCAGCTCGGGGAACTCGAAGGGTTTGGTGAGGTAGTCGTCCGCCCCCAGCTCGAATCCGCCCACGCGCGCCTCCAGCGCCCGTGAGGCGGTCAGCATGAGGACCCGGATGCCGGGGTGCTCGCTGACCACCCGGCGGCAGACCTCGTCGCCGTGGATCACGGGCAGGTCCCGGTCCAGGACGAGGATGTCGTAGTCGTTGGTCGTTACGTGCTCCAGGGCGCTGGCCCCGTCGCCGACGACGTCAACGGCCATCGCCTCGCGCCGCAGTCCGGTGGCGATGGCCTCGGCCAGGTACTCCTCATCCTCCACGACGAGTACGCGCATTGCCCTGATCTCCTTCGCTGTGGTGTATGCGGCCGGTTCTAGAGACAACCAGCCATCGTGTTGCCACAACATAAGCGAAATCGTGAACCTTGTGGCAACACCGGTCCCGGTTGGCTGTTCCCCGAACGAACGGGCGTCACCGCACCCCGACCCATATGAGCCGAAAGGACCCTCTCCCATGAAGAAGCCCCTCAACACCCGGATCATCACCCGCGCTGCCACGGTAGTGACCTGCGCCGTGTGCGCCGTCGGACTCATGACCGGATGCTCCCAGGGCTCGAAGGCGGACTCGGCCTCCGGGGCCTCCGCCTCCGCCACCAGCGCGGACGACTACCTGCTCAAGATGGCCAAGTGCATGCGCGACAAGGGCATCGACGTCTCCGACCCCGACTCCAACGGGAACATGCAGTTCCCCGAGACCGACGCCGCCAACAAGGCCGCCGAAGAGTGCGAGAAGACCGTCGGTCCCGCTCCGGGGACCGAGGACCTCGCCAAGCCCGAAACGCAGCAGGACCTGGTCAAGGCCGCCGAGTGCCTGCGTAAGGAGGGCTACGACGTCCCCGACCCCGAGGCCGGCAAGGGGCTCCAGCTCAATGGCGATATCCCCCAGGACGTCATGAACAAGTGCTTCTCCGAACTCGGGAACAAGTAACGCGGCGACGTACAGGAGCCGACCCACCACTCGCTCGCGCGGCCGGGATGCCGCGCAGACACACACTCAGACAGGCATACACATGGATCAGACCACCACCTCCACGCAGGCCGACGGAGGCTCGACCGACACGGCGGGCAACCCGGGCACGGTGCGCCACACCCGACGTCGAGCCTTCCTGGCCATGGGGGCCGCCGCGGTTCTGGCCGCGGGTGCGGGCGCAGGCGCCTTCGCCTCCAAATCGGGCCCCTTCGCAGCCAAGGCCAAGCCGACGACGTCGACCTTCAACGGCGCCACCGACACCATCACCAAGGGGGACCTCCAGGGGCAGACCTCCGTGACCGGGACCCTGCGCTACTCCGACTCGCGCAAGTTCAAGTCGGGCTTCGAGGGCGTTCTCATCCAGGTGCCCGCCTCCGGGACGGTCCTGACCCAGGGTGATGTCCTCTACCGTACGGGCACCGAGATCGCCTACCTCATGCACGGTTCCTTGCCCGCTTGGCGCACCTTCGAGGCCGGGATGGACAACGGCGAGGACATCCGCCAGCTCGAGACGCTCCTGCGCGACATGGGCTACTTCGACTACGAGCCTGACAACCACTTCAGCTGGGCCACGACCAGTGCCATCATGAAGTGGCAGAAGGCAGTCGGCCTGCCGCAGACCGGGACCATCCCGCTGGGACGGATGGTCTTCACCCCGGGGGACCTGCGCGTGGGGACGGTCACCGCCCGGGTGGGGGACCGCATCGCCGCCGACGCCGAGCTCTACGACGTCACCTCCACCACTCAGGTGGTCGACGCCAATATCAAGCTCTCCGACCAGAAGCTCGCCGTCGTCGGCACCGCCGTGACCATCAAGCTGCCCGACGCCAACACCACCACCGGGACGATCACCTCCGTGGGCACGCCCACTGAGAAGTCCTCCGGCTCCGGTTCAGGGTCGGGATCCGGCTCAGGGTCTGGGTCCGGCTCCGGTGACTCCAAGGAAAGGGTCATCCCCATCACCGTGACCCTCACCGACGCCTCGGCGACCGCCAACTTCCAGGAGGTCTCCGTCACCGTCGACCTGCCCAGCGATAAGCGCGAGGGCGTCCTGTCGGTGCCTGTCGGGGCACTGTTGGCCCTGAGCCCCGACCAGTACGGCGTCGAGATCGTCGAATCCGGCGGCACCACCCGCAAAGTGCCGGTCACTGTCGGGCTGTTCGCTGGAGGGCGTGTGGAGATCTCCGGCGAGGGCATCTCCGAGGGACAGCGAGTGGTGGTGCCGCAGACATGAGCCGCATCCTGTCCCTGCGTGACGTGCAGAGAACCTACGGGGAGCCGCCCGTAGCCGCCTGCGCGGGCGTGAGCCTGGAGATCGACTACGGCGAGTTCGTCGCCATCGTCGGCCCCTCGGGCTCGGGCAAGTCCACGCTCCTCAACCTCATCGGCACCCTGGACCGGCCCAGCGCCGGCAGCGTCGAGATCGACGGCGTCGACGTCGGCTCCCTGTCCGACGCCAAGCTCTCGGCCCTGCGGGCCAGCCGCATCGGCTTCGTCTTCCAGCAGTTCCACCTGGCCGACGGCGTCAACGCGGTCGACAACGTCGCCGACGGCCTGCTCTACAGCGGGATCCCCCGCTCCGAGCGCCGCCGCCGCGCCCGAGCCGCCCTCGAGCGCGTCGGCCTGGCCCACCGGCTCGACCACCGCCCCCA
>NZ_JH470349.1:48248-61464 GCF_000239715.1 Actinomyces sp. oral taxon 849 str. F0330 | reverse complement strand
ATCATCGTCATCACCCACGACAACGAGCTGGCCGCCCAGCTTCCCCGGCAGACTCGCCATCCGCGACGGCCGCATCGTGGGGGACTCAAGTCAGAAGGAGATCGTCCATGACGACGTCTACGCTCCGGCCTGACCGTGACCGCAACGGCCAGGACGGCGAATCCGGACGGCGGCTCCAGCGCTCGCGGCTGCGCCTGGCCGACGTGCTGCGCCTGGGGGGCACCGGCATCAAGGCTCGTCCCACCCGCGCCTTCCTATCCGCCCTGGGCATCGCCATCGGCATCGCCGCCATGATCTCGGTGGTGGGCATCTCGGCCTCCAGCCGCGCCCAGCTCTCCGCCCAGCTCGATTCTCTGGGGACCAATCTGCTGACGGCCACCGCCGGCCAGGACCTCTTCGGCAACTCCTCCTCACTGCCTCAGGACACCGTCGGCAAGGTCCGGCTCATCGACAACGTCCAGAGCGCCTCGAGCACCGGCCTGGTCAAGAACTCGCTGGTCTACCGCAGCCCGCTCATCGACAAGAACGCCTCCGGCGGTATCACCACCCTGGCTGCGGACAAGTCGCTGCTCGACGTCGTGGCCGGGCAGGTGGACAAGGGCACGTGGCTCAACGAGGCCACCAGCCAGTACCCAGCCACGGTCCTGGGGCAGACGGCGGCCCAGCGCCTGGGTGTCGTCTCGCCGGGGACCAAGGTGTGGATCGGCGGCAACTGGTTCACCGTGGTCGGCATCCTCAAACCGGTGGTGCTGGCACCCGAGCTCAACAACGCCGCTCTCATCGGTCAGGGCGTGGCCAGCAACCTGCTGGGGCACGATGCCAAGCCGACGACGGTCTACACGCGCAGCCAGGACGCCGCCGTCTCCACGGTGCGCAAGGTGCTCGCGCCGTCGATCTCGCCGCAGGCCCCCAACGAGGTCAAGGTCTCGCGCCCCTCGGATGCGCTGGAGGCCAAGAACGCGGCCGACAAGGCCTTCACCAGCCTGCTGCTGGGCGTGGGCTCGATCGCCCTGCTCGTCGGCGGCATCGGGGTCGCCAACACGATGATCATCTCGGTGCTCGAGCGCCGACGGGAAATCGGGCTGAGACGTTCTCTAGGCGCCATGCGCGGCCACATCCTGGTGCAGTTCATGACAGAAGCGCTCCTGCTGGCCTCCCTGGGCGGCGCCCTGGGCTGCGTCATCGGCATCGGGGTGACTGCCGGGATGTCGGCCGCCAACGGCTGGCCCTTCTCCCTGCCGGTGATCGCCGTCGCTGGCGGGCTGGGAGTCACCATCGTCATCGGCGCCCTGGCCGGCGTGTACCCGGCCGTTCGAGCCTCCCGCACTCCTCCGACCGCCGCGCTCAACGCGCAGTAGGGGAAGGGCTGGAGAAGCCCGAGGAGGCGCGGATAAGACGTCCCGGTGGGAGACGGCTGGGTTTGTATGCCGACGACGCCGGACAGCGGTGGCCGACTCGTCGGTACCGGGAGAGGAGCCCAGATCGGCCGGGACTGCTCGAGGGCCCCGCACCAGCACGGTGCGGGGCCCTCGTTCCTGCGATTAGAAGACCGCTGAGCTTGGAGCGGACATGCTCTCAGTCGGATCAGTCGGTGCCGAGCTTGCCGTCGACGGTGTCGCGGGCGGCGTCGATCTTGTCGTCGTACTTGCCGCCGGTCGCCTTCTTGGCCGCGCCGGCTGCGGCGTCCAGCGCCTTGTCGCTGATCGCCTCGGCCTTGTCGGAGTTGAGAGCTTCACCGGCCTTCTTCGCCAGGTCATCAAGTCCCATGTGTGTCTCCTTCCGTCGGGTGGCCGGACGTCGGACGACGGCGGCCTTGCCTGAATAGTGCCAGGTTTAGGCAGGAGCGTCACCCACAGCGGTACTCCGCAGGTTTCGCCTTGCGAACCGTACCCTTTCGCCGGCGACGTTCCACACGGCTGGGAACAGGAAACCGGCACCCGTACGCGCGGGATGTCTCCACAGAGGTCGCGGCAGTCCTTCACCACTGCCAGGTGGGGCGGGCAGGGGCACCCGATGCGTCGGCCAGGAGGACGGCCTCGCGCACACGGCGGGTCAGGAGGGACAGGACGAGTCGGTAGGAGTCCTCCACCATGTCGGCGGCGTCGTCGGCCCGGTAGTCGGGGCTGGTCAGGTCGATGCTCACCCAGTGGCGCTTGGACTGGTGGAAGCCCGGCTCCACCCAGCCGTAGGCGGCCCGCACGGCGACGACGTCCTCGGGATCGAGCTTGACATTGGCCAGAAGACGGCCGTCGGTGTGGGTGATGAGCAGCAGGAACAGGCGGGTGCCCACCGAGGCGACGGGGATGTCCCACTCGGGCTTGTCGCCCGCCCAAGCGCCGGGCAAGCCGGCCGCGCGGGTCAGGAGAGCATCGCGGCGGGAGGCGACGGTGGCGTCGTCGGCGCGCGCGGAGGGCTCGTTGAGGTGAGGGACGTGGCGGGGCGGGTCGGTCATCGACGTCGAGCCTACGTTCTCCTCACACTCCTCACAGCCGGGGACATGTCGCGTGTGCGGGCCTTTTGCCTTCCGTACGCGTAGAAGGCCCCGTGAGAAATCGATGTGCACCCGGCCGCCTGGGATGTCCCCGACTGTGCTCAAGGGAAAGCCATGTCGGTGGACTATCGGCAGCCTGAAACGGGTTGGCCGGCCCGGCTTCAGTGGATCGTGTCGATGATCGTGTTGGTGATCTGCGTTTCCTCGTCTGCGGTGCCGGCCGATACATAGATCGTTGTGTAGCTGGCGGCGCCCGCTGTGGGCTGGGAGGTCGGGACGACGATGACAGCTCCCTCGGCGGTCTTGCCCCCTCCCTGTATCGTGTAGGTCCCTACTGCGGCCTCACCCTTGGCGGTCTGCTTGGTGGTGTATTCCTTGAGGGTCGCGCCTTGGCCGGCGAGTAGTAACTCGATGTTGGACTTGGAGGGGACTGATGCCAGCTGTTGGGTCTGCGCTGCCATGTTGACGTTGTTGTAGAACCCGGTGCTGTCCTGTTTTTTGGCGCGGTAGAAGACGTCGAACGCGGCGGTCTGCTGGTCGAGGGCGGCGCCGTCGATGCCCATGGTCTGGGCGACCCTCTCCTTCTCTGAGGAGTCGAGGTTCTTGAGGTCCTGCCAGTCCTTCGGAACGGCGAAGGTCAGGCCGGTGCTGGAGCCGGTGATTTCCTGGGTGTCGCCGGAGGCGGGCTTCGCCGACGAACCTGCCTGGCTGGGCGAGGTGTCGCTGGTGGCGGTCTTCTTGTCCTTGCCGTCCTTGTCCTTGCTGTCCTTGTCCTTCGTGTCGCTCTTGCTTGAGTCCGCAGAGCTGTCGGAGGCGGCTGAGCTGGAAGAGCTGGAGTCCTGCGTGTTGTCTTCGCAGGCGGTCAGGACCGGGGCTGTGATGAGTGTGAGGCTGGCGATCAGGGCTGCGGCGGTGCGTGCGGTTGACATGATGCTCCAGTGTGTGAGGGGAAAGACCTTGCCAGGACATCACACTTGGCTGGGAGTGTTCCATGGAGAGACATCCCCGATAACGGGATCTGGGGTCTTGAAGGGGCGCCGGGGCATCGTGCTAATGGGGCGGTGCCTGTGAAGGCTGGTGAGCCGGTCGAGCTCTCAGCGAGCCGTCTCGACAATGGTGGAGACGATGGTGTCGACCTCCTCGGCGCTGCCGGCCGTCACCGCGATGCGCGCATAGGTACCTGCCGACGTCGGAATGGCGACGACCGCGCCCGGCATCTGAACGCCCTGAACCGGTGCGGTCGAGGTGTCGACGGCGGCCTGGCCGTAGGTGGACTGCCTGGTCGAGTAGCCGGTCGGCGTCCCGCCCCGCTGCGTGATGAACTCGTCCAGACTCGCCTGAGACGGTGGTGTCGACGACGTCTCGGCCTCCTTGGCGACGGCGGCGCTGCTGAAGGAGTGGCTGTCCTGCGAGAACAGTCCGTAGAAGGCGTCGGTGCCGCTGAGCTTCTGGGAGAAGGTCGCAGGGTCCACGCCCTGGACGCGGGCGATGAGCGTCTTCTGGTCCTCGGTGAGCGCATTGAGGTCCTGCCAGCCCTCGGGCACGGCGAAGGTAATGCCGACTGTGGGGGCGGTCATCGCCTGGTGGCCTGCCGGGATGGAGGGCGCCGCACTAGCGCCGTTCGAAGCGCTCGCGCTGGACTGTGCGGCGGTGCCGGCACCGCTCGGCGCGGCAGTGGCGGCGGAGGAGGCCTGTCCGCTTAACCCGGTTGAACCCGCCGACGAGGGGGCGCCCTGGGAGCAGCCCGCAAGGACGAGTGCGATGGTCAGGACAAGGGCGGCGCGCGTAGCTCTCATGATTTCTCCGGAGTCGGGACGTTACTGTGACGTGACCTTACCCGTGCTGCCTCACGACAGCGCTTCAGGCAATCGGTCGGCGCGGCGGAGATCGGTGCGATCGTTGTTGAAATGACGGGAGAAGCGACTGGGGGAGTAGCCCACGTCACTGTCAGCTCAAGAAGTTGAGCGGAATAGACTCAACCCTGAGAAGGTTGAGGTGGCCAGAAGACGCAAGACGTTACCAACCTCAAAGGAGGTCCATATGGACACGAACTACACCACGAAGTCGCAGGAGGCGATCTCCGGGGCCATGCAGGCCGCCGCCGCGGCCGGCAACCCCCAGATCGAGCCGGCGCATCTGCTCGTTGAGCTCCTCTCCCAACCCGATGGTGTCGCCGCGGGGCTCCTAGCCGCCGTCTGCCCCGACGCCGCGGCCCGCCAGGCCGTCGGCGCCTCCGCGCGCCGCATCCTGACCCAGCTGCCAGCCTCCTCGGGTTCCTCGATGACTCAGCCCCAGCCCTCGCGCGCCCTGCTGGCCGCTCTGGAAGCCGCCTCGACGATCGCCAAGGAGCTCGATGACGAGTACATCTCCACCGAGCACCTGCTCATTGGCCTGGCCAAGGGCGACACCTCCGGCTCGACGCCCACCGTTGCCCGCGTCCTGGCCGACGCTGGAGCCACCCCGGAGGCGCTCATCGAGGCCCTGCCGCAGGTCCGCGGTTCCTCTCGCGTCACCTCCGCCAACCCCGAGGGCACCTACAAGACCCTCGAGAAGTACGGCACCGACCTCACCGAGGCCGCCCGCGAGGGCCGTCTTGACCCGGTCATCGGCCGTGACGCCGAGATCCGCCGCGTCGTGCAGGTCCTGTCTCGACGCACCAAGAACAACCCGGTCCTCATTGGCGAGCCCGGCGTCGGCAAGACCGCCGTCGTCGAGGGCCTGGCCCAGCGCATCGTCGCCGGCGACGTCCCCGACTCCCTGCGCGGCAAGCGCCTCATCGCCCTGGACCTGTCCGGGATGGTGGCCGGAGCCAAGTACCGTGGTGAGTTCGAGGAGCGCCTCAAGGCCGTCCTCAAGGAGATCAAGGACTCCGATGGAGAGGTCATCACCTTCATCGACGAACTGCACACCGTCGTCGGCGCCGGCGGCGGTTCCGAGGGTGCGATGGACGCCGGCAACATGCTCAAGCCCATGCTGGCCCGAGGCGAACTGCGCATGGTGGGCGCCACCACCCTGGACGAGTACCGCGAGAACATCGAGAAGGACCCCGCCCTGGAGCGCCGCTTCCAGCAGGTCTTCGTCGGTGAGCCCAGCGTCGAGGACACTGTCGCCATCCTGCGCGGCATCGCCCCCAAGTACGAGGCCCATCACCAGGTGACCATCTCCGACGGCGCCCTCGTGGCGGCCGCCACCCTCTCCGACCGGTACATCACCGGTCGCCAACTGCCCGACAAGGCCATCGACCTGGTCGACGAGGCCGCCTCCCGGCTGCGCATGGAGCTCGACTCCAGCCCCGTGGAGATCGACGAGCTGCGCCGCCGCGTAGACCGCATGCGCATGGAGGAGGCCTACCTGGACGAGTCCATTGAGGAGGTGACCAAGGCCGACCCCGCCGACGTCGACCGCCTGGAGCGCCTGCGCGCCGAGCTGGCCGACGCCTCCGAGGAACTGGCCTCGCTCAACGCCCGATGGGAGGCCGAGAAGGCCGGCCACAACAAGGTCGGTGAGCTACGCGCCGCCCTGGACGAGATGCGCACCCGCGCCGATCTGGCCGAGCGCGAGGGCAACTTCGAGGAGGCCGGTCGCCTGCGCTACGGCGATATGCCGGCTCTGGAGCGCCAGATCCGCGAGGCCGAGGCCGCCGACGCCGCCGAACAGGCCGCCGGTGAACCGATGATCGCCGAGAAGGTCGGCGCCTCCGAGATCGCCGAGGTCGTGGGCTCCTGGACCGGCATCCCCGTGGGCAAGCTGCTCCAGGGCGAGACCGAGAAGCTCCTGACCATGGAGGACGTCATCGGTGAGCGCCTCATCGGGCAGAAGGCCGCCGTGGCCGCCGTGGCCGACGCGGTGCGCCGCTCGCGGGCCGGGATCTCCGACCCCGACCGTCCCACCGGATCCTTCCTCTTCCTGGGGCCCACGGGCGTGGGCAAGACCGAGCTGGCCAAGGCCCTGGCCGAGTTCCTCTTCGACGACGAGCGCGCCATCGTGCGCATCGATATGTCCGAGTACTCCGAGAAGCACTCCGTGGCGCGCCTCGTGGGCGCCCCTCCCGGGTACGTCGGCTACGAGGAGGGCGGTCAGCTCACCGAGGCCGTGCGGCGTCGGCCCTACTCCGTGGTCCTGCTCGACGAGGTCGAGAAGGCCCACCCCGAGGTCTTCGACATCCTCCTGCAGGTGCTCGACGATGGCCGCCTCACCGATGGTCAGGGGCGTACGGTCGACTTCCGCAACGTCATCCTGGTGCTCACCTCGAACCTGGGCAGCCAGTTCCTCATCGACCCGCTCACCAGCCCCGAGGAGAAGCGCAATGAGGTCATGAGTGTGGTTCAGGCATCCTTCAAGCCGGAGTTCCTCAACCGCCTCGACGACATCATCGTCTTCGAGGCCCTCAGCAAGGAGGAGCTGGGCGAGATCGTCGAGATTCAGCTGGCGCGCATCGCCAGGCGCCTGAAGGACCGGCGCCTGAGCCTGCACGTGACCGATGCGGCCCGAAGCTGGCTGGCCGACGAGGGCTACGACCCCGCCTACGGGGCCCGGCCGCTGCGCCGCCTCGTCCAGCGGGAGATCGGCGATCGCCTGGCCCGCATGCTGCTGGCCGGGGAGGTCCTCGACGGGCAGAAGGTTGTCGTCGACAAGGCCGACGGCAGTGACGGCCTGACGCTGCGGGCCGAAGGGGAGGCGCACACGTCCTCCGCGGCCTCGGCCGCGTCGCCGGCCTGAGCCGGGACGGCTGACTGGCCTGATCGGTTCGAGCGGGCTGACGGGACAACGACGGGGCGGACCTGCCGCACAGGTGGGTTTGCCCCGTCGGGCTGTCCGCAACGGCGCACCTCAGCCGCCGGGTTGGTTGTCGTGAGTGGGCCAGGCGTTGTAGACGCAGCCGCCGGCGAGGTCGTGGCTCTGCTGTGCCATGAGGGGCGCCTTGAGGCCGGCCCCGGCGCAGAACTCGTGCTCGTGGCCGAGGAAGTGGCCCACCTCGTGGTTGGTGACGTAGGTGCGGTAGGAATCGACGTCGGGGTAAGTGACGGCGCCCCAGTTCCAGCGGTCGGAGTTGATGACCACGTTGTTCGCGTTGCGGCAGCTCCACATGCCGGAGGTGTCCAGCGGCGCGCACAGGGCGTCGGCGCTGGGCGGTGTGGCGATGTTGAAGGTGAAGTCGGCGGCGGCGGGGTCGGCCACCGCCTCGAAGGATGTGTTCTGCGCGGTGGGCCAGCCGCGCTCGTCGTTGAGGATGCGCTCCACGATGGGGGCAGCCGCGGCGGCGTCGACATGGGTGCCGCCCTCGATGCGCAGCACGTAGCGGTAGACGGTTGCGGCCGCGGGCCGGGAGACGGGCACTGCCGGGGCGAACGTCCAGGTGCCGTCGCCGACGGCGTCGGAGTGCGCGAATCCCTCGGCGTCCACACGCGGAGGCGGCAGCGTTGGGGCTGACGGGGACGGCGACGCCGACGGCCCGGAGGAGGCCTGCGCCGTCGGCGAGGCCGCTCCACTGGCGGGTGGTCGCGATGATGGTGCGGCTGCGGCCTCCGCCGGGGCCGGCGATGGCGTCGCGGTCGTGTCGGTTTTCAGCGGCAGGGCGAAACCGGGATGGAGGCCCCAGATGCGCAGTCCGACGATGACGAGGACGACCGCTACCAGGAAGGTGGTGCCGTAGAAGAGGCGGTTGCGGCTGCGGCGCTGCTGCCGCTCCCGTCGGGCGACGATGAGCGCGCGACGGCTGGCGGGGTCGAGGCTCTCGCCCGACGAACGGCGACCGGTGGAGTGGTGTCCGGCCGGGCTGCGGCGCAGGGAGCTGGAGGGCGCCGCTCGGCGTCCTGAAGCCGACGACGAGGCACGGCCGGGACCCCGTTTGGGGCGGGAGGGGCGCCGCGGCGGCTGCGGGGTCGAGGGGCGCATATCGCCATCGTAGGGTGCGCAACGGCAGTTAACCTCTCGAGCAGTAGTGGAACGCGGAAGGTCACATGCGGCCTCCCAGTGCCGAAAACGCCCTTCACGACTTCTGCTGTGGCTTATCGAGGTGAAAGTCGTGTCGCCGAGTGCTGGGTCAGACGATCTCGTAGCCGATCTCGGGTGCGAGTACTGTCAAGAGGGCGTAGATCGTTGCGTCGACCAGCGGCTCGGCGTGCTGGGGCAGCGCCGGCACGCTGTCCCGCGCCGGGGAGAACAGCACCGTCATGTCGTCGCCGGTCATCGTCGAGCGGGTGCGCAGGCCGTCGATGTCGGGCAGCTGAACCCTGATGGCTCGCGCCCAGGCCCGACATGTCGATCGGCGCGCGCTGTCGAGGCTGACCGAGGCGCCGTTGCGCAGGGCCCAGGTACTGGTGAGGTCGAGCAGGCGCAGCGGGCGGGTCGCCTCCCACACCTGCAGGAGGGGCATGTCGCTGCGCGTGTCGATGACTCGGGTGTCGGCGAAGACCTCTGCCGCGCAGGTGAGCAGGTCGCCGGCGGTGTACAGAACTCCGCAGTCGGGGTGCTCGCCCGTCGGAAGCGGGTGCGGATCCCAGCGGCATCGCGGGTGTGGCCCCCAGGTCCTCATCTCGCCCCACGGCAGGGGGAAGCGGCTTGCCGCGAAGACGATGCGGACGAGCTCGGCGCGCTCCACCGTCAGGATGTCCTCCGGACGGGTCTGGAGCGTTGACGGCGGCTGCGGAGGATTCTTCGGACGAGGCCTCACCGGTGGTCCGCATCGGAGAGCTGCTGGACGACCTCTGCCGGATCCCCGCCGGCGATCAGCCACTGCGTGGGCGCCATCCCATCGAGCAGCTCAGGGTCCGGCGTCGTCATCCGGGCCTCGATGGTGGCCGGCGTCAGCCCCTCCCGCAAGACCGGTACAACCATCGCCAGCCCCGGGATCGGGTGGCCGTCGTGGAACTGCCAGGTGGGGAACCTCAGTGACCGTCCCTCGGAGTAGGCGTAGAGGGTGCGTCCGGCTGCGCGGGTGATCGTCGTCGTCGCACGGCCGAGCAGGGTGGCGACCTGACGTGTACTCAGAGAACGAGCCAGGTCGCAGGCGGCCCGGACGGCCTCGTGCTGAGCGGTGAGCTGTTCGGCGTACGCACGATCCGACAGAATCCGCTCAAGCGTGCGGGTCGTGGCCTTGGTACGTCCACGGGGGGTGGTCCGGGCCAGGAAGTCGGCCATGCCGGCTGTCAGCGGCCCGACGCCGTCTCGCGATGTACGGGCCGTGGCCTCGCGCATCGCGTCCGCAAGATCCTGTTCGCTGAGGTCGAGGTCATCGAGCAGTCCGGCAAGAGCAGTCATGGCACAAGCGTAACGCATCGAATTCGTATGCGCATGCATGCATGATGCGTTGGTCTTCCCGGCGTCTACTCGCACTGCGCGAGCCTCGGTGCTGTCGGGGCTCACCGTCCCGTGCCTTCCGGCGCGTCGACATTCGGGAACGGTCGCCGGTATTTGAACCGGAAACAAGATTGTCGCAAGTGTTATAGAACCGTGACACAAATGGTGTTGCCACACGCTTCTGGGCATATTTATAAGAAGATCTGAGTAGTCCATGGGAGGATGGGGGTGAATGGAGATCCCAGTGGCCGCACAGACCGCGCGGTTGGAGATCTCTGTGCTGGTAGGAGCTGATTAATTGTGCGAAAACAGAGATCAAGTCGTCACACACGTCACGGGCAGGGCACGTAGAGGTCACACTTGAGCGGATTATTCCGATGAACACCTTTCCGCCTTGCAATTCCCTTACTGGAAGGTGCCATGATTCGGCCATGAACACTGTCAGTACCCCGACTCCGCCCTTAGCTGCCCCGGCTAGGCGGCGCGGACCCGGGCGCCCCCGAGCGGGCAGTGAGGACAAGCGAGTACGCATCCTCAACGAAGCCGTGGTTCTCTTCGGAGAGCACGGATATGCCGGCACCTCCCTAGCCGACATCGCCAATGCGGCAGACATTTCCAAGGCCGGACTGCTGCACCACTTCTCCTCCAAGGACGAGCTCTTCGCCAAGGTGCTCGAGCGCCGTGACCGTGAGGACGCCCTGAGCATCCTCGTGGAGTCTCCTGATGGAGAGGACGACCCCGTCGACGCCCCGGCGGACGCCGTCGGCAACGTGGGCACCCTGGATGTCGTCGGCACCGCCGACGCCGAGGCCGATCCCTGGGCGCTTCTGGAGCGCTACATCGAGTTGCTCGAGCGCAACGTCGCACATCGGGACCTCACGGCGATCTACACCGCCACGGCGGTCTCGGTCCTGGATGCCTCGCACCCCGCGCACCGTTGGATGGCGGACCATCTCAACGGCGCCGTCGAGCGTTTCGAGACCAGCTTCGAGGCCGGCAAGGCCGCCGGGCTCGTGGACCCGCAGATGCCCTCGCGTCTCGTGGCGCGCAGCCTGGTCGCCCTCACCGACGGGCTTCAACTGCAGTGGCTGTGCTCGACGACTCCCGGGACGGCCGCCTCGCAGTCCCTGGGCACCGACCTGGTCGCGGAGATCCGTCTCTACGTCGACTGCCTGCGCAGTCAGTGGGAGCTCCAGCAGACCCCGGAGACCCCGCAGCGGCCCAAGGCCGCCTGAGAGGCGCCCGGAACTCGCGGCCTGAGCGGTCTCAACCGGTCGTCAATGATCCCTACCATCCCATCCGGCTCGGGAACCCAGCGGTTCTCGAGCCGGTCCTGCGTCCGGCTTGCCGGCCGCCCGTGTCGGCCCGCGTCAGCGCTGGGCCCACAGCAGCAGGTGCGGGGTGATCGAGGCCAGGTTCGGGACGACGACGAGGCCGGGGTCGGCCGGGAAGTGCTTCTGCGCGCCGATCTGCACGACGTGGATTCCATTGCTCCGGGCCGAGGCCGCTCCCGTGGGGGAGTCCTCGACGACGACACAGTCCTCGGGGCGCAGGTCGAGGCGTTCGACCGCCGTCGCGTAGGGCAACGGGTCGGGCTTGGCCCCGACGCCGTCGTCGCCGGTGACTAGGACCGCGAAGACGTCGCCGAGCGCGGAGGCGACGTTCTCGACGATCTTGCGCGGTGAGGCCGAGACAATCGCCTGGGCCAACCCCACCTCCGCCAGTGCCGACGTAATCCGCAGCGCCCCGGGCAGCAGGGGTGGTGCGGCGGTCACGGAGGCTTCGACGTCGCGCGCGATCGCCTCGAAGACCTCCTGTGTAGCCGGATCGTCCCAGGAACTCGTGGCGCCGGTGGCAGCGATGAGCTCTCGGGCCGTGCGGATAGAGGCGCCGGTCATCCGGGCAACGAGCTCGGGGCGTGGGTTACCGCCCAGGGCCTGGCAGTGGTGGATGAAGGCCTCGTCCCAGAAGGGCTGGGAGTCCATGAGGGTACCGTCCATGTCCCATAGGACGGCGCGCACCGTGAAGTCGGGAGTGGAGGTCGTGGTCACGGGAACCAGCCTAACGGTCATGCGCTCCAGCGCGCAGGCGGAATGGTGCGCGCAGACCCGCCTGCCGGCATTCAGAGTTATGTGCTGCGTCGCCGTCCTGGCAGACTGCCTCCAAACTGCCGGGCGGCGCGCGCCGAAGCCGGTCAGGTCAGTTGGGACCGCCGGGTGCGGGCGGCGGAGTCGGAGGGACCGGCAGGAGGCGGGATGAACGACACCTACAGGACCACCATGGAGGATGTGGCCCGGGCTGCCGGCGTCTCACGCACTACGGTGTCCTTCGTTCTCAACAACCGCGATGGCGCCCGCATCGCCCCGGAGACCCGCGAGCGCGTCCAGCAGGTGGCCGCCGAGCTCGGCTACCGTCCCCACGGTGGGGCGCGCGCCCTGGCCTCGCGGCGCTCCGCCCTCATCGGATTGGTCTCCGAGATCGTCACCAGTCCCTTCGGTGCTGCTACGATCCGCGGAATCCAGGACACGGTCCGGCGTGCCGGCTACACCCTGTTCATCGTGCCGAGCTCGACCGAGGCGACCATGGACTCCGAGGCCTTCGAGACGCTCCTGAAGTCCCGGGTCGAGGGCATCATCTACGCCACCGGCTGGAACTGTCGTGTCCGCATGCCGGCGCAGGCCCGTGAGATCCCCACTGTCCTGGTTCACTGCATCGACCCGGTCTCCGGCCTGCCCTGCGTGCGCCCCGATGAGGAGCAGATGGGACGTCTGGCCGCCCGGGCCCTTCTGGAGGGCCACCACCGGGATATCGGCGTTATCGAGCTCGATCCGAACGACGGCGAGGCCGCGCCTGGCCGGCGTGCCGGCTGCGAGGCCTACCTGGAGCAGGCCGGCATCCCCTGGAGCACCGTGCGCGTCGCCGTCGGCCACGGCACCACCCGGGGCGGGTACGCCGCGGCCGCCCGCCTTCTGACGGATCATCCCTGGCTGACTGGGCTGGTGTGCGGCAATGACCGCATGGCCATGGGTGCCTATGACGCCATCCGTGAGCGGGGCCTGCGGGTGCGCGAGGACGTGGCCGTCATCGGGATCGACGACCAGGAGCTCATTGCCGACCAGGTCCATCCCGCTCTGACGACGGTCGCGCTGCCCTTCGAGGAGATGGGGCAGGTGGCCGTCTCCCTCCTGCTGGACCTCATGGAGGGCGAGGAGGTGCCCGCCGAGACGCTTCTGCCCGGGCAGATCATCCGCCGCTCCTCGGCCTGAGCCGACGGCGCGGAGTGCCTTCATTCGTGAGGCGGGGCGGTCACGCCTTCCGACGGCGCAGGTGCAGTGCGTAGGCGCCGGTCGCGGTGGCCAGGACGCCCAGGACGCCGAGTGTCAGGGACACGCCGGTGCGGGCCAGCGGGAACCCGCCCGACTTTCC
>NZ_JH470349.1:18929-47709 GCF_000239715.1 Actinomyces sp. oral taxon 849 str. F0330 | reverse complement strand
GCCTCTGCGCGGCCGGCTGCCCTGGGCCGGGGGAGTCGGGGCTCTCGGCGGCTCCTCCGGCGTCATCGGCGGCCCCCAGGTGCCACAGGCTCAGGGAGTTCAAGCGGGCGGTGCCGCCCTCGGCGTAGAGCGAGACGTTGGCGGAGCCCTGCTCGGGGTAGACCGTCTCGGTGATGACGGGGGTGCCGTCGGCGGCGAAGACCTCCACGGAGTGGGCGTCGACGACGATGCGCAAGTGGACCTGGCCCTTGCTGTCCGGCGACAGCGGGGCGGTGGCGCGGTCCGGGAACTTCGGGGAGAAATCGGTGACTCCGGAGTGGGTGCGGTCCACGACGAGCTGCTTGGCCCCGGCGTCGTAGCCGATGAGCGTGTACCGCTCGCCGTTGTCGAGGACCTTGAGACCGGCGAAGGAGGATGTGCCCGGGCTCAGGTCGACGCTGATGTCCAGGGATGTGCCCTGAGCGGCTTGGCCGAGGGAGGTGTCGCCCGCTGGGATGTCGGTGTCCTTCCGGGTGACCTCCTGGCCGGTGCGCAGGGACTCCAGGGCGGTGATCGGCTGGGCGGTCAGCCGCAGCTTGCCGTCCACCCGGGTTAGTCCCAGCTCGCGCACCGTCGACATGGCGGTGCGCCAGGTGGTGGTGGGCAGGTTGCGCACATAGGCCCAGTTGCTCATCCATCCCACCTGGTATCGCTTGCCGTCGGGGGCGTCATTCCAGGTGACGGCCGCGTAGTAGTCCTTGCCGTAGTCCAGACGCGGGACGACGTCGGCCCCGGAGAAGGCCTTTGTGTTCGACTGGATGATCTGGTCGACCATGAGGTGGCCCCAGTCCTCGGCATTGCCGTTGTGGTCCTCGATGACGAGGCGGGCCTTGCGGCCCTTGTAGGCGGAGACGTCCATACTCGTCCACTCCAGGGTCCCGGAGTTGTTGCCGGTGGCGGAGGCGACGACCTTGCCGTCGACGACGAGGCTGACCGAGGTGTTGTCGGCGAAGGGGGAGGCCTTGGTGTCTGAGGCGCGCACCTCGTCCAGGAGGATGTGTCCCCAGCCTCCGGTGGCCGTGTCGGTGACGACGATCTGGGCGGACTTGCCCTTGAGGTCGCTGACGTCCCAGCTCTGCCAGTTGAGCTCCTCCAGGTTGCGGCCGGTGGCCGAGCGCACCACTTTGCCGTCGACGACGAGCTCGACGACGGTCGCCCCGGAGCCCCCGCCGCCGTCCGCGCCTCCGGTGGGTCGCGGATTGGCGCCGCCGCCCATGAGGAGGTTGAGGTAGGAGGAGTCGATGGTGAAGGCCGGGGAGGTTGCGGTGCCGGTGGTGGCGTCCGAGCCCTGCCCGGTGGAGACGTCGAAGTAGGTGTTGAGCAGCCCGGCGCTGGAGTGGTTGACCAGCGGTTGCTGGCCCGGGGCGGCTCCCTGCCCGGGAGCGGCCCCGAAAGCGCTGCCCTCCACGGTCCAGCCGTCCCAGGAGCCGTCGAAGCCGGCCAGGAGCTTGCCGCCGCCGTTGTCCCCGGTGGCCTGGGGGTTATAAGGGTGCTTGCCGCCGGCGGTGCGCAGGTTGATGTAGGACGAGGAGACGGTGAACTCATCCGATGTCAGTGTGCCGGTGTCGGCGTCGCCGCTGCCGAAGGAGTCCACGTAGGCCTTGCCCTGGTGGCCGGGCAGATCGCCGGTGGCCGGGCCCGAGCCGAAGGCGGCGCCGTCGGCCTTCCAGCCGGTGTAGCCGTTCTCGAAGTCGGCCAGGGTCGTGCCCTCCTCACCGGTGTAGTGGGGGATCTCCTCGGGGGTGAAGGTGGAGCCGTCCCAGCTGCCCACGAAGTACTGGGCGGAGTCGGCCACCGTCACCACGAGGACCCACTTGGTCTCCTTGGAGTCGCCGTCGACCTGCAGCGGGAAGAAATCCGGGCATTCCCACACCGCTGAGGTGATGCCCTCGCCCCCGAAGCTGGACTGCTCGGTCCAGTGGATGAGGTCGGGGGAGGAGTAGAAGGAGATGCGGTGCTCGGTGGCGTGGGAGACCACCATGGTCCAGCGGCCGGCCGTCTCGTCCCAGAAGACCTTCGGGTCGCGGAATTCGTTGGAGCCGATGTCCAGGACCGGATCGCCGTTGTTGTACAGGTTCCAGGTGCGGCCCTTGTCCGTGGAGTAGGCCAGGGACTGGGACTGGTTACCGCCGACATCGGCGCGTGTCCACACCGCGACCATGGCCGGGTTGTCCGGGCTGCCCAGGCCAGAGGTGTTCTGGGTGTCGACGACGGCCGAGCCCGAGAACACCCCGTACTGGGAGGTGTACGGGATCGCCACGCCCAGCTCCTGCCAGTGGACCAGGTCCTTGGAGACGGCGTGCCCCCAGGACATATTGCCCCAGTCCGAGCCTTCGGGGTTGTACTGGTAGAACATGTGGTACTCGCCGTCGTAGTAGACGAGCCCGTTGGGGTCGTTCATCCAGTTCTTCTGCGGGGTGTAGTGGGTCTGCGGGCGCCATTGCTCGCCGGCCTGGTCGGCATTCGGAGCTGCTGGGGCCAGCGGGGAGGAAGGGGCCAGTCGGGTGGCCGGGCGGACCTGGCCGGCTGCGGCTGCGGGCATGGAGGCCAGGGTAGAGCCGGCTGCGAGCAGGCAGAAAGCGGCCAGGGCGCTGAGAGGCCGGGTGATCCGACTCATGGCATGTCCTCCGGGGAATGGGGTCGGCGCGGATGGGCGATGCGGAACGCAGTGGCGGTGCGAGGCGGAAGGCCTGGGTGGCGCACTCGATAACGCGCGTTAGCAACAGTGACAAACTACGCGGACACCCGGTCCCGATCAAGCGCTCAGGGACGACTCCCGGGAAACGTCGGGGACTTCTCAGGGTGCTCCCCGATGGCGGACGGCGGACCGCCTCGGCCAGACTTGTAGGTATGACACAGCAGCAGTACCCCGGTCAGTTCAGTCAGTCCACCCGTTCCGAGGGGGACGCCGGTACCGCCTCCGGCGGCCGCGCGGATGAGTTCTCCCGCTTCCGCAGCTCTCTGCCCCGCCGCTCCCGCGAGCACCGCGTCCTGGGCGGTGTCTGCGGGGGCCTGGCCGAGGCCTGGGACATGCCGGTCACCGCGGTGCGCGTCGGAGCTCTCCTGGCCTGCCTCCTGCCCGGCCCCATGTGCCTGGTCTACGCCGCCGCCTGGTGCCTCATGCTCGACGAGCCCGCCCCCGGCCGTTATTGACTCCAGTACTGACTTCAGTACTGACTGTTCTCAACCAGCCCGGCCTGCCGGGGCCGGTTCGCGACGACTCCTTGGCTGCCTTTAGCGCCGCGGCAACACGGCCCGCACCAGAATTACGACCACTGAAACCCGCTGGCGGCGTCAGGCCGTCGACCCATTGAAAGAAAGGTGATTGCTGTTTCCTCACTGCTTCTCTCCTCTTGTCTCCTCGTCACTCGTTTTCTCCTGGCATGCGTCCGTCCCAGCCGTCACCGGTTCCAGGCGGCACCTCGGGCACATGCGTGAGTGCAGAACTGCGCCCGCCTCGTCGCCCCCGGTTCCACGGGTGACGTGGTGGGCGCAGCGTGCTGCTGGACAGGCGCCATCGACGCGCTCAGAGGCAGATCCCGGTCCCCGTGCGCGCAGGATGTCTCCGCCCGTGCCGACAAGGACGAGTTGTGGACACGATGCAGCGGGCCGACTCGCGGGTCGTCCTGAGGAGCGGCGGTCTCGCAGGAAGGCGCCGTCGATGGGAGGATCGGCCCGTGACCAAAGCCGTGAATGACACTGCGACTGACGCTGTGACCGACATCGAGTTTCACTCTGCCTACGACCAGGGCTTCGCCCGCGTCGCCGCCGTCACCCTGCCCGTGGTGCCCGTCGACCCGGCCGCCAACGCCGCTGCCATCATCGAGCAGGCCCGGTCTCTGGGCGACGACGGCGTTTGCCTGGCCGCCTTCCCCGAGCTGTGTCTGACCGGCTACGCCATCGACGACCTCCTCCTGTCCGATGTGCTTCTGTCCGACGTCCTCGCCGCCATTGAGACCCTGCGCGCCGCCAGCACCGACCTCCTGCCTGCCCTCGTCGTCGGTGCGCCCCTGCGCCTGGGCGATCGTCTCTACAACTGCGCCCTGGTCATCCAGGGCGGGCGCGTGCGCGGCGTCGCCCCCAAGTCCTACCTGCCCACCTACCGGGAGTTCTACGAGAAACGGCACTTCGCCCCCGGCGACGCCCTGCCCGCCGGGGTGGAGACCATTGAGCTGCCCGGCGTGTGCAACGGCTCCAACGACTCTGGTTCCGATGCCGCTGCTGTACCCGGCAGGCCGGCATCCCGGGTCCCCTTCGGGCCCAATCTCCTGTTCGAGGTCGACGATGTCCCCGGCCTGACCTTCCACGTCGAGGTCTGCGAGGACATGTGGGTGCCCGTCCCGCCCTCGTCGCTTGCGGCTCTGGCCGGGGCGACGGTCCTGGTCAACATCTCCGGCTCTCCCATCACCGTGGGGCGGGCCGAGGACCGCGAGCTGTTGGCCCGATCGTCGTCGGCCCGGGGCCTGGCCGCCTATGTCTACGCCGCCGCCGGGCAGGGCGAATCCTCCACGGACCTGGCCTGGGACGGCCAGACCCTCGTCTACGAGAACGGCGAGCTGCTCGGATCCACCGAGCGCTTCCCGGACGGGCCGCGCGCCACGGTCGTCGACGTCGACGTCGAGGGCATGCGCGCCGAGCGCCTGCGCCAGGGGACCTTCGCCGATAACGCCCGCACCCTGAGCTCCCCGGCCGCAGGCTCCCCAGCCGCGGCCACCACCTTCACCGACCCGGCGGCCTTCCAGCGGATCAGGATCGGCGGCGCCGAGCTGACGGCCCCGCGTACGGACATCGGCCTGCGCCGCCGCGTGGACCGCTTCCCGTTCGTGCCCGACGACCCGGCCCGCCTCGCTCAGGACTGCTACGAGGCCTACAACATCCAGGTGGCCGCCCTGGTCCAGCGCCTGGGGGCCATCGGCAACCCCAAGATCGTCGTCGGCGTCAGCGGCGGCCTGGACTCGACCCACGCCCTCATCGTCGCCGCCCGCGCCATGGACCGCCTGGGCCGACCTCGCTCGGACATCCACGCCATCACCATGCCCGGCTTCGCCACGAGCGCCGGCACGCGCCGCAACGCCGAGGACCTCGCCGTCGGCCTGGGCTGCATCTTCGAGGAGCTCGACATCCGGGCCACGGCCACCCAGATGCTCACCGAGATGGGCCACCCCTACGGCGAGTACGCCCGCACCGGCGACCTCCCCGATGGCATCAGTGAGCGGGACCTCTACGACGTCACCTTCGAGAACGTTCAGGCGGGCCTGCGCACCGACTTCCTCTTCCGCATCGCCAACCACCGCGGCGGCATCGTCCTGGGCACGGGCGACCTCTCCGAGCTGGCCCTGGGCTGGTGCACCTTCGGGGTGGGCGACCAGATGGCCCACTACGGCGTCAACGCCGGTATTCCCAAGACCCTCATCCAGCACCTCATCCGCTGGGTGGTCGCCGAGCGCCTGTTCGACGACGTCGTCGGGCGCACGCTGCTGTCCATCCTGGACACCGAGATCAGCCCCGAGCTGGTCCCGGCCGGAGCCGGTGGTGCCATCCAGTCCACCCAGGCCAAGATCGGGCCCTACGCCCTGCAGGACTTCACCCTGTGGCACGTGCTGCGCCGAGGGGCGCGCCCCAGTCGCATCGCCTTCCTGGCGTATCAGGCCTGGTCGGACGCGACTGCCGGGGATTGGCCCGAGGGCCTGCCCCAAGCGGAGAGGGTCGCCTACGATCTTCCCGAGATCCGCCACTGGCTCGAGCTGTTCCACCGACGCTTCTTCACCAACCAGTTCAAGCGCTCGACCCTGCCTAATGGCCCCAAGGTGGTGGCCGGCGGCTCGTTGTCGCCTCGCGGGGACTGGCGCATGCCCTCCGATGCCGCGGCGACTGCCTGGCTCGCAGAGCTCGAGCGCAACGTGCCGCGTGCGTGACGCCGCTGACGAAACGGGGACCATCGTCCTATGATGTGACATAAAACACAAACAGCCGGTTTTCGCATTCCATGTTCGACCTTGATTAAATAAAAACGCGTATTTACGCCGCACAATCGAGGTTTGCATATGCTAACGCGTGTTAGCAATGTCGGTTTTGTGGTTTTTTGTGTGAAACTGGTGGGCGTCTACGTGGTGGTGATCACGTCGATCGTCCCTATCGTCGCCATGTCACACACGTCGCTGTTGCCCGGGCCTCACGGAATCCTCGGCGGCAGCCCGGATGGAAAAGGTTCCCGCCCATGGCTTCCCTGGTCATAGCCGCTCACGGACACCTGGCTGAAGGCCTCGTTGCCTCCTCCGCGATGATCGTCGGCCCCAGTGACGACGTCGTCGCCGTCACCTTCGACCCCTCCGAGGGGCCCGACGACCTGCTGGCGAAGTACACCGCCGCGGTCGAGGCGTCCCCCAGTCAGGAGCACCTCATCCTCGTCGACCTCTTCGGCGGCAGCCCATATAACGCTGCCGCCCGTTTCGCCGCGGGCCGCGATGACGCCGATGTCGTCACCGGTGTCAACCTGCCCATGGTCATCGAGGTCCTGTCCCGTCGCCTCGCTGGCGCCGGGCTCGCCGAGCTCGTAGAGGCCGCCCGGACGTCCGCCACCGACGGCGTCAAAGTCCTCTCCGAGGTCTTCACCCCAGCACCCACCACCACTTCTGACGATGAAGGAGACGAGCTCTGATGGATGTCAAGCTCCTGCGTATCGATTCCCGCCTGGTCCACGGACAGGTCGCCAACAACTGGGCCGGATCCCTTGGAGCCGAGGCCATCCTCGCCGTCTCCGACGGCGCCGCCAACGATGAGCTGCGCAAGACCCTCATGCTGCAGACCGGAGGCGGCAAGGTGAAGGTCCACGTGCTGGGCGTCGAGAAGGCCGCCCGCGTCTACAAGAACCCCAAGTACGAGGCCCTCAAGGCCGTCATCGTCGTCGAGACTCCGGCCGACATCGTGCGCCTGCTCGACCTGGGTGTGGAGGCCAAGGAGGTCAACGTCGGCGGTATGACCTTCAAGCAGGGCACCAGCCAGGTCTCCCAGGCCGTCTACGCCAGCCCTGAGGACGTCGCGGCCTTCAAGGAGATCGATTCGCGCGGCATCAAGCAGTACATCCAGCAGGTGCCCTCCACCGCGAGCTCCGATCTCATGGAGACGCTCAAGGACAAGGGGCTGCTCTGAGCTCCGACGATCTTTGACGCCGTCAGCACCCACTCCCCGCATATCCCTCAGACATCCCATCCCGCTCCTTCGTGGTGGCGGGACCAGAAGGGGTGTCTTGTCAGCCCTCACATGAGAGAGACGTACCGTGCATGACATCAATCTGATCCAGATCATTCTGGTCACGCTCGTGGCATTCGTCGCGGGTATGGCCAGCGTCCTGGACGAGCGGCAGTTTCACCGCCCGCTCGTCGCCTGCACCCTGACCGGTATTGCCTTGGGCAACCCCACCGTCGGAATCGTTGCCGGTGGAACCCTCGAGCTCATCGCCCTGGCCTGGATGAACGTCGGTGCCGCCATGGCGCCCGACGCCGCTCTGGCCTCCACGGTTTCCACGGTCGTCGCCGTGGTGTTCGTCAACCAGGGAATCGCCCAGGGCGATGCTATTAACCAGGCCGTGACTGTGGCCGTACTAGTGGCTGCGGCGGGGCAAGGACTGACGATCTTCGTGCGAACGATCGCCATCTTCTTCGCCCATCAAGCGGACCGCTTCGCCGAGCAGGCCAACTACCGGGGCATCGCCATCATGCACTTCACCACCCTGGGCCTTCAGGGGCTTCGGGTGGCCGTTCCGACGGCTGCCGTCGCCATCCTGGCCGATGGTGAGACCGTGAAGGATACCCTGGAGGCCATTCCCAAGGTCATCACCGATGGGCTCAACATCGCCGGTGGCTTCATCGTCGTCGTCGGTTACGCCATGGTCATCAACATGATGAAGGCGCGCAAGCTCATGCCCTTCTTCTTCCTGGGCTTCGTCTTCGCTACCTTCGGCACCACCGTCACTTCCCACGGCGGGAAGGTTGAGGACCAGCTGGATAAGGGGGTCGATGGCATGGCCCAATGGATCGTCAGCTCCACGCCGACCGCCGTGTCGCTTGTGGCACTGGGCATCCTGGGGGCCTGTCTCGCCGTCATTTATGTCCAGCTCAACCCCGAGTTCCACGACTCCGTGCGCCTGCCCGCTGCCGCCTCGCCCGCAGCCGGTGGCGGCTCCAGCAGCGACCTGGACGACGACCTCGACGACGAGCTCGACTGAGCTGGAAGAAGGAAGATTCTGATGACTACTGAAACCGCTCCGGCCACATCGGAGAAGATGCTCAACAACCGCGATCTCATGCGGATGTACTGGCGCTCCACCTTCCTGCTCGGCTCCTTCAACTTCGAGCGCATGCAGGCCATGGGCTTCTGCTACACGCTCATGCCGGCCATCCGGAAGGTCTACCGCGGCGACAAGGCCGCCCAGGCGGCCGCCCTCAAGCGGCACCTGGAGTTCTACAACACCCACCCCTGGGCCTCCTCGGTCATCTTCGGCGTCACTGCCGCCATGGAGGAGCAGAAGTCCAAGGGCGAGGACATTGGTGAGGACGCCATCACCAACGTCAAGATCGGCCTCATGGGGCCGGTTGCCGGTATCGGCGACCCCATCTTCTGGGGCACCGCCCGCCCCGTCCTGGCGGCCCTGGGCGCGTCGTTGGCTCTCAACGGCTCCTTCTTAGGCCCACTGCTGTTCTTCGTCGGCATCAACGTCCTGCGCGTTCTCACCCGCTGGTACGGTCTGAAGGTTGGTTACGAGCGGGGGACCACCCTGGTCACCGAGGTCGGCGGCGGCCAGCTCAAGAAGATCACCCAGATGGCCGCGATCATGGGTCTGTTCGTCATGGGCGCGCTGGTGTCGCAGTGGACCAAGATCTATTTCCCGCTGGTGGTCTCCAAGGTCGAAGACCGAGAGACTCATATCGTCACAACGACGACCCTTCAGGACGTCCTCAACCAGTTGCTGCCCGGCCTGGCGGCGCTGGGGCTCACCTTCCTGTGCATGTGGCTGCTCAATAAGAAGGTCAACGCCCTGTGGATCATCCTGGGCATGTTCGTCATCGGCATCCTGGGGCGCTGGGCCCACGTCCTGGGAGTGCCGGGAGCCTGACAGCCCGCCTCACGCCACTCGCCACGGAGCGGGGAAGACCCGGATAGGGGCTTCCCCGCTCCACGCGCTCGGTAGAATGCGCGGGGCTCCCGCCGGATTTCCCAGCCGCCACCAACGCCCCATCGTGACCGCCTGACGTCGTCTCCCAGCTCTCGCCCCCACCCCGACTGCCAGCGCCCTCCGCACCCCTCCAGCAGCAAGGAACCAGTGTGACCCGACTCCTCGTCACCGACCTGGACGCCACCATTGTCTTCGACCGCTCCGTTTCCCCGGTCGACCGCGAGGCCATGGCCAGCTGGCGGAGCGCCGGCAACCTCCTGGCCATCGACACCGGCAAGTCTTCCTTCGCCACCCGCGATGTCCTTGCGCCCCTGGGCGTCGATTTCGACTATGGCGTCGTCTTCACTGGAGCGGTCCTCATCGACGGCGACTATCAGGTCCTCTCCGCCCGCTACCTGCCCGACGGCGTCGCCCGGGACGTGGCGACCCGCACCGTCGACCTGCCGGGGGTGACCACCTACGCCACCACCATCGAGACCGACTACATCCTGGCCGACAACAACGACGAGATCTCCCCGATCCTGGCGGTCTTCGAGAACATGACCCTGGAGGAGATGGACTCCCACCGCTTCATCGGCGTACCCCTGCGCGTCACCGATGATGCCCTGCGTGATCGCCTCTATCGAGATCTCACCCAGCGCTGGGAGGGTGTTCTGGACTGCCACCGCAACCAGGAGTTCCTCGATTTCGTGCCCGCCGGCGCCACCAAGGGCGCGGGCCTGCGAGCTCTCCTGGAGGGCCCCCTGGCGGGACGGGATATCGAGGTGTGGACCATCGGCGACTCCTGGAACGACCTGGACATGCACGCCGTCGCCGACCACGCCGTCGCCCTGCCCTGGTCGCCTCCGGAGGTGACGGCCGCCTGCGAGACGACCGCGGGCTCCGTGGCAGAGCTCATCACCGCGATCCTGGAAGGCGACTGTGCATGAGCGACAACAGCAAGATGAACAGCCGGAAGCCGCTCGGCACCCGGGTACGCGACTGGTTCAACGGCGGCGACCCCGACGGGCGCGCCAAGATCCGCACCTGGGCCACCGGGGAGGACGGGCGCTGGCGCGGCTACACCCACTCCGTGGGCAAATACGTCACCTGGCTCATGGTCATCGCCTGCGTCCTCTACCCCTTCACCCGGGGGATCGGTTCGATCCTGGCCCTGATCCTGGCCATCTTCCTCATGGGCGGACGGGCCATGATCGAGCGCCAGGTGCGCCGCGACGTCTCCGACCTGGAAGAGGCCAAGAAGCAATACGGACTCACCCGCAACCCCGAGTACCTGCAGTTCATGATCCTGCGCGCCGAGGGCCTGCTCGAGGACAACAAGATCCTCACCCCCGACTCCCGCTCGCTCCTGGAGAACTACACGCAGTGGGCCCGTGAGCGCCAGCAACGTGAGGACAAGAAGCAGGCCAAGAAGGCCCGCAAGGCAAAGAAGAAGGCCCGCCGGGAGTCCGCAGACCGGGAGATTGAGCAGTCTGCTGACGTGGCCGCCACGGATGAGGAGAATGAGTCTGCCGATGCCTCCTAGGCGGCTCCCCGATGCCTCCGAGGCCGCCGAAACCCGGCAGCACCCGACTGAAAGGACTCCCTATGCCACGCAGGCTCATCTCCACCGACCTGGATGGCACCATCGTCTTCAACGGGACGATTCCGCTGCGCGACCGCGAGGCCATGGCCCGGTGGCGGGCTGCGGGCAACCTCCTGGTCATCAATACGGGCAGGTCGGTCTCGGCGCTGGAGCACGTCGTGGTGCCTATGGGCCTGGAGTTCGACAATGCCATCCTCTACACGGGCGCCGTCATTGTGGACGAGGACATCAGGGTGCGCCGCTCGACGGCCCTGCCGCCCGGCGTCGTTGAGGACATCCTCGACTTCGTCGAAGGGGCTCCTGGCGTCGCCGTGTTCACAACCGGGCTGGACGAGGATCTGCTCATCTACGACACGATCGGCTCCGGATCCGATCTGCTCACCCTGTTCCGCCCGGCTACCCGGCGCGACCTGGACGGGCGCGAGGTCATCGGTGTGCCGATGCGCTTCACCGACCCGGAGATAGCCTCCCGCACCGAGACTTACCTGCGCCGGCGCTGGGACGGGCAGGCGGTGGGATTCCGCAACCAGGACTTCATCGACGTCGTTTCCGCCTCCGCCTCCAAGGGTGCGGGCCTCAGGCAGCTGGTGGCGAGCCTCAGCGAACCGCCTGCCCAGGACCCTGCCGGTGACGTTGCCAGTGACTCCGCCGGCGTTTCAGAACCGGCCGAGCCCATTGAGACCTGGTCCATCGGGGACTCCTGGAACGACATCACCATGCACCAGGCCGCCGACCACGCCTACGCCCTGCCGTGGTCGCCGCCGGAGGTGGTGGAGCAGTGCGACGGCACGGTCTCCAGCCTGGCTGATCTCATCGACTCCCTCCTGGGGCGCCCGACCGCCTAGGCCCCGCACATCGACAAAATCTTCACAAATGACGCGGAGCCGTGTCGTCTGTGAAGATTTTGTCGAAGTGTGGTGGTGGGAAGGGGCCGTGGGGGCCGCTCAGGCCTGGGCGTAGCGGTAGACGTTGGTCTCCCGCAGCTCGAAGCCGGCGCGGCGGTAGAGGCGGTTGGCGGCCTCGCGCGAAGGACGCGAGGTGAGGTCCACGGTACGTGCCCCCATCTTCCCGGCGTACTCGACGGCGGCCTCCACGAGGGCCTGGCCGGCGCCCTGGCCGCGGGCCTCGCTGTCGACGACGACATCCTCCACCCAGGCGCGCAGGCCCGTGGGGATCGTGAAGGTCGCCAGTGTGAGCATGCCTAGGATAGGGGCGTTCCGGCCGGAGTCGGCCTCGGGGCGGAAGACGAAGAGGAAGACCCCCTCCTGGGCGATGAAGGCCTCGCACTGCTCGGCGCTCAGCGCCGGGGCACTACGGGAGAGCTGCGGGATGAGGCGCTCCATGGCCTCGACGATCTCCGGGCTGGAGGCGGTGACGAGCTCGACGGTCATGAGGAGTTCTCCTGCTGGTTGAAAAGAGGCGGCGGACCGAGACGGGGCGCTCCCGCAACGGCTTCCTGTCAGCCCTGGAGCCTACCGTCTTGAGGAGCTCCGGGCGGTGAAGCGGCCCCACCGGCCGGAAGATTCGTATCGGGCGCCCTGCGTCGCGGTCAGGTCGAGGCGCCGATGGTCTTGACGGTGGGATCCATGACGGCGGCCTCCACCAGCGCGGTGTCGCTGGTCAGATCCCGCAATCGCAGCACGTAGGGGTGATCCACCGTGAACTCGATCGGCTTGTCCGGCTCTGGCGCCGCCATGACCGCCACCTCTCCCTCGCTCAGGGCTGCCGCGACCGTGCCCTCCTCGTCCAGGATGAGGCGCACCTGCTGGACCACGTGCGCCAGCGTGAGCCCGGGCGCGATCTTGTCCAGGCCCTCGGGCTTGAGCCCCTGCTTCTTCAGGAATTCGAGGAGCTCTTTGGGCTGGGAGGTGAGGTCCAGCTTGGGCAGGGCCAGTTTGACCTCTCGGGTTGTGGCGGAGTCGAGGGCTTTCGAGGCCGCCGCCCACGTTCCGGCATCCATGGAGGAGGGTAGGTTCCCGGAGTCGGGCAGGACGACGTCGAGGGTGAGCTGGGAGTCCTCGGGGGAAGCGTCGGCGTTGCTTCCCCCGCCGGAGTAGTTCAGGCGCACCGCTGCCCAGCCCTGCCCGGTGGCGTAGGGGATGGAACGGGTGTCGTGCATCAGATCGGCCTTGATGGTCTTGCCGTCGGCGAGCGTGAAGTTCTTCGGTGACGTGTCCTCGGCCTTGAAGGGAGAGGCCCATTGGGCTGCGAAGAGCAGGGCGTTCTGCACCACCAGGCGGGTGTCGCTCGTGACATTGATGCCGCTTTTCGGGATGAGGCCGGCCGTGTTGCGCGAGGCCCAGGCGTCGAGGTTCTTCTGCATCGAGTTCACGTTGATCTGCTCGATTTCGGCGGAGAACCAGCGCAGGACCGTATCGAGGTAGGACTGCTTGACTTGGAGGTCCTTCCTCTCGGCGATGAGGACGTGGTTGGCCAGGTGGACGAGCGGCTTGTCCGGGATCTTGTCGGGGTCGAAGCCCTTGAGGTCGCGGTCGTAGCGGTTCAGGGAGTTCTGGATGGCCGACCAGGCGCGGTCCCTCTCTTCGCCCGAGAGCCCCAGAAGCGCGTCATAGCCCTGGGCTGCGGCGTCCGTGGCACCGTCGGCCAGGATCGCTATGACGAAGGCGAGGCTGAGCGGGGAGGCCATCGCCGTGGTATCCGGAGCCTCCTTGAGGTAGTGGGCCAGGAGCCGACCGCCGAGCTGGTCGCAGGCGGAGGCCGCAGTGGTCACCTGCGAGGCGACCTCGGAGGGCGCCACCGTCTCATGAGCGGTCTTGGAGGTCAGCGCCTTCCCGGATGCCGACGAGCACGACCCCAGCAGCGCCGCGACCGCGGGGACGAGTGCGGCCAGTGTCAGCAGGTGACGGCGGGACGGACCGTGATGGTCGAACTCGGGCGGGTTCGTGGGCGGGAGTGGGGCCATGGGGACAGGCTAGGGACGTCTCCGGAGGCTGTCAGGGCATTGGCGGCGACACGGCATGGGGAAACATCCCCGATCGCGCGCCGGCTCCCTGCCGACCAGCCGCCTTCCGAACATCGTCCTACCGTCATCCACGACCGTTCGATCGACAGGGCGTGGCCGGATCCACTGTGATGCGTCGCCCCACCTGGTTCGGCCGCCCCGGACGTCGGTCGCGAGTAGGCTTCCGACTAAGGTCCTACGATAGCCCCGCAGGTGCTGACACTTCTTCCCGCTCCTGCCTCCGCCCCAGGAAGGTTACTCATGGTCGAGTCCGCCGCTCCCGTCGAGCACGTCTTCGCCGCCGACGAGCTCTTCTTCTCCACCACGGACTCCCACGGTCGCATCCGCCGCGCCAACTCCACCTTCATGCGCCTGT
Organism: Actinomyces sp. oral taxon 849 str. F0330; assembly: GCF_000239715.1. Lineage (NCBI taxonomy): Bacteria > Bacillati > Actinomycetota > Actinomycetes > Actinomycetales > Actinomycetaceae > Actinomyces > Actinomyces sp. oral taxon 849. The sequence goes on along the minus strand of NZ_JH470349.1, from coordinate 33,575 downwards.
CCGGCTATCCACGCGGTGCCCTGGTGGGACGTGCCCACAACGTCGTCCGGCACGCGGACATGCCTGCCGGCCTGTTCCGCAGCATCTGGGAAGCGATCGAGGAGGGACGGGCCGCCAGCGCCTACATCACCAACCGCTCCTCCGATGACGGCTGCTACCGCGTTTTCGCTACGATCGTTCCCTCCGGATCCGGCTACCTGTCTGTGCGCACGCTGCCGATGCTCACCGATCTGCGCGACGATGTCGAGGCCGCCTACGCCCGGGTCCGCGAGGTCGAGGAGGCCTCGGCCGCGGCCGGCTCGACGCGCCGGGAGGTGGCCGCGGCGGGGCAGGCCGCCCTCTTGGCCGAACTGCGGGCCCTGGGCTACGCCGACACCATCGACTTCACCCGCCGGGTGCTGGTCGCCGAGGTCGGCGAGCTCCTGGCCCACGGTGTCGGCATCCCCGACAGTCCGCAGGCCGGCGGCCCCGTTGCCCGGATCCTGGCCGCCATGAGCCGTATCGAGTCCGAGACCGCCGGGCTCGTCAGCATCCTCAAGGAGGGGCAGCGGCTCGTCGACCTCCTGGGGAAGCGGGCCGGTGAGATCGGGGCCCTCTCGGTCCGTCTGGGCGCCCTGCGCGAGGCCATGCGGGCCGTCAGCGCGGATGTCGCGGTCCTCGGGCAGGGACAGCGGGCCGACGACGTCGCCGAGCGCTGTCAGCAGGTCGACGCCCTGGTTCTGGAGTGCTGCGAGCAGCTTCACCCGCTGCGCAGTCAGATCGAGGAGCTGCGCGGAGACCTGGACTCGGCAAGCTTCCGCGTCGCCCTGGCCCGCCTGCACAACCTGGCGGCCGGGCTCTTCGCCCTCCAGATCATCGAGGGTGAGGACGAGGTTGACGCCTACGACGCCGTCGGCAGCCTCAAGGAGCTGTGCACGGCGCTGGGCGACGGCGCCGACACCCTGACCGAGCGCGTGGCCCTCCTGGATGCGCGCCGCGAGCTAGTGGGCGGTGAGCTGGACCTCGTGGCCGAGGACCTCGGCGTTATTCAGGGCCCGATCCTGGAACTGGTGGAGGCGGCTGCGGCCGCCGGCGCCGGGCGGGCCGACTCCGTGGCCGCCGCGCGCGCTCTGGTCGACCAGGGCTTCGCCGAGGCCCGGGATCTGGCCGACCTGGCCGTGCGTGTGCGCGATCTGGAGGTCCCCTACGAGGCCGAAGCCATCAACACCTGCCTGGCCGACGTGCGCGCCGCCCTGGACGAGCTCGAGTAGCCGGCTGCCACAGCCCCCTCGGGGCGCGTCGACGCGAGCTAGCTGCGGACCAGCTCGACGAGCACCTCGGCGTGGTCGGTGTGCGGGAACATGTCGAACAGGCGGGCCCGCACCACGCGCATCGAGGGCAGGTGTGCCAGATCCGCCGTCAATGTGCGGGGGTTGCAGGAGGAGTAGAGCACGCGTTCCACACCTGAGGCCTCGATCCGAGTGGCCAGCTGCTCCCCGATCCCGCGTCGGGGCGGGTTGACTACGAGCAGGTCCGGCCGCTCTACCCCGGACACCCCCGAGGCGCTGCCGCCCGGTGCGGCCGGGTCCAGGACGCGGGCGTCACCGGCCTCGAAGCGCACGAGCGCAGGATCCAGCCCCATGAGGGCGGCGGCATCGCGCGCCCCGGTGATGGCCGGGGCCGAGACCTCCACCCCCAGGATCCGGCGGCCGGGCGCGGCCAGGGCCAGGGCGAATCCTCCGACGCCGCAGAACAGGTCCCATACCCGGGCCGGCTCGGACTCCCGGGCCCAGGCTCGGGCGGTGGCGTAGAGCGCCTCGGCCACCGCCGTATTCGTCTGGAAGAAGGAACGGGTGGGCAGGTAGAGCGGCAGCTCGACGTCGTCGGGGTGCCGCTGCCCGGACGGGGCGCCCGATTCCGACGACGGCAGACTCAGTCGCATGAGGAGCCGGTCCTCAGCGGTCAGGACGATCTCCTCGGGGCCCTCGATGACCGCCTGATGGATGCCCTGGATATTGACTCCGACCACCGCCAGTTGAGGCAGGCGGCGGCGCAAGTCGGTCATCGCAGCGCGCAGCTGGTCCAGGTGGCGCCGGGAACGTAGAACGAAACGCACCATGAGGTCGTCGTCGGGCGAGGCGGTCACCAGGACGTGCTTGAGCTCGCCGCGGCGCGCGGGCACGTCGTAGGGGCGCAGGTCCAGGTCGGTGATGAGATCTGCCAGGACCGGCAGGGCCGCCCCGATCGCCGGCACGTGCAGCGGGCAGGTGCGCAGGTCGACACCGTGGCCGGTGCCGTCGAGGATTCCCAAAGTGGGGCGGGCGGCGGTCCCGGCCACCGCCATCTTCGCCTTGTTGCGGAAGTGCTCCGGAGCACTTCCGACCGGCGGCTCCCATCGGTCGGCGGGGACGTGCTCGGCCAGCAGGGAGGAGACGCGCGACTGCTTGGCGGCCAGCTGGCTTAGCGGCGGCAGGGACAGGTGGGGGCAGGAGCGGCAGGTACCGGAGTCGTGGAGCGCGCACGGCGGCGCCTGCGGCGCGATCACCGACATGTCCCCTCCCGGTGGTGAGCTCGATGCCGGTCCTCGAGACGATGGCGGCGTCAGGACCTGGACGGCTGCGGCCGATGAGTGGAGCCGCTTGTCGGACTCGAACCGACGACCTGCTGTTTACAAGACAGCTGCTCTACCAACTGAGCTAAAGCGGCGTACGGCCGGCGAGGCGGCCGCAGGTGCGGGGGACAGTCTGGCACAGACCGACCCGGGGCGGGAAACCGACGAGTGCGAGCCTGCTCCGGTGTCGGGAGGAATCGTACGGGACCCGTGCGAGACGTGCGTTTGGCTCAGCCCTGCTCCGCCGTGCCCTCCTCGGCCCCTTGCTGCTCAGCGGGCTGCTCGGCCGGTTGTTCGGCCGGCTGCTGGGAGGGCTGCTGGGAAGGTTGCGCCGTCGGCGTGGTGCCGGTGACGAGCTCGGTCAGGGCCGTCGACGACTGCAGCTTGTTCAGGTCGACTTTCTCACCCTTGAAGAAGACGGACGGGGTGGCCTGGAGGCCCCTGTCGGCGAAGGCCTTGTCTCCGAGTGCGACCCAGTTCTTGTACTTGTTGGAGTCGATGGCGGCCTTGAATTTGGCGGATACCTCGGCGGGAACATTCACCTTGTTGGCGGCGGCGACCAGACCCTCGACGCTCATGTTGCTCTGGTTCTTGGTCTGTATGAACTGGGAGAAGATCTCGAAGGCGGCGCCGTGGAAGCTCAGCGATTGCGCCGGGGCCTCGTCGAGCACCACGCCCATGGCGTTCATGACCACGCTGGTCCACTCCTGGTCGAGGAGCTTGCAGGGGTGAAGGGCCAGGGTGATCTTCTTATCGCTCAGGAGCTGGTTGATCTCCTGGGTGTGAGTGCCCTCGAACTGGGCGCAGTGCGAGCAGGAGTAGTCGAAGTAGATGTCCAGAACGGGCGCGGAGGCGGCAATGGTGTCGAGTTTGTTGCCCTCCCCGTAGGTCCAGGAGGCGTCTGCCAGGACCTGCTTGGGGACACCGCTCTGGTCCGCCTTCTTGGTGGCCAGGCCCTTGCCCGCGGCCGGGAACTCCTTCTTGTTCCGGTTGACCGCCAGATAACCCAGGTAGCCCAGGCCGCCGGCCGCGGCCACTCCCGCGCCTCCGATGAAGCTGCGGCGGGCGATCGTGTTGCGGCGCGCACGGCGGGCCTCTGCCTCTCGCAGCTCCTTGGCCTTGAGACGTGCGGCCTCACGGCGCTGGGCCTTGGACGGGCGGGGCTGGTTAGTGGACAACTCGGTGCTCCTTGTGGTGCGTGGGCAAGCGGACGACGAAGAAGATGAATCATCAACGAGTCATAGCCATATCAGTGTCATTCTGCCCGACGAACCTGTTGGAAACCACGCCTGACGTCTGCCGCCAGCGGATTGTGACGCATCGGTCGTTGCGGGGCCGGTCCGGCCGAGCGCCCCGCTGCCGCGTCGGCCTGAGGGGCTTAGAAGGGGCTGAGAGAGGGGGAAGGAGCCAATCCCATGGCGCACAGGACGAAGGTGAAGAGGCCGATGAGCATGAGGCTCGTGCAGATGCTGTTTCGGCGCAGGGGATTGGTCGCGATCATGTTGGCGATGTGCGCCCCTCCGCGACGCGTGGGAGCCCCCCAGGGGATCAGCCATAGGGTCAGGAGATAAAGGGCTTCGGTCGACATGAAGAGCAAGGAGAGCGTGCTGGTGACGGTTACGGAGTAGGTGGTATCCGTGGTGACATCGACGAAGTTCCGGCCCACGAGATAGAAGTAGAGCATGCTCACGCTAAAGGCGAGGAGAGCGGCGAAACCAGTTGAGAACAGCGAGCGCAGCAGGTACCACGGCGTCGCCGCCCACATGAGAGAGGTGTCGGCCGGCGAGGTGGAGCCGCGCTGAAGCCGGTTCCAGCGCCGGGCGTCCTGGGCCCGGCCGACGGTGCCGGCCACCAGGGTCAGAATTGAGGCGAGGATGGCGGTCCACCCCGGTCTTATGATCCCCACGGTGGACAGCGTGAACCCGAGGATCAGGAGCATCAGCGGGCGCCGCTGCGGCTCCTGCGCCCACTCGGGCAGCTCTCCGGCGCGGGCGGGGACAGCCGAACGCTGAGCCCGAACCGGTTGGGCGCCGGTCATCATCGGCCCCGTCATCGCCCCTGCCGCTGGGCGGGCGGCGACCTGGGAGTAGCCGGGTTGAGCCGTCGTCGGGTGGTACCCCGAGTAGGGGAACATCGGTACCTGCCCGGATGGCGCGGGCCGTGGATAGGCCCCCGACGACGCCATGGGAGCGGGGCTTCCGACTCCGTACTGCATCGACTGCGCCGGGCCCGTCGGCATCGGGGAGCCGTTCCGGTACCACGACCGCGGTGGAATGGCGGGCGGGGGCTGAACCGAAGCGGCCGAGGACGCCGACGGCGCCGTCATGTAGCCGTATCCGCCGTCAGCGGCGGAGCCCGCCGAGACGGGGCTGCCGTAGGCGGCCGGAGAGGCCGAGGACGCACTGCCGGCGCTCTGCTGAATGCCGTAGCCGGTCGGAGCGATGCCGTAGCCCGGGATGTAGGTGCTCGTATTCGTCTCCGACTCGGCCGATTCGTCATCGGCCTCCGCCTCTTCCCCCTCCGCACCCAGGAGCCGGTCGACGGCCTCCTGACCGGTGCCGCCCTCGGCGATCTCATCGAGCACCTCCAGCAGGCCATCCGGGCCCAGTCGGTTCTCGACCTCCGGGGCGAGCGCCGCTGTGAAGGCCCGCGCCAGGGCCGGGTTCTCCTGTTCCAGGTCACCCAGTTCCGGGGTGCCCGCGTAGACGCGGCGGAAGACCACCTGCCACGCCCCCGAACCGAAGGGCGCCAGTCCGGTGACGGTGAACAGGAGCACGCCCGCGCAGGCGTACCAGTCGACGTCGGGGGTCGGTTCCCCGCCGTCGAGCATCTCCGGGGGAATGAAACCGGGCGTACCGGTGACCTGACCGGTCTGAGTGAGCCGGACGTCGTCGGCCACCTGGGCGATGCCGAAGTCGATAAGAACCGGGCCCTGGGCGCTGAGCATGACGTTGGAGGGCTTGAGGTCGCGGTGGATGACGCCGGCGGAGTGGACCGCGCGCAGCGAGTCGACCAGTCCGTGAGCCAGATCGGCCAGGTCTCGGGCGTCGGTGGTCAGGTCGTAGACGCCCTCGTGCTCCACCTCGTGCTGGAGGGTGGGGCCCTCGACGAGCTCGGTGATGACGAAGGTGATGCCCAGGGAGCCGTCCCCGGTCTCGATGTCCAGGATGCGGGCCACGCGCGTGTCCCTCACCCGGGCTAGGACGCTGGCCTCGCGGTCCAGGCGGCGCCGGGCCGTGGGGTCCGCGGCGATCTGGGGATGGAGGATCTTCATGGCCACGTGGCGGCCGCCCTCGTCGGCGGCCTCCCACACCACGCCCATTCCTCCGGCGCCCAGACGACGCAGAAGCCGGTAACCCCCCACCAGGGTTCCAGCGCGCAATTTGCTCAGGGTGACCGGTTCGCCCGGGTGCGCGTCGATGTTCTGCGTCATGGTCCCCACAGTACCGGGCTGTTTCAGCTCGTGGGTGCCCCTCACCTGTGGGGCTGTTCGCCCGACTGTGGGCCATATCGCGGGGAAAAGCCAGCGCTGGCGCCTATTCCCGGCGGTCGGGCGGCCCGCTGTCGGTGGAGGGGATGGGGAGGTCTACACCGACCGGAGTGTCGATACGGGCGGGCGGGCGAGCGGCATCGGGGGCGATGGGTGGGCGCGTCGGTCGACGCCGGCACCTCCCCGGCCGGCCGGCCGAGGTTCTGTCGGGGTTTCGTCGACCAGGTGGCGTCCTTTCGTCGCCATTTCCGGAAAAGATCACCCTGAAAGATTGCTATGAATCGCTGGCCAAACCGTGAAGGGTGTGTCAGTATGAACCCGTCCACGGTCGAATGACCGACCGCGGTACGTGTCAATGCGGACACGCATCGGCACCTTTCACGACGGATCGTCCGGCACGTACCTGCCGGTGAAGGGAAGCACCACCCATGGCAACTGTTACTTTCGAGAACGCCACGCGAATTTACCCGGGCAATGACCGCCCCAGTGTTGACGCTCTCAACCTCGAGATCGCCGATGGCGAGTTTCTCGTGCTCGTTGGCCCCTCCGGCTGCGGTAAGTCCACCTCTCTGCGCATGCTCGCGGGCCTGGAGGACGTCAACGCCGGTCGCATCCTCATTGGTGACCGCGACGTCACCGACGTTCAGCCCAAGGACCGTGACATCGCCATGGTCTTCCAGAACTACGCGCTCTACCCGCACATGACCGTCCACGACAACATGGGCTTTGCCCTGAAGATCGCGGGCACCCCCAAGGCCGAGATCGACAAGCGCGTGCGCGAGGCAGCCAAGATCCTGGGCCTGACCGAGTACCTGGACCGCAAGCCCAAGGCGCTCTCCGGAGGTCAGCGTCAGCGTGTGGCCATGGGCCGCGCCATCGTGCGCAAGCCCAAGGTCTTCCTCATGGATGAGCCGCTGTCCAACCTGGATGCCAAGCTCCGTGTCCAGACCCGCACCCAGATCGCCTCGCTCCAGCGCTCGCTGGGCGTTACTACGGTCTACGTCACCCACGACCAGACCGAGGCCCTCACCATGGGCGACCGCATCGCGGTCCTCAAGGACGGCGTGCTCCAGCAGGTCGGGACTCCGCGTGAGATGTACGACCACCCCGCCAACGAGTTCGTCGCCGGCTTCATCGGATCGCCGGCCATGAACCTGGGGCAGTTCACGGTCAAGGGCGACGTCGCCACCGTCGGCGCTGCCAAGATCCAGCTGTCCAAGGCGACCCTGGACGCCATCACCTCTGAGGACGGCGGCAAGGTGACCATCGGGTTCCGGCCCGAGTCGCTCGACGTCGTCTCCGCCCAGGACGAGCACTCCATCCCGGTGCGCCTGTCCTTCGTCGAGGAGCTGGGCTCCGATGCCTACATCTACGGCGAGCTCGTGGGTGCTGAGGAATCCGAGGCCAAGCTCGGCTCCGGTGAGGACTCCAGCCAGATCATCGTGCGCGTGCCCCCGCGTACCGCCCCCGAGCCGGGTGAGACCGTCTACGTGCGGATCCGCCCCGGTCAGGAGCACATCTTCTCCGCCTCCACCGGCAAGCGCTTGCCTTCCTGAGAATGCTGACGACGACGGCGCCGTTCCCCTCTGCGGGGCGGCGCCGCCGTCGTTCTCATCGAGGCGGGGTCGGACCCGCTGGGGGGATCGGATTGAGTGCAGTGTGCGGCCGGGGAACGGGACCGCGTCGTCGTCGGACGGCCCGGATGCGACTACCGTGCGGTAAGACCCGGATCCTCCTCGAGGCCCCTGAAGGGTGTGGGCCGCAGCTCACGCCTTGAAAGGCGAAGAGGCCTCTGTCCTGGAAGAATGAAGATATGCCCCAGTCCATGAAGATCACGGCAGCGACGATCGACCCGGCGCTGCTTGACCTCCCTTGGGAGACGGCGTTGGAGGAGTGGCCCGCCGAGGTCCTCGCCGCGCTGCCCCGCGGTCTATCCCGCCACATCGTGCGCTTCGTCAACCTCTCCGAACGCGTGATCGCGGTCAAGGAGATCGGCGAGTCCGTGGCGCATCGCGAGTACGAGCTCCTGCGCGACCTGGTGCGGCTGGGGGCGCCCTGCGTGCAGCCGACGGCGGTTATTACCGGCCGGCGCAGCTTGAGCGGTGAGGAGCTCAACTCGGTGCTCATCACCGAGCACCTGTCCTACTCCCTGCCCTACCGGGCCCTGTTCAGCCAGTACATGCGTCCCGAGACCGCGACCCGCCTCATCGACGCCCTCGCCGTCCTCCTGGTGCGCCTGCACCTGCTGGGTTTCTACTGGGGGGACGTGTCCCTGTCCAATACTCTCTTCCGCCGCGATGCCGGGGCCTTCGCCGCCTATCTCGTGGACGCCGAGACCGGTGAGCTCCACACTGAGGGGCTCACCGAGGGCAAGCGCCTCTACGACATCGATATCGCCCGCACCAATATCATCGGCGAACTCATGGACCTGCAGGCCGGCGCCCTGCTGGAACCGAGCGTGGATACCATCGAGGTCGGGGACCGGATCGTCAGCCGCTACACCGAGCTGTGGGAGGTCCTCACCGCCGAGGAGTCTTTCTCCATGGACGAGCGCTGGCGCCTGCGCCGCCGGGTCCAGAGGCTCAATGAGATGGGCTACGACGTCGCCGAGCTGACCATGAACACGGACTCCCAGGGCCGGCACATCACCATCCAGCCCAAGGTCGTCGACGCCGGCCACTACCACCGGCAGATCATGCGGCTGACCGGACTGGACGTTCAGGAGCGCCAGGGCCAGCGCATGCTCAACGACCTGGAGGCCTACCGGGCCATGTCCGGGCGCAGCGACGACCCCATCGAGATCGTGGCCCACGCCTGGCTGGCGGAGGTCTTCGAGCCCACCATCCACTCGGTCCCCATTGAGATGCGCCGCAAGCTCGAACCGGCGGAGATCTTCCACGAGATCCTCGAGCACCGCTGGTACATGTCCGAGGCGCAGAACCGCTACGTCACCACCCAGGAGGCGGTGGATGACTACGTGGCCACGGTGCTGCCCCAGCACCGCGACGAGCGGGCCTATCTCGGGGTGGGGGACACCCAGGAGATGGAGGCGGTCTCCTTCGACGACGTTGAGGAGCCGCTGCCCGAGGATGACGCCGAATTCGCGGCCCGCGACGAGCAGACGCTGGCCGACTACGAGGCCAACCCCTACGGATTCACCGCCGGCATGAAGTTCAAGGGGGAGTAAGGGGGACGCCAGTAGGGCACCAGGTTGGTGCGGGCATCTTCCACAATCGTGCGAGCCCTCGCCTTCTACCTTCCGGCCCGCTTACGGCAGTGCAGGTTCGGAGTTCGAGCCTCGGGCTACGAACACGCGCCCGGGGCCGCGATGGTGCCCGTGCGGTTGATAGCCTGGCTCTCGGGAGACTGGGGCGATAAGAAGGACCGCTTGAGAGACATGACCGGGGACAGTCCCGATTTTCACGCCCTCGCCGGGGGCGGACACCGGAGAACAGCGCCTTCATCGACCTGCACTTCGACCCCTCCGTATCGCCCCTGCTGAACATGACGGTGCCCTTCACGATCAACGGCCGGCAGTTCCGCCTGTCGCCGGGCCAATCCGTCAGGTTCGCCGTCCCGCCGGGGCTGGCGCAGGTCGTCCTTGCGCCGAACTTCGGCCGGCTATTCTACGATTCGATGCCACGACTCGATTTCGTGGTGCATACCGGCCAGACGGTGCCGGTGTTCTATCGGTATTCCACTTTCAGGCGCAACCCGGGATCGCTGACTTTCCAGAAGCTCGAGGGGCGCTCGCCCTCCGAGCAGAGAACTATCGACGAAATGAAGTACATAGTCGTCATTGCTCTTGGCATGGTGGTGGCGGCGATGGCGATCTCGTTCGCTTTGTCGCTCTGGTCCTGAACCGTCTGGGAATGTGAGAACCGGTCGACTCCGGGTGCTCCTCGGCGGGCCGCCCCCGCGCAGCCCTCAGGCGCCGAGCTCCTCGGCGACCAAGGCCATCTCCTCATCGGCGCGGCGGCGCAGCTCGCGGTGACGCGTCCAGGAGGCCAGAGATACCTCGGTGATGGCGTCCACCAGCAGGAAGGCGCCCACCGCCGCTATCCCGCCCGGAAGGCTCCCGGTCGAACGGCGACGGCGCACAGCGGCCCCCAGCAGCGCGCCACCCAGACCCGCCTCCACGAGCGCGGCGCCCCGCACCGCCCAGGGCTTGTCCGTCACGGTGCGCACATAGCCTTGCCAGAAGGCCGAACCCGGAGTGGAGGGATCGGCCAGCAGCAGGCCCACGCTGCGGCCCACGGCGTTGGACAGCCCGCGCGGCTCGTGCACGACGACGCCGGGGACCTCCACCGGGGCCAGACGGCCGGTGAGGACCTCCAACACCCAATCGGGTAGGCCCAGAGCCTGAAGCATGGCGGCGAAACCGTCAACGCCGGGCTGGACGATGGCGGCGGTCGCGGCCTCCAGGTCCGCACCCGGCACGGCGTCGACGATCCCTGAGGCGTCGGTCAGGTCCGCCAGGAGCTCGTCGACCAGGGACTTCAGGGCAGGCCCGGGCTCCTCGACCCCGCCCCACACGTAGCGCGACGTCATCCCCCAGGAGAAGACGGCGTCGTCCTCGGGGTCTCCGGTGGGGATGGCGCGGATCGACATGTCCTCGGCGTCGGAGGTCAGCACCAGCGCTGGCAGGGACTCCTCGTCCCAGCCGAAGGTACCCAGGTCCGTGCCCTCACCGGAGTACATGACGATGCGGCGGTCCAGGCTCGGTGCCGAGGCCACCGCCAGCGGACGCTCCAGCAGCGTGGCCTGCAGGGGCACCATGTAGGCGCTCATCGGGGAGACCACCACGGTGTGGGCGCTGGCCGAGCCGTGGTGGGAGACCACGGGCAGCTCGACGTCGTCGGGCAGGGCGTTGAAGGTGGCCGGGCCCACGGCGACATCGGCGGTGAACTCCCGGGCCAGGGACTCCACGAGTTCACTGACGCGCGGCCCGGGCACGACGCCCCCGCGCGAGGGCGGTGTTACCGCGACCCGGCCCTCGACGTCGGTCATGAGGGTGAGGCTGAGCAGGTGGGTGGTGGCCGGGAACCACTCCAGGCGCACGACCACTCCGCGCGCGGCGAAGGCGTCGGCGACGGCCTCCGGCGTCGTGCCCGGCGCGATGAGTACGCCGTCGGTGCGGTTCCAGCGCTGCGAAGCGTCCTGAGCCATGGGGACCTCCTGTGGATCGGATGGGGCCCATTGTGTCAGCAACGGGGCCATCATGGGGGAGTGTTTCAGTGAAGCCGGGTGCTAACAGCCGAATCGGCCGGCTCAGGAGGCGCTTCCGGCGGCGGCCCGGCGCCGCAGACGGTCGACCTCGTAGAGACTAATGCCCGTGGCCACGGCGGCGTTGAGGGATTCCACGCTGCGGCTGATCGGCACCGATGCCAGCACGTCACAGGTTTCGCGCACCAGGCGGGACAGGCCCGCGCCCTCCGCGCCGGTGACCAGCACCAGGGGGGAATCGGCCAAGGTGAGATCCTCGATATCGGTACTGCCCGCCCCGTCCAAGCCGACGACGAAGCAGCCCTCTTTCTTCAATTGCCCCAGGATGCGCACGAGGTTCGTCTCGCGGGCCACGCGCACCCGGGCGGCGGCGCCGGCGGAGACCTTCCAGACGGTGGCGTTGACGCCGACCGAGCGACGCTCGGGGATGATGACGCCGTCGGCACCGAAGGCGCCGGCGCTGCGCAGGACCGCGCCGAGGTTGTGGGGGTCGGTCACCTGGTCCAGGGCTACGAGCAGCGGCGTGCGGCCCAGCGAGCGGGCGCGCTCCAGCAGATCGCGGGCGGTGGTGTACTCGTAGGCCGGCACCTCAATGGCCACGCCCTGGTGGGCGGCGGAGTCGGTCAGGGCGTCCAGGTCCAGCTTGGTGGTCTCCAGCACCGGTGCGCCCAGCAGGGCGGCGCGGCGCACGACGGCGCCCAGGCGCTCATCGGACTGGGCGGAGACCGCCATGAAGACCCTCGTGATGGGCACCGAGGCGCGGGCGGCCTCGGCCACCGCGTTACGCCCGCACAGGATCTCGTGGCCCTCGGGCACCTCGAAGCGGCGCTTGAGCTTCTCGAGCTGCTTGGCCCGTGTGGGCTGGGCGGCGCGGGCCTCGGCCCGGGCCTTGGCCCGCGCCTTGGGATGGCCGACACGGTTCTCCGCGCGCGGGGTGGGTCCCCTGCCCTCCAGCCCCTTGCGACGCTGGCCGCCGGAGCCCTTCGTGGGGCCCTTCTTCGAGCCGGGGCGGCGCTTGGCGCCGGGGTACTGCTCGTTGCCGGGCATCCGGGCCTCCTGTTCGTGATGGTGTTGATATGCGTGCGGAGAAGAGAAGTATGCCGTGAGCCGGCGGACGGCGTAGCCGTCGGCGTGCGGGCTGGCGCTCAGGCCAGGTGCCAGCGGGCCCCCGAGGGGGAGTCCTCGACGACGACGCCGGCCCGGGTGAGCTTGTCCCGCAGGGCGTCGGCACGAGACCAGTCCTTGGCGGAGCGGGCCCGGGCCCGCTCGTCGAGGTCGTCCTGGATGAGCCGGTCGAGGGTCTCCATGGCGGCGCCGCCCTGGGAGGAGCCGACGCCGTCGAGCACGTGGGTGCGCCAGGGCTCGGCCAGCGGGTCCAGGCCCAGGACGTCGAGCTGGGCGCGCAGGTCCAGGGCCAAGCCGATCACAGCCCCGTGCGGGTCGGAGCCGACGTCCTCACCTCTGTCCGGGCTGGCCTCCGCATTAGCGAGGGCCACGTTGAGTGCCTTGAGGGTGGCGTGGACGACCGCCATGGCGCCGGCCAGGTTGAGGTCCTCGTCCATGGCGGCCGTGAACTCGGCCGGCAGCGGTCGGGTGCGCACCTGCTCAGCGGGGGCGTCGACGGGGTTCAGTCCTCCGTCGTTGCAGGACTCGTAGGCTCGCAGGATCGCACCGGACAGGCGCTCCCACAGGGCCTCGGCGTCGGCCAGGGTCTCCTCGGAGAACTCCACGGTGGAGCGGTGGTGGACGGTGCCCAGGGCAAGGCGCAGCACGGCGGCGTTGTAGCGCTTGAGCAGCTCGGCCACCACCAGGGAGTTGCCCAGCGACTTGCTCATCTTCTCGCCTTTGATGGTCACCCAGGCGTTGTGGACCCAGTGGCGTGCGAAGCCCCAGCCGGCGCCGTGGGACTGGGCTTGCTCGTTCTCGTGGTGCGGGAAGCGCAAGTCGATGCCGCCGCCGTGGATGTCGAAGGTCTCACCCAGGTAGCGGCGCGACATGGCCGAGCATTCCAGGTGCCAGCCGGGCCGGCCCCGGCCCCAGGGGGCGTCCCAGGCGGCGTCGGCCGGTTCGGAGGTCTTGGCTGCCTTCCACAGGGCGAAGTCGCGCGGGTCGTGCTTGTCGGCCTCGACGTCGTCGTCCAGCTGGGACTCGTCCTCGGTGGTGGCCAGGTCCTCCAGACGCTGGTTGGTGAGGGACCCGTAGCCGGGCAACGAGCGCACGTCGTAGTAGACGTTGCCGGACTCGCCGATGTAGGCGTGGCCGGCGTCCAGCAGGCGCTGGACCAGGTCGATCATCTCGGGGATGTGGCCGGTGGCGCGAGGCTCATAGGTGGGGGCCGCCACGCCCAGGGCCCGGTAGGCGGCGTCGAACTCCCGCTCGAAGCGCTGAGCCCAGGCCCACCACGGCACCGGCGGCTCGGCCGCGGCCGACTTGGTGAGGATCTTGTCGTCGATGTCCGTGACATTGCGGATGAGGCGGACCTCCTGACCGCCGCGCTCCAGCCAGCGGCGCAGGACGTCGAAGGCGATGCCGCTGCGCATGTGGCCGATGTGGGGCGAGCCCTGGACAGTGGCACCGCACAGGTAGATCGTCACCAGCCCGGGTGTGGCCGTGGGGGCCAGCGGCAGGACCGCCCGGGCGGTGGAGTCATACAGGCGCAGAGCCGGTTCACCGGGTGCGCTTACGGGCGCCGAGGGCGCCGGGGTCGACGTCGGGGACTGTGAGGCGGCGGACTTCAAGGGCTCAGTGGGTGTGGTGCTCACGGAGACAGGCTACCTGGCCGCCCGCCTGCGGTGCCCATTGAATCTTTGCGTCCCCGTGCCCGACGGATCAATCGCGGCCGGCGTCCCAGGGCGTCGGGTAGACCAGGGCAGTGGCGATGGCGAGCAGTCCCTCGCCACGACCTGGGAAACCCAGATGGTCAGTGGTGGTCGCGGTGAAGGAAACCCGGGCTGAGGCGGCCTCCGACAGGGCTTGGGAGGCCTCGGCGGCGCGGGCGGCCACACGCGGGCGCTCGCCCACGAGCTGGACGGCGATATTGCCGATCTCGAAGCCGGCCTCACGCACGCGGCGGGCGGCCTCGCCCAGGAGGGCGGCCCCGGAGGCGCCCTTCCACTGCGGCTCGGCGGTGCCGAAATTCGAGCCCATGTCGCCCAGGCCGGCGGCGGAGAACAGGGCGTCGCAGCAGGCGTGGGCGACGACGTCGCCGTCGGAGTGGCCGACCAGGCCCACCTCCCCGGGCCACTCCAGGCAGGCCAGGCGCATGGGGACGGCCGAGCCGTCCGAATCGGGGGCGGCGAAGGCGTGGACGTCGGTGCCGATGCCGGTGCGGGGCAAGTAC
>NZ_JH470349.1:6705-18709 GCF_000239715.1 Actinomyces sp. oral taxon 849 str. F0330 | reverse complement strand
AGGCGGGGGCGTCGGCGGCGGCCGCGTGCCGGGAGACCCGGTGCGGAAGCTGTTCTGGCTGGTGATCAGGCATGGACCCGTGTCTACCAGATGGTTCCCGGCCAGCACGCCCCGAACCACGTGGAGTAGGCGATGTGTCAGGGTAGACGCCAGTCCACGGGGGAGGCCCCCATCTCGGTGAGGATCGTGTTGGCGCGGCTGAAGGGGCGCGAACCGAAGAACCCGCGCGAGGCGGACAGCGGGGAAGGATGCGGTGAGGCGATGATCGGCGTCTGCCCCAGCATGGGGGTCAGGGACTGCGCCGGCCGTCCCCACAGGATCGCCACCAGCGGGCCGCCGCGCTGAACCAGGGCCTCGATCGCGCACTGCGTCACCTTCTCCCAGCCCCAGCCCTTGTGCGAGGCCGGCGCCCCGGGCCGAACGGTGAGAACCCGGTTGAGCAGCATGACGCCCTGCTCGCACCACGGTGTGAGATCCCCCGACGTCGGCCGGGGCACGCCCAGGTCGCTGACCAGCTCGCGGAAGATGTTCTCCAGGCTGCGCGGGGGCCGTACGCCAGGGGCCACCGAGAAGCTCAGCCCCATGGGGTGTCCCGGGGTGGGGTAGGGGTCCTGGCCGACGATGAGGATGCGCACGTCATCCATCGGGTAGGTGAAGGCCCGCAGCACGTCCGTTCCCGCCGGCAGATACCCGGCGCCGGAGGCCACCTCCTTGCGCAGCCGCTCCCCGATCTCATGGATCGTGGGCTCCACGGGCGCCAGGGCGCGTGCCCAGGAGGGGTCGATGAGCTCTGACAGGGGCTTGGCGGTCGTCACACTGCGAGCCTAACGGCCCGCTGCCGGTGCTTGCAGGATCTTGTCCGGCCGGACGGCGCGGTTATGTGAGCCGGACGTGGCGATCAATACCCGACGAATGGTGCTCGGACCGGTATCTTGTGAGGGTGAGCAACTACGACTACCCCGAGGACGAGTTCGACGTCGGCGAAGACGACGGCCCGGTTCCCGTCGGCGTGCACCGCGCTCAGGTGCCCCGGTGGCGCAGCTGGGTGCCACTGCTGGCGATCATCGTCATTGTCCCGGCGCTCGCCTGGGGGGCCGTGACGTTGTTCCTCAACGGCACGGGGGGCTCCGGCGGCTCGTCGGGCACGGCGTCGTCCTCCCGGCCCGCCCAAGGTGGGCAGGCCACGAGCACTCGTGCCTCGGGCGAGAAGTCCGGTAAGGCCTCCCAACCTGCTGATAACAAGTCGGCCGACGCCTCGGCCAAGCCCAGTGCCTCCGCCTCCGCTTCCGCCAGTTCCTCCGGCAACGTCGACTTCAACACCGGGGTCACTGTGGCCAACGGAACGTCGACCAGTGGTCTGGCCAAGGGCGCCAGCGACAAGCTCACCAACGGCGGCTTCACCGCGGTGAACGTCACCCCCGGGATCTACGAGGGAGAGGAGCCTGCCAAGTCGACGGTCTACTTCAGCTCCCCGGAGAACCGTCCCGCGGCCGAGGAGGTCGGCAAGAAACTGGGCATCAGCAACGTGGTGGAGAGCGCGGAGAACGCGCAGTCCAACCCGATCGTCGTCATCCTGCGCGATGACTACAAGCCGTAACGGGTAGTACGAGTCCATGAGGCTGCCGGCGCGCCCCAGCCGCCGTCGGATCCTGACACTTGCTGCGGCAGCCCCGCTCACCGCCGCCGCAGCCATCTGGGCGGGCCCCCGTCTTGGACGGCTCTCGTACCGCGAGCCGACACTGCTGAGCAACGGCCTGGTTGTGGGCGGGGGAGGGGCGGTGAACCCCCTCGCTCCGGGCGACACGGTGACCTGTGTGCCGGGGACCCGCCTGCCCGAGGAGCCTGCGCCATGGGGGCTGACGGTGTCGGAGCGGGACGCACTGGCCCGTCAGGCCCTTGCGCGCCGCGAGACGGCGCGTCTTCCCGCAGGCAGGTGGAAGGACCTGGCGGAAGTCTCCCTGACCGACCTGCTGGCCCTGACCGGGCCGGTGCTGATGACGGGACCGACAGTCCGGCGGACGACGGCGCCCGATCAGAGGCCCACTCGGAATCCCACCGCCCGCTCCGGTTCCGCGAGCGGCGTTGCGCACGACGGCGACGGGCGCCCGCAGGATGCGGAGGCCTTCCCCACGGGCGCGGTAGTGGCTGCGCCGGTCGGCATCTGGCGCTATGTCTGGCCCCGGGACGCCGCGTTCGCCGCGGCCGCCCTCAGCGCGGTGAACCTTCCCGAGGAGGCCCTGGGGGTACTGGGCAACCTGGCCTCCTGGCAGCGGGCCGACGGCGGCTTCGAGGCCCGCTACACCAGCAGTGGCCAGGCCCCTGATAACCGCCCTCCCCAGGGCGACGGCTCCGGATGGTTCCTATGGGCCGCGGCCCGACTCCTGGACGACGGCGTTTCCGCCGCAGAGCTAGGCGCCTCAGTGGGAACGCGCCTGGCGCGCGCCGCGGCCCGGCTCCTGACGATGACGGACACGCCCTCGCACCTGCCCGCCACGACGCCCGACTACTGGGAGGTCGCCGAGACGGTGCTCACCCTGGGGACCGCTGCGCCAGTGCTCCTGGGACTCGAGGCCGCGACGGCGATGGCCGGGGCCGGGGTCGATCTGGCCGTCCCGTCCCAGGCCTTGGCCGACCGGGCGGAGGTGGTGCGCCGCGCCATGGAACTGAACTTCGCCCCCTCCTGGGGGCGGCACGTGCGGCGCGATGACATCGATGCCGCGATCGCCCTGGTCCTGCCGCCCTTCACCGATGCCCTGACGGGAGCGCGCGAGGCCAGGCGGACGGCCGCGGCTCGCATGCGACGCCCCTCCGGCGGTCTGGCCCCGGGGTCCGGCTGGCGCGACGACGGCGTCTCCTGGACGCCGGAGACCGCCCTGTTGGCCTGGTCGGCCCTGTCGTTGGGGATGGAGGATGAGGGCATACGGCTGCTGTCGTGGTTGGAGGAGCACCGCACCGGCGCCGGCGCCCTGCCGGAGAAGGTCCTGTCCGACGGCGCCCCGGCGGGGCCCGCTCCCCTGGCCTGGACCTGCGCGCTCATCCTGCTGGCCACCGCCCCAGGAGCAGCGAACGAGTGGTCGTGAATCGAGTCCGTGCTGCTGAGGGACCCCGCGGGTGTTGCCGCGATTCCCCGATTCGCCGTCGGAGGATTCAACGCGGATCAGATCTGAGCGCCTTGCACTCAAGGGCCGAGAGTGCCAGCATTGCGGTTAGCACTCGGAGTCCTCGAGTGACAACGCATCCACGAATGCAATCTCAATCCACACAGGCTGGAACGTGAGGACCGGCGTCGGGCGTGACGTGAACGTCCGGGGACCGATCCGTCCGTCGCGGGCACGAACCGGCCGCCCCTACCACGCAGTGGAGGAAACTCAATGTCCAAGATCATCGCCTTCGACGAGGAGGCCCGCCGCGGCATGGAGCGCGGCCTCAACACCCTCGCCGACACCGTCAAGGTCACCCTGGGCCCCAAGGGCCGCAACGTCGTGCTCGACAAGAAGTGGGGCGCTCCCACGATCACCAACGACGGTGTGACCATCGCCAAGGAGATCGAGCTCGAGGAGCCCTACGAGAAGATCGGCGCCGAGCTCGTCAAGGAGGTCGCCAAGAAGACCGACGACGTCGCGGGCGACGGTACCACCACCGCGACCGTCCTGGCCCAGGCCCTGGTGCACGAGGGCCTGCGCAACGTCGCCGCCGGCGCCAACCCGATCGCCGTGCGCCGCGGCATCGAGAAGGCTGTTGCGGCCGTCGTCGAGCGCCTGCTCGCCGACGCCAAGGAGGTCGAGACCCAGGAGGAGATCGCGGCCACCGCCTCCATCTCCGCCGCCGACGAGCAGATCGGCGCCTTCATCGCCGAGGCCCTGGAGAAGGTCGGCCACGAGGGCGTCGTGACCGTCGAGGAGTCCAACACCTTCGGCCTCGAACTCGAGGTCACCGAGGGCATGCGCTTCGACAAGGGCTTCATCTCCCCCTACTTCGTCACCGACCCCGACCGCCAGGAGGCCGTCCTGGAGGACTCCTACGTCCTGCTGGTCGAGTCCAAGATCTCCAACGTCAAGGATCTGCTCCCGCTGCTGGAGAAGGTCATGCAGACCGGCAAGCCGCTGGCCATCATCGCCGAGGACGTCGAGGCCGAGGCCCTGGCCACCCTCGTCGTTAACCGCATCCGCGGCACCTTCAAGTCCGTGGCGGTCAAGGCTCCCGGCTTCGGCGACCGCCGCAAGGCGATGCTCCAGGACATGGCGATCCTCACCGGCGGCACGGTCATCTCCGAGACCGTCGGCCTCAAGCTCGAGAACGCCACCCTGGAGGATCTGGGCCAGGTCCGCAAGGTCGTCGTCACCAAGGACGAGACCACCCTGGTCGAGGGCGCTGGCGACAAGGACGCCATCGACGCCCGTACCTCCCAGATCCGCCTGGAGATCGAGAACTCCGACTCCGACTACGACCGCGAGAAGCTCTCCGAGCGCCTGGCCAAGCTGGCCGGTGGCGTGGCCGTCCTCAAGTCCGGCGCCGCCACCGAGGTGGAGCTCAAGGAGCGCAAGCACCGCATCGAGGACGCCGTGCGCAATGCCAAGGCCGCCGTCGAGGAGGGCATCGTCGCCGGTGGTGGCGTCGCCCTGCTCCAGGCCGCCGAGGTTCTCGACTCCCTCGAGCTCGCGGGCGACGAGGCCACTGGTGCTGCGATCGTCAAGGTCGCCGTGGAGGCCCCGCTCAAGCAGATCGCGATCAACGCCGGTTTCGAGGGCGGCGTCGTCGTGGACCGCGTGCGCAACCTGCCCACCGGTGAGGGCCTCAACGCCGCCACCGGAGAGTACGTCAACCTGCTGGCCGCCGGCATCGCCGACCCGGTCAAGGTGACCCGCTCGGCCCTGCAGAACGCCGGCTCCATCGCCGGTCTGTTCCTGACCACCGAGGCCGTCGTGGCCGACAAGCCCGAGCCCCCGGCCGCCCCGGCCGAGGGCGGCGCCGGCGACATGGGTGGCATGTACTGATCGACGTCACTCATCACGAGCCAGTCACTGCCCGGTAGTCCCGGCCCGCGATACGCGGCCGGACCCGGGACCCGGCGGCGGGCCGTCTCCCACTCGCGTGAGGGACGGCCCGCCGCTTCGCGTGCACTGCCGGCACCTGTATGCCGTAACGTGCGCGGTCGGCGGTGGCACGGTGGCCGATACGGTCTCCTGGCCGCCGTGGGCGGGCCTACTGGCCGGCCACGGGCCCGGTGCTCGCGGCCGGAGCCGGGGCGGGTGCTGCGAAACGGCCCTTGTTCGTGGTCTCGGCGTCGTCGTAGCAGACGGCGGCGTTATCCAGGGCGAGGCTGATCTGGTCGAGGTTGGACTGCACCTGGAGCTGGGTGAGGTGCCAGTCGGATGCGCAGGTGGCCATGGAGTCCGACGCCGTCCCGGTCCAGCAGGACTGCAGCAGGCCGATATCGCCCTGCATGGCGTCGACCTCGGTCTGAATCGTCGCGATACGGCTTCGTGTCCGTGCGGCGGTGTCTGCCACCGCGGCGGTGTCGACGGAGTAGGTGGGCATGGCTGGGTCCTTTCGTGAGAGGCGGCTCGAAGGCCGTGCGCTGCGGTGCTCAGTGGTGCACGCTGTGCCTCTCACGTTAGAGGCCGGATCCGGTTCACGTCGGGCGCGCAGCCGGCCCTGTGGACTGGGCCCGCAGGCGACGGCCTGTGGCCACGCAGGACCCGCGCAGACGCTTAGAGGCTGCCGGCGCCGTCGTCGATGATCTCCTCAGCGATGGGGGTGATCTCACCGGTACGGGCCTCGCGCAGCTCCTTGGCCTCCTGAGTCTTGGCCCGCAGCTTCTCGGCGAGCTTGTCCCGCTCGGCCTGAACCCGGGCACGGCGGTCCTCGGTCTCGTCGGAGCGGTTGCGTGAGCACATGAGCAGATCCAGGTCGGCGACGCAGGACTCCATTGAGGCCGTGTGCGCCATCGCCTCCTCGCCGTCCCCGTCCTCGAGCGCGTCGCTGCGGTCGGCGGGCGTCTCGCCGGGTCTGTGCACGGAGGCCGGGGAAACGGCCGGAATCCCTCTGGCGGGGGTACGCGGGGAGGGAGCACTCGACGGAGACGACGGCGCGGACGATGCCGGCGACGCGGCTACCGCCGGGGTCGTTGACGACGGCGCGGACTTCAAAGCCCTCAGGCTGTTGGTGTCGATACGCAGGGTGTCCCCGTCCCGAGACGGGCCGGGGGCTGGCTGTCCGGCCGGAGTCAGGACGCGCAGCCCCAGCGGAGGAGTGCGGGGATCGCTCCCGGCGCCGTCGTCGAGCCGCTCAGGGACCGGTTCGGGGCGAGCAGTGGTCGCAGTGTCTCCGGCAACCGGAGTCGTGGGGTCGGGGCGGGGCATGGCCCGGTCGGGGAGGGCGTCGGCCACCTGATGATCGTCTTGTCCGGTCTCTGCGCCGGGTACGTCGGAGAGCTTGGCGAGTTTCTCCCTCAACCGTCGTTGCTCGGCCGACAGGTTCTCCCGGGCCGCGTGCTCCCAACGCTCGCCCAGGGGGGAGTGGAAGAGATGATCGCGGTCCAGCAGTCGGGAGACGATCGTCAGGCGCCCGCGCAGATACGCCCCCAGGGGAATATGGGAGTACTCCTCGCGCAGCAGGCGCACGTACTCTGCATAGGTCTGCGGGTCCACGGCCAGGGTCCCCAGGTCGGCGTCGATAAGCGCCTGGGCATCGATATCATGCTCGTCGAGCATGTGCCGCTTGAGGTTGACGATGAGGCAGCACACCCGCTTGACGGTCTCCATCGGGACGCCCAAGTGGTGGAGGTCCGCCTCGGCGAAGGCCGCCGAGGCGGTCTCGTCCTCGCCGCCGTTACCGCGGCTGACCTCCTCGGCGTCGGAGGAGAAGACGCACCCGTGGTACCAGCAGGCGATCCGCATGATGTTCGGGTTGTGGGACTCCTCTGCCAACTCGTCGACGCGCGCGAGCATGTCGATGAGATGGCGCAGATTGTGGAAGCGGCGGTCCGGCGTGGACCAGCGCTCAATGAGGAGCTCGCCGGCGGAGCGGATCGCCTCTGGGGGCTGAGTGGCGCCGAGCGCCTTCACCGAGCGGGTGAAGGCCGGCAGGAGCCATTGCGGTGCGTCGATGACACCCATGGGTCAGTCTCCGTGTTGGAAATGGAACGTGTGCCATCGTAGGACTGTCTTTACCGCAACGTCGACGTGACACAGTGTCTCGCGCGCCACTCTTACGGCGTCTCGGACGGCGGGTCCGGGGATGACCGGGGCTGATCGTGTCTACCAGGCCGGTGCTGGCGGCAGCTCGATGTGAACGGTGGCGCCGCCGCCGGGGGTCTGAAGCATCTGGACCGTGCCCTTGTGAGCGGCCACGATCCCCAGAACGATCGCCAGGCCCAGACCGGAGCCGCCGGTCTCCCGGTTGCGGGAGGTGTCGGAGCGGTAGAAGCGCTGGAAGACCTTCTCGGCCGCCTCCGGCGGAACGCCGTGGCCGTGGTCGCGCACCTCGACCACGACGACCGGCTGCGCCGTCGGATTCGCGTGCGGGGGCGCCATGCCGATGGCGATCTCCACCGGCGTGCCCGTAGGCGTGTGGCGCACGACGTTGCCCAGCAGGTTGGTGAGGATTTGGGAGAGGCGATCGCGATCGCCGATGACTTGGATCGACGGCGCCTCCTTGCCGGCGGCCTCATCGCGGGGATCCAAGGGGATGAGGCCGCAGTCGCGCTCGGGGGCCAGGACCATCATGTCACTCAGGGCTCCGGCAGCCAGCTCGGTGAGGTTGACCGGCTCCATGGACATCTCTCGGCCCTCGTCGATCCGGGCCAGCTGGAGGAGGTCATCGACCAGTCGCCCCATCCGATTGGACTCTGTCTCGATGCGCCCCATGACCTCGCCGGTCTTGTTGGCGGGCACCCCGCCCATCCGGTAGAGCTCGCCGTAGCCGCGGATCGCGGCCAGGGGTGTGCGTAGCTCGTGGGAGGCGTCGGAGACGAATCGGGTCATCCGCTCCTGGGCCACGACCTGGGCGGCGAAGGCGTTCTCGTTCTGGGAGAGCATCGCGTTGATCGCCCGCTGCAGGGAGCCGACCTCTGTGGTGCGTGGCTCGGTGACCAGGATGCGGGCCGACAGGTCGCCATGGGCGATCCGCCCGGCCACGCCCTCGATCTGGCGCAGGGATCGGAAGGAGCGGTGGACCAGGTAGGTGGCGAAGACGGCGCCCACCGAGATGATCGAGACGTCGGCCAGGGCCACCACCAGGCGGGTCCGCTCAACGGTCTCCATGATGTCGCTCAGCGGGAGGGCCAGGGCCACGGCACCTGTGTACTCCTGGGTTTCCTTGTCCTGGATGAGCAGAGTGATCATCCGCCACTGGTGGCCGGGCTGATCCGAGTTGACCGTCGTGATCGGGTAGTCGCCCTTATCCGCGTGGGCCAGGGCGCGCCGGTAGTCCAGGCCCTTGATCTCGGGGCGGCCGTACTTGGTGGCGGTGTCGGCCGAGATCCACTCCCCGTTGCGGGTGGCGTCGAGGTACTCGGCCTTGACGTAGTAATTCGAGGGGAAGGTGGTGCTGCTGGTTCCGCCCTCGCGGATCTGGGCCAATCCCTGGCTCCCAATGGCCACCGAGGTGGTGCGCAGCTGGCTGTCGATCTGCCCCATCATGTGGCTGTAGAGCAGGGAGGTCACCACAAAGGAGACGACGATGAGCCCGATGGCCAGGAGGCCCGTCGTCATGAGGGTCAAGCGGGTGCGCAGCGGCATCGCCTGCCAGGGCCGCTGGACCGCGGTGATCGGGTGCCACCGGCCCCGCTTGATCGGCCGGTGCTGCTTGCCGGACGACTTGGCCGGGCGCGTGCTCCCCCCACGCGCCGCGGCCATCACTCGGCCTTGGGCTCGCGCAGCATATAGCCCACTCCACGACGGGTCTGGATGAGCGGGGTGACGGGCTGGCCGTCAGCTCCCTGAATCTGGTCCACCTTACGGCGCAGGTAGGAGATGTAGGACTCCACGATCGCGGCGTCGCCGTTCCAGTCGTACTCCCAGACGTGGTCGAGGATCTGGGCCTTGGACACGACGCGCCCGGCGTTGAGCATGAGGTAGCGCAGGAGCTTGAACTCGGTGGGGGACAGGTCCACCTCCACCTCGGCGCGGTACACCTCGTGGGCGTCCTCGTCCAGAACCAGATCGGCCACGCGCACGACGCCGTCGTCCTCATTCTCGATGGCGTGGGTGCGGCGCAGGATGGCGCGGATGCGAGCGATGACCTCCTCCAGGCCGAAGGGCTTGGTGACGTAGTCGTCGCCGCCGACGGTCAGGCCCTGAACTTTGTCCGCCATGTCGTCGCGGGCGGTCAGGAAGAGGATGGGAGTGGTCACGTCGCGCTCGCGCAGGCGCCGGGCCACGGTGAAGCCGTCCATATCGGGCAGCATGACGTCGAGGACCACCAGGTCGGGGGACGTCTTCTCCACCGTCTTGAGGGCGCCGTTGCCGTCTCCTGCGATCGAGACCTCGAAGCCCGCGAAGCGCAGGGAGGAGGCGAGTAAGTCGCGGATGTTGGGCTCATCGTCGACGACAAGGAGGTGAGCTTCGGTGCGGGACTGCTGGGAACGCTCCATGCTGCTCACCATCCCTTCACTTTCTGGTCGTTTCCTGAATGGGTTCCGAATGGTCGCTGTTGACGGGTCAAATGCTTTGTGCGACGTATGGTGCGACCCGATGGCCGCATGCCCTGGGATTTCCACGAGAAAGTGGGGTCTGCGTGGTTGCTGTCGCACAGAGGCGGCCGGTGAAACGCTCCGGGCGAGTCGGGTTGTGAGATGGGGCGGGGCGACGGCCGATGCCGTCGCCCCGCCGAAGGATCAGAGGAAGGCGAGCGGGTCGAAGTCCTCCAGCGGGATGATGCACACGCGCGGCAGGGGGATGGTGAAGGCCTTGACGTCGCTCTCCAGGTCGTAGACCGTCAGCCCATCGCCCTCCAGCGCGGCCAGTTGGGCGTTGAGGAACTCGCGAAAGCACAGGATCCCCACCTTGGCGCCCGCCTGCAGGAGCCGCTCGATGTGGGGGATGTAGTCGCCGTCGTGGCTGCCCAGCAGGATGTGGGCTTCCTGGCCGGACTCGACCCGCTCGGCCAGCGCCTCCAGGGTGCGCTGAATACCGATGTCGACGACCTTCTCCTCATTGCTGCCCGACCCGGCCAGGGGAACGGGACGGTAGTCCATGGCCAGCAGGGCCTGGATGAAGCTCATGGGCATGTGACCGCTGGTGGCGTTGAGGAAGAACAGCGCGCGGGCCTCATCGCCCTCGCCCTCGGCGGCGTCGGCGGAGGACAGCTCATCGCAATACGCGAGGACCCGGTCCCAACGGGGCCGCTCCTCAGGTTCGGGACGCCGCCCCAGCACGCTCATGCCGAGGGTGGCGTCAATGTTCTCGCCATCGACGAGAAGATAAGTCGGTACGCTCATGGGCCCCATGTTACCGGTCCGGTTGTCTCCCAGCAGGAGGCGACGCTCGGGCAAGCGCCGCGGATTTTAGCCCTTTCCGGCCGGCTCGGGGGAGCTCTCGGGGCGTGCCCCGAGGGTGATCGCAGACGGTGGCCGGCCCCTGGCGGGGATGCGCCGGTGCTCGCTGATGCCAGGCGGCGCGGAGCCGCCCGGCCCCGTCTCGGTGACGAGTGCCGGGCGGCTCCGCGGTGCAGAATACGGGCGCTCGCGGCTCGGCCGGTTCAGTGCCCGGCCCCGCGAGAGGGCTCTCAGTAGGAGGACTTCTCCTCGCCGACCGGCTGGCTCTGGGTCTTGAGGGCCTCGAAGGCGGCGTTGATGGCGGCGTCGTCCCCGTCAGTGATCTGGGCGGGGGCCTGCTGCTGGGCGCCCGGCAGCGCCGGGTTCTGCCCGGACTTGAGGGCGGCGAGGCGGGCCTCGGCCTCCAGACCGGCACCGGAGGACTCGAGCTCGGCGAACTGGGCCTCCAGGGAGGAACCGGCCAGCTCCATCTGCCCGGCGGCCTGGGCCTCGACCCGACGCACCTGGTCCTCGTAGCGGGACAGCTCGCTGGTGGGGTCCAGGACATTGATGGAGCGGATGGCGCCCTGCACCTTGACCTGGGCCTCGGCGGTCTTCTGGCGGGCGATGAGCTGGTCGCGCTTGGAGCGCAGCTCACCGAGCTTGACCTCCATCTGCTGCAGACCGGTCTTGAGCTGCTCAACGACCTGGCGCTGGGAGGTGATCATCGGCTCGGCGGCCTTGGCCTCGTTCTCCGCCGTGATCTGCTTGGTCAGCGCGATCTTGGCCAGCGAGTCCCACTTGTCCGCACCGGGCGTGTCGCCGCCGGCGCGCAGCTGGTCGGCCTTGCGGGAGGCGGCCAGGGCCTTATTGCCCCAGTCGCGGGCCTCGGCGACGTCGGCGTCGTGGTCCTTCTCGGCCAGGCGGAGGTTGCCGATCGTCTGGGCGACGGCGTCGCGGGCCTCGGCGATGGAGGCCGTGTAGTCCCGCACCAGCTGGTTGAGCATCTTCTCCGGGTCCTCGGCGCGGTCCAGGAGTGCGTTGACGTTGGCGCGGGTCAGCTGGGCGATGCGCCCCAGGATCGACTGCTTCTCAGCCATAGTTGATTCGTCCTTCCGTCGAGGTGCGACGTCGGTATGGGCAGTTATGGGCACGGCGGTTGCCGGATGATGGCCGGGTGGGCCAGCGGATCAGGCGTCATGATCTCAGGTGCGGGCCGCCGGAGTCACGCGGGCGGGGATCTCATCGCTCAGGGCATGACTGGTTCATGAGCGGGACCCGACGGCGGAGAACCGGAGCTCAGAAGTCGCCGCCCCCATCGAAGAAGTCGCCGACCCCATCGAGGAAGTCTCCGCCTCCCGAGAAGAAGCCGCCGCCCCAGTCATCGTCGTGGTGGTGGGAGCCCCAGCCGCCATAGCTGTGGCCGCCGCCCAGCAGCAGCCCGCCCAGTAGGAGCGAGCCCAGGTCGAGCCCGCCGCCCGAGCCGCCCGAGTAGCCACCGCCCGAGCGCGGGCTCCATGAGCTCGA
>NZ_JH470349.1:4918-6151 GCF_000239715.1 Actinomyces sp. oral taxon 849 str. F0330 | reverse complement strand
TGACCTGGGCGGCCAGCTCGCCCGCCTGCGCGATCGATCCCTGGGCGATGCGCACCTGCTCCACCGCCGTCGCCCCTTGGGAGGCCTCGACGCTGTCGCGGGCCTGGTCCAGAGCGGTGCGCCCGGCCGTCAGCAGCCGTCGGGCCTGCTCGGGGGCCGTGGGCCACGCTGGTCAGGGAGGAGGCGGGATAGGCGGCGCTGAGGGTGACCAGGATCGTCTCGGCCATAACGATGGCCTGCTCGGTTTCGTCGGCCCTCTGGGTGGTCTCCGCGATCGACGTCGGCAGGTTCGCCTCGATGCCGCGCCGCTTGTTGAAGGCCTCCTCCTGAGCGTGGATCTCACCAACCGCCTCCGAGCAGCGCTGGAGGATCTCGGTGTACATCTGCCGCTGCTGCGGCTCGGTCTCGGGGATGTCGTCGTCGAGGATCTTGCGTAGCTCGAAGCACCGCGACAAGTGCTTGCGGGCGCCGTCCAGGGCGGCCGTGAAGGCGTCCGTGGCGGATAGCCCGAACTGCGCCTGGGCGTAGGACAGCTCCTCGGCGGCGGCGCGCACCGTGTCATCGGCCTGGACCAGGGCGCTGCCGGCCTGCGTGCGCAGCTGCTCCGTCGTCATCGTCGCGGGGCTTGTGGCCTGGTTCCCGGGTGCATCGCCCGCGGCGGCCTGCTTCCTGCGCTTGCCGAACAGCATGTCGTCGTTCTCCTTGTCCTTGTTCTTCCTGCGCCTGTACACCGTCCAGGCGGCGGCCCCACCCGCCGCGACCGCGCCCCCGCCCAGCAGCACCGGAAGCGCCGAGGAGCCCGAGCCGCTCGAGCCCGATGAGCCGGACATGTTCTCCGGAATCGCCGCCACGGCGGCGTCGTAGTCCCCGGCGTTCAGCTGCTTCTTGAGAGCTGAATCGATCCGCTTGTAGTCGGACTTGGAGAACTTCGAGGAGTTGCTGTGCGCCTGCAGCTTGTAGCTCCTCGAGGCCGATCCGTCGGCGGGGATGTTGATGACCAGGAGCATGTCGTCGCGCCCCAGCTTCGTGTCCTTGAAGGTCTGCTCGGCGATCGCCGAGGCCTTGCGGCTGGAGTCGGAGACGGTCAGCACCCACAGGCCCACGCCGTGCTTGGAGGACATCGTGTCCACGGCCTGCTTGGCCTTGGCGGCGTCCAGGATCCCGAGCTCATCGGTGACGTGCTCGGTCAGGGTGGTCGACGCCGCGGGAAGGGCACGGGGCGCGGCCGCCGAC
>NZ_JH470349.1:0-3299 GCF_000239715.1 Actinomyces sp. oral taxon 849 str. F0330 | reverse complement strand
CGACGGCCGCGGACCTGCCCGAAGCAGCCGCCAGCGCCGGGGCCTCGGTCCGCGAGGCGGCAGAGGGCGTCGACCCCGTGATCCAGGCCTTCGGGCGCACCTTGGCGCGGGTCCTCGTGCGCAACGTGCGCGCCCGCCGCCTGGCGCGTTGAACGTGCTGACCGCCTAGCCCGTCGTCGGGCTCAGAGGTCCTCGGCGTCGATGATGGCGTAGGCGTAGCCCTGCTCGGCCAGGAAGCGCTGGCGGTGAGCCGCGTACTCCTGGTCGGCGGTGTCGCGGGCGACGACCGTGTAGAAGTGGGCCTGGCGGCCGTCCTCCTTGGGGCGCACGATCCGGCCGAGCCTCTGGGCCTCCTCCTGGCGCGATCCGAAGGAGCCCGAGACCTGGACGGCCACGCTGGCCCCGGGCAGGTCGATGGAGAAGTTTGCCACCTTGGAGACCACGAGGGTGCGGATCTCCCCAGAGCGGAAGGCGTCGTAAAGGCGCTGTCGCTCGCGCACCGTCGTCGAGCCGGTGATGACCGGGGCGTCCAGGTGCTCGGCGATCTCGGTGAGCTGATCCACGTACTGGCCGATGACGAGGGCCGACTCGCCCTCGTGGCGGGCCAGGAGGGCGTCGATGATCGGCATCTTGCGCGGTGAGCAGGCGGCCAGGCGGTAGCGCTCCTCGGGCTCGGCGGTCGCGTAGGCCATGCGCTCGCCGGCGTCGAGGGTCAGGCGCACCTCGGTGCAGATCGCCGGAGCGATCCAGCCCTGGTTCTCCAGGTCCTTCCAGGGGGCGTCGTAGCGCTTGGGGCCGATGAGGCTGAAGACCTCGTCCTCGCGGCCGTCCTCGCGCACGAGGGTCGCGGTCAGGCCCAGACGTCGGCGCGCCTGCAGGTCCGCGGTCATCCGGAAGATCGGGGCGGGTAGGAGATGGACCTCGTCGTAGACAATGAGCCCCCAGTCGTGGGAGTCCAGCAGGTCCAGGTGCGGGTAGACGCCCTTCCGGCGGGTGGTCAGGACCTGGTAGGTGGCGATCGTGACGGGGCGGACCTCCTTACGCGAGCCGGAGTACTCGCCGATCTCGTCCTCGGTCAGGGTGGTGAAGCGGATGAGTTCCTCCTTCCACTGACGCGCCGAGACCGCGTTGGTAACCAGGATGAGCGTCGTCGTCGAGCTCCTGGCCATGGATGCGGCGCCCACGAGGGTCTTGCCGGCCCCGCAGGGCAGGACGACCACGCCGGAGCCTCCTGCCCAGAAGCTCTCCACCGCCTCGGACTGGTAGGGGCGCAGCTGGAAGGTGCTGGGGGAGTCTGTCAGGGTGATGGGGTGGGCCTCGCCGTCGACGTAGCCGGCCAGGTCCTCGGCCGGCCAGCCCAGCTTGATGAGCACCTGCTTGAGGTGGCCCCGCTCGGAGGGATGGACGATAACGTCGGCCTCCCCGAGTCGCTCGCCTAGCAGGCCCTTGGTGCGCTTGGAGCGCATGACCTCCTCCAGGACCGGCACATCGGTGGCGTGCAGGACCAGGCCATGGGCGGGGTCGGTGATGAGCTGGAGTCGACCGTAACGGCTCATCGTCTCGGCGATCTCGGTGAGCAGGGCGTGCGGCACCGGGAATCGCGAGTAGGTGATGAGAGTGTGGACGACCGTCTCGGCGTCCAGGCCCGCGGCGCGCGCGTTCCACAGGGCCAGTGGAGTGATCCGGTAGGTGTGGATGTGCTCGGGGGCGCGTTCCAGCTCGGCGAAGGCGGCGATGGCGCGGCGGGCCTCGCCGGCCCCGGGGCGGGCGACCTCCAGGAGGACGGACTTGTCGGACTGGACGATGAGCGGGCCGTCGGGTGCCGACGACGCCGGGGACACAGAATCGCTGGGCGTAGCGGACATGGGCGGGAGTATCCCAAGGAGGGGTGCCGGGGCGCCGTGACGGACGAGACGTTCCTCTTCCAGCGGGAGGGGCGGCCCGGCCGGCTTCATGTCCGCGAGAGCGCACCTTACGGGCCGGATTCTGAGCTCCCGCAGCGGTGCGCGAGCCATAGGGTAGAACGCGAGCCCCGGACGAACCTCGGGAGGCGCCAGGAACAGTGGAATCAGCCGGATCGTGTCCAAATCGGTGACAAAGGCCCGGTACGGACTCCAACCGGCGAAAGAAAACCGCATAATTCTGCGGTTCGTGTCGTCGGTGGTAGGGGTGCTCAGGTCCCTTTGTGACAGTTTTGGACACCGGCGCCCCCTAGGTGGCCTGAGACCTCATGGCCTGAGGCGGGGGCGGGTCTCCTTCCGCAGGAGGAGGAATCCACTCGGGCGGACTGTTTAGGGTGACGGCGTGAACAACGAGAACAGCGTGCCCGTCGACGGGCTGGAGACGCCGGGTTCCAGTGAAAGCGCCGAGAAGATGAAGACCCTTAAGAAGCCCGGAGTGATGTCCTCCCGCTGGTTCTTGCCGGTCGTACTCGGGGCCTCGATGGGCATCGTCATGGCCGTGATGATGGCCGTCATGATGCCGAAGCTCTGGTACCTGTGGATGTCCGTGGGATGGGGTATGGGATTTGCCATCGGCACGTCCCTCAGGTCGAGTGAGGCCTCAAAGCCCTCCGAGGCGGCGGTGAGCGAGTAACCGGCACTGGCCCCGCTCGTGCTCGCCTCCTCGCTCTTGTTCCGTGCTGTCCGTGAGCGGGGTGGGGGCGTATTTTGGTGCGGATGAGCCCTTCCGCCTCCACTCAGGACCTCGCCGTGCACCTGACGGCATTGCCGGACCGCGAAGTCGCCGCCCTGCTGGTGGCGCGCCCGGACCTGGCCTCGCCGCCGTCCTCCTCCTTCCTGGCTCTGGCGACCCGGGCCGGGACTCAGGGCAGTGTCGAGCAGGCGCTGGCCGGGCTGGACGCGTCGACGCTGGCCGTGGCCGAGGCGGTGGTGGCACTCAGCCGGCTCGACGAATCGGGGGAGGCCGAAGGAATCGGGTCGACCGAGGCAGCCCAGGACGGACGAGCCGGTGGAGCCATCGGGACCGGTGGTGAGCCGGCCGACGACGGGCCTGTCGGCGATCCCGCCGACAACCCGGACAACGCCGACCTGGCCGGGCTGATCGCCGCCCGCCTGCCGCTGGAGACCGAGCAGGTCACTGAGGCGCTGGATCGCCTGAGCCGGCTGGCGCTCGTCATTGAGGGCCGACCCGTGGCCGCGCTGGAGGCGGCCTTCGGGCCGCACCCCTTCGGCCTGGGGCCCGTCGGGCCGCCGAGCCCCTCGAGCGCCGAGCAGCTGCCGCCCACCTCTGGAGGAGCTGAGCGAGGACGTCGCCAGCGGTGCCGGCGAGCCGATCGT
>NZ_JH470348.1:528803-532981 GCF_000239715.1 Actinomyces sp. oral taxon 849 str. F0330 | reverse complement strand
CGGCATCTGCTGCGTCAGCGCCGTCGGGCGGCCTGATCCGCTCCGCCG
Source organism: Actinomyces sp. oral taxon 849 str. F0330 (assembly GCF_000239715.1). Classification (NCBI taxonomy): domain Bacteria; kingdom Bacillati; phylum Actinomycetota; class Actinomycetes; order Actinomycetales; family Actinomycetaceae; genus Actinomyces; species Actinomyces sp. oral taxon 849. The sequence continues at coordinate 532,933 of NZ_JH470348.1, read as the reverse complement.
ACCGCCGCGGCATCCTCATGGGACTGCTCACCGCGGGGGCGGCCGTCGTCGTCGGTAGCGTCATCGGCAACCGGGGGCAGGGCACGGGCGCCCAGGACGTCGAGGCCACCGGCAACACCGTCAACGCCACCATCACCGTCCAGGGCATGCGGTTCGTGCCCGACACGGTCGACGTCACCCCCGGCGACCGGCTCGTCATCACCCTGGACAACACCGCCGACCAGGTCCACGACCTCGTTCTGGCCACCGGCCAGTCCACCGGCCGCGTGGCCGCCGGCGCCAAGGGCACGCTCGACGCCGGTATCGTCTCCGGGCCGGTCGAGGGCTGGTGCTCCATCGCAGGCCACCGCGCCCAGGGCATGGTCTTCCACGTCACCGCGGGCGGGGTGGGCGCCGGCACCCACCAGCACGGCGGCGGCCAGAGCAGGCGGACCGGCTCGGGCAAGGACGCGGTTCCCGACTACTCCGCCCACCTGCCCGCCGACTTCAAGGCCTTCGAGGCCGCCCTGCCGGCCGCCCCGAGCAGCCCCGACGGCGGGCCCATGACCCACCGGCACACTTTCACCGTCACCGAACAGGTTATGCAGGTCGGCGGCGGCGTCACCCAGCGGCGCATGACTTTCAACGGTCAGGTCCCCGGCCCCGTCCTGCGCGGTAAGGTGGGGGATACCTTCGAGATCACCCTGGTCAACGATGGCACCATGAGCCACTCCATCGACTTCCACGCCGGGATCACCCCGCCCGATGAGGCGATGCGTTCGATCAACCCCGGTGAGTCCCTGGTCTACACCTTCACCGCCCAGCACTCGGGGATCTGGCTCTACCACTGCTCCACCTCCCCGATGAGCCTGCATCTGGCCGCGGGCATGCACGGGGCCGTCATCATCGATCCGCCGGGCCTGCCGGCCGTGGACCGCGAGTACGCCATCGTCGCCTCCGAGGTCTACCTCGGTCCCGAGGGCGGCGAGCCCAACACCGACAAGATCGCCGCCAAGACCCCCGACCTCATGACCTTCAACGGGGTGGCCTTCCAGTACCACCAGCAGCCCCTCAAGGCCAGGGTGGGTGAGCGCGTGCGTTTCTGGGTCATGGCCGCGGGTCCCTCATTGCCGACCTCCTTCCACGCCGTCGGCCTGCAGTTCGACCAGGTCTTCTTCGAGGGGGCCTGGACTCTCGGCGGCCCCAGCCAGATCGGGGCCGCCTGGTCCGGCGGCTCCCAGGCTCTCGGCCTGCACCCGGCCCAGGGTGGCTTCGTCGAGTGCGTCGCCTCCGAGCCGGGCCACTACGTGTTCGTGTCCCACTCCTTCGCCGACATGGAGAAGGGCGCTCACGGCGTCCTGGAGGTCACCGCCTGAGCCGAGACCGCGCCTCGGGGAGCCGCCCCGAGCACGACTCGGCCCCGGGCGCCTGTGCCCGGGGCCGAAGTCTCGCGATCTTAGTAGTGGTTGGTGATTGGACAGATGATGGAGGTCGACGGAGCAGCGCGGCTCAGGCGACGTCGGCGTGGACGATCTTCAGCTCCGTGTCCTCCTGGGGCGGCTGGGCCGGCTGGGCCGGGGTGATCTGGCAGCCATCAGGCCCGTTGGGCAGGAACTTGATGCGCTCGTAGGACGCCGGGTCGGGGCCGACGACGGCCCGCAGGAATCCCTCGTGCATGGTGCACACCAGGTCGCGCGGCCTGTGGTTGCGGGTGACCAGCGGACAGGAGCGCAGGACGACGGTGTCGCCGGAGACCTCTGGGGCGAAGCCCATAACCGCGAGGTAGGGGATGAGGGCGGTGACCCGGTCCACCTCCTCGCCGTCGATGGTCGGCTCGGCAACCGTTCCCGGGGTCAGCTCGGCCCAGCGGCGACCGATCTCCAGGGCGGTGGCGTGGGCGTCCTCGCCCTCGCCCAGGGTGTCGGCGATCGCGTCGAGCAGCAGCAGGTAGGCGTCGACCATCTGCTGGGGGTCGGGGGCCGTCGAGGCGTAGCGCAGGGCCGGGCGGCCCCGCTTGCCGGTCGGCTTGGTGGACACCGTGACGAACCCGGCGTCGACCAGGGCGTCGAGGTGTTCACGGACGGTGTTGTGGTGCAGGTTGAGTGCGTTGGCGACCTGAACGGCCGTCATTGCGTCGTTTGAAGCCTCCACGACCTCCAGGACGCGCCGGCGCGCCGCTGAGAGATTGGCGCGCGCGGACAGATCGCCCAGGGCGGGACGTGGGAGTGAAGGGATCGGACGGTTGTGCATGTCATGAGACTAACGCGCTTTCGCTTGTGGGAACCGTCAAAATCGGCTTGTAGTTGAATCCTGCAACGGCTCTGTGATGTGAGTTTTAGCACACGGTGTCCAATAGTGGGAAGGTTGAAGCGTGAAAAAACTCAGTGCTGGCGCCGTTTCGGTCGGGTCATGGCCCAATAGTCGGGCAGACGGCCCTCAGAGTTAAGGATCGCGCTATCGACGAAACCGTGACGCCCATAGAAGGACGCCGCCCGGCGCGTCGTGGCCTCCAGATGGGCGACCGTCCCCTGGGCGTCCACCCGCTCCAGGCCTCTGCGCAGGAGCGCGGCCCCGGTACCGGTGTCGCGGGCGCCCGGGGCGACGGCGATCATGTACAGGTACCAGTGGGGCTCGGCGGGGCGCTCGGCCTCGCACATGGTGCCGTCGAGCAGGCACAGCTCCCACGCGTCCCCCAGAAGCTCCAGGTCGAGTCCGGCCGGTGGCTCGCCGTGGGGGCCGAGCGGGCCGGCGGGATCGGGAGCGTCCCACAGGGCGACGCCGAGGAGGCGCCCGGCGTCGTCGACGGCCAGGTCGCCCAGAGAGGCGGGGTGGTCGGGGTTGAGATAAGTGGCGCTCAGCTCCACGTGGTGCAGGTGCTCCAGGGCGGCGCGCGGCTCGGGGGCGGCGCCGATGATGGTGCTCATGAGCGGGTCGACCAGGAAGACGTCGGTGAGCAGATCGCGCGCGGCGTCGAGGTCGTCCGGTGAGGCGCAACGTAGGTGGGGGCTGGATGTGGTCACGCCCATGTGTGTACCACGGCGGGTGGCCGGTTCTCCTCCGGGACAACCTGCCGACGGCGGCGGGTGCCGGCCCACCGGGGCCGGCCCGAGCCGCTGTGGACCGCCCCCGAGAGCGCTCGCGCAGAGCCACCGCTCTGCGATGGGAGGTTGTTCAGGGCTTGGTGGGATCCTCAGCCTCCAGTGAGGGCGCCAGTAGGCGGCGGAAGGAGTCGACCCGCTCGCGCCGCCCTTCGGGGGCGGCCGGGCCGCCCGGCTCGGCCGGCTCGCTCGTCCACGTATCCAGGGCGCAGTCGACGACGCCGTGCTCGTGGGTGCACCCGCGCGGGCAGTCCTCGGCCACGGCCGCCAGGTCCGGGAAGCCGCGCAGGACGTCGGCGCTGCCTACGTGGGAGACCCCGAAGGAGCGCACTCCGGGAGTGTCGATGACCCAGCCGCCGCCGGGCAGGGCGAGGGCCTGGAGGCTGGTGGAGGTGTGACGGCCGCGGCCGGTGACCTCGTTGACGCGGCCGGTGGCTCGGTCGGCACCGGGCACGATCGCGTTGATGAGCGTGGACTTGCCGACCCCGGAGTGGCCCACGAGCACCGAGACGGCGCCGGTAAGGGCCCGGCGAACCGCCTCGATGCCGTCGCCGGGCCGCTCGTCCGCACCGCCGGCCTCAGAGGGCTCGTGGGGCTCAGTCTCGGAGCCGTGGGGCAGGTGCGTAGCCAGGCAGCGTACGCCCAGGGGGCTGTAGAGGCCCGTCAGGGGGGCGGCGTCGGCCAGGTCGGTCTTGGTGAGCACGATGAGCGGCTCCATGCCGGCGTCGTAGGCGGCTACGAGGTAGCGGTCGATCATCCGCGGGCGCGGCTCGGGGTCGGCCACGGCGGTGACGATGACGAGCTTGGCGGCGTTGGCGACGATCGCCCTCTCGGTGCCGGCGGCGTCCCCGTCCTCGGCGCTGCGGCGCAGCAGGGTGGTGCGCTCCTCGATGCGGACCATGCGCGCCAGGGTGCCCTTGCGGCCGCTGATGTCCCCGACGACGGCGACCCGGTCGCCGACGACGACCTTGCCCCGCCCCAGCTCGCGGGCCTTCATGGCGGTGATGTTGCCGCTGGAGTCCTCGGTGAGGCTTGGGTCATCCAGGCGGATCC
>NZ_JH470348.1:527794-528783 GCF_000239715.1 Actinomyces sp. oral taxon 849 str. F0330 | reverse complement strand
TCAGGCGCCATCTCCCGGGGCTGCAGGCTCGCGGTGCGATGCGGTGGGTCCGGCACCGCCCTCACCGGAGGTGGCCAGCATGGCGGCCCACAGGTCCGTGAAGCCGGGCAGCGTCTTGGAGGTGCACTCGACGTCGTCCAGGCTCACCCCGTCCACACTCAAGCCGATGATGGCGGCGAAGGTCGCCATCCGGTGGTCCGCGTAGGAGCGCAGCGCGGCACCGTGCAGCGGGGCGGGGCGAATGACGAGCCCGTCGTCGCTCTCCTCGGCGTCCCCGCCCAGGAGGCGGATCTGGGTGGCCAGGGCCGCCAGACGGTCGGTCTCGTGCCCGCGCAGGTGCGCGATGCCGGTGAGGGTGCTGGTGTGGCCCTGCGCCCCGGCAAGCGCTGCCAGGGCCGCTACCGTGGGGGCCAGCTCGCCGACGTCGGACAGGTCCGTGTGGATCCCGGTCAGCCGCCCGGTGCCGTGGGCCGTGAGCAGTCCGTCGGTGAGTGTCACCTCTCCGCCCAGGCGGGGGAGGAGCTCGCGCCAGGCGTCACCGGCCTGGGTCGTGGCCGCCGGCCAGTGGGGGACGCTGACCCGGCCACCGGCCACGAGGGCGGCCGCCAGGAAGGGACCTGCGTTGGATAGGTCCGGCTCGATGGCCACCTCCCCGCCGCGCGGGCGACCGGGGTGGACCCGCCAGGTGCGCTCGCCGTCACCGGCCCCGAGGGCGGGCTCGTCCACGGCGATGCCCCGCTCGCGCAGCGTCGCCACTGTCATGCCCACGTGCGTCAGTGAGGGCACCGGCCCGGTGGGGGTGAGCTCCAGGCCGCCGGGAAGGATGGCGCCCAGGAGCAGGAGGGCGGAGACGAACTGGGAGGAGGCCGAGCCATCGACCGCCATCCGAGTGCCCTCGGCTCGCAGGAGGGCGCCGTCGCCGGGGCCGACTCGGAAGGGCAGGAAGCCGGGCTCACCGAGGTGGGTGACGTCCGCGCCCAGGGCGGCCA
>NZ_JH470348.1:496914-527664 GCF_000239715.1 Actinomyces sp. oral taxon 849 str. F0330 | reverse complement strand
CGCGTCGAGCAGAGGCGCCATGGGGCGGCACCGGGCGGCCTCGTCCCCGTCGAAGACGACCGGGGCGTCGGCCAGCGCGGCCAGAGCGGGAACGAAGCGCATGACGGTCCCGGCCAGGCCGACGTCGATGCGTCCGACGCCGTCGGATCCGGTCTGCACGTGCAGCGGCAGGGGGGCCGGCGTGACGCGCAGGCGCGTGCCGGTCTCGTCGAGGTTCTCGAAGCGGGCACCGAGTGCGCTTAGGGCGGCGAGCATGAGCTCGGTGTCGCGCGAGCGCAGGAGTCCGGTGAGCGTCGTCGGCGCGTCGGCGACGGCGGCCAGCAGCAGAGCCCGTGCACTCAGCGACTTCGACCCTGGCAGCTCCACGACGGCGTCCAGCGCCCCCGCCGCCACCGGCGCCCGCCACGGTTCGTTCGAGCCGTCCGAGCCGGCGCCGGGGCGGTCAGTCATGACAGCGCCTCGATGACGGCGTTGAGGGTTGTCGATGGGCGCATGACGGCGTCGGTCAGGGTCTCATCGGGACGGTAGTAGCCGCCGATGTCCACCGGTGAGCCCTGGACGGCCAGCAGCTCGGCTTGGATCGTGTCGTTGAAGGCCTCGAGCTGCTGGGCGATCGGGTCGAAGACGGCGGCGAGCTCCGGGCTGATCTTCTGCGCGGCCAGCTCACCGGCCCAGTACAGGGCCAGCCAGGCGTGCGAGCCGCGGTTGTCGATCTGCCCCAGGCGGCGCGCCGGCGAGCGGTTCTCCTCCAGCAGCCGGGCCGTGGCGGCCTCCAGGGCGTCGGCCAGGACCTCGGCGCGCTCGTTGCCACTGACCTGGGCCACGTGGTGGAAGGCCTCGGCCAGGGCCAGGAACTCGCCCAGGGAGTCCCAGCGCAGGTAGTCCTCCTCGAGCAGCTGGCGCACGTGCTTGGGGGCCGAACCCCCGGCCCCGGTCTCGTACAGGCCGCCGCCGTTCATCAGCGGAACCACCGAGAGCATCTTGGCGCTCGTGCCCACCTCCAGGATGGGGAAGAGGTCCGTGTTGTAGTCGCGCAGGACGTTGCCGGTTACCGAGATCGTGTCCTCTCCGCGGCGGGCGCGCTCCAGGGACAGGCGCGTGGCCGCCACCGGGTCCAGGACGCGGATGTCCAGGCCCTCGGTGTCCTCATCGGCCAGGTAGCGGCGAACCAGGTCGATGAGGACGGCGTCGTGGCCGCGCTCGGGGTCCAGCCAGAACACAGCCGGGGCGCCGGTGGCCCGGGCCCGCGTGACCGCCAGGTGCACCCAGTCGCGAATGGGGGCGTCCTGGGTGGTGCAGGCCCGCCAGATATCGCCGGCGGCCACCTCGTGGGACAGCAGCACCGCACCGGGCTCGGCGCCCGCGCCCTCGACCGCGACGACCTCCACGGTGCCGTCGGCCGGGATGAGGAAGGTCTTGTCGTGGCTGCCGTACTCCTCGGCCTTGCGGGCCATGAGACCCACGTTGGGCACCGAGCCCATGGTGGCCGGGTCCAGGGCCCCGTGGGTGCGGCAGTCCTCGATGACGGCCTGGTAGACCCCGGCGTAGGAGGAGTCCGGGATGACGGCGATCGTGTCCGCGGTCTTGCCGTCCGGCCCCCACAGGTGGCCGCCGGCCCGGATCATGGCAGGCATGGAGGCATCGATGATGACGTCGCTGGGCACGTGCAGGTTCGTGATGCCGCGGTCGGAGTCCACCATGGACAGGCGCGGTCCGGCCGCGAGCTCGGCTTCGATGGCGGTACGGATCTCCTCTCCCTGGGCCAGATCCTCCAGTCCTGTCAGGATCGAGGCCAGCCCGTCCTCGGCGCGCAGGCCGGCCTCGGCCAGTACCTGCCCGTAGGTGGAGAAGACGCCCGGCAGGGCGGCGCGCACCGCGTGGCCGAAGATGATCGGGTCGGAGACCTTCATCATCGTGGCCTTCAGGTGCACCGACAGCAGCAGGTCCTCATCCTTGGCCGCGGCCACCTGCCGGGTGAGGAACTTGTCCAGGGCGACGGCGCTCATGAAGGTGGCGTCCACGACCTCACCGGCGCTCACCGGCAAAGACTCCCGCAGGATGACGGGAGCCCCGCTGTCCGCCGGGCGCAGCCGGATCTGCAGGGTGCCGGCCTCGGGGACGACGACGCTGCGCTCGTTGTGCCGGAAGTCGCCGGCCCCCATCGTGGCCACGCGTGTGCGTGACTCGGGCGACCAGGCCCCCATCGAGTGCGGGTGGGAGCGGGCGTAGGCCTTGACGGCCGCCGGGGCGCGCCGGTCGGAATTGCCCTCGCGCAGGATGGGGTTGACGGCACTGCCCTTGACGGCGTCGTAGGCGGCGCGCGCCTCCCGCTCAGCGGGCGTGCCGGGGGAGTCGGGGTAGTCCGGGACCTCGTAGCCCAGGGCCTGCAGTTCTGCAATGGCGGCCTTGAGCTGGGGCAGAGAGGCGGAGATGTTGGGCAGCTTGATGATCGTGGCCGTAGGAGACTGGGTGAGCTCGCCCAGGCGGGCCAGGTCGTCGTCGGCCAGGGAGAAGGCGGCCAGGATGCGACCCGCCAGCGAGATGTCCGCGGTGCCCACGCTCACACCCGCCCGCTGTGCGAAGCCCCGCACGATCGGCAGGAAGGAGTGGGTCGCCAGCATTGGCGCCTCGTCGGTCCAGGTGTAGATGACATCGGGCTGCACGGCCCGTTCTGACTGGGGCGACTGGTTTGCCTGGGCCGGACGGGCGGACGGGACGGTCATGAGTGCTCCCTGCGTGTCGATGACGTGTCTGCGCATGGTGGGGTGGAGTGGACAAGTCGAGGCTAGCCGTCACCTGTGACGTCCAGGTGACGGCGATGTCGGAGTCGGGGCGAGAATCGGCTCTGGCCCCGGAGGAGAGCCTCAGGCGGTCACGTAGCGCTGGCGGACCGTCTCCCGAGCGGCCTGGATCGCCTCGCGCTGCTGCCGGGAGTTGCGCATCCGCCACGCCAGGGATGGCTTGCCCTGGCGGTCGACGGTGGCCAGCGCGAGCCCGGCGCCCACGGCGGCCCCGCGCAGCAGGCCCGAGAGCGCCTCCTTGCGGGCCTTGGTCCCTTTGACCGCCCACACGGGGTTGTTGACGACCGTGAGCGGAACATTGAGCGCCGCCAGGATCGTGGCGTTCGTGCGGGGGGCCCGGCCGGCGGCCAGCCCCAGCCCGGCCAGGAGGCTGACGGCACCCGAGGCGCGGGTGAGCAGACGGGCGTCGGAGGCGAGCACCGGCGGCAGCCCGGCGCGCTCCAGGGTGGGGGCGACCTTCTCGAACTTCTCCACGTGGCGCGAGGGGCGCACGAGGGCGTCGAGCCCATCGACGATGAAGGGTGCAGCGAGCATCGGGCGGGCGAAGGAGCGCAGAATGTTCATGCCTCCATCCTGGCGTACGCGAGCGGCTCGGGCCAGCGATATCGCAGCTCGAACGTGGTGCGCGCCTCGCTGAGCGCGGACGGGGAATGAATCCGGGGCACCGCCCTGTTGCTCAGGACATGAGCACTCAGCAGCCGACCGCGCCGACGTCGAGCAGGACCGCTCGTCGCCGGTGCTCCCCGACGAGCGGCCCGCGCGGGCGCGACGACCGGCTCGGTGGACCCGGCGGCCCCGCAACGATCCGGATGGTCAGCCGGCCGGGCCACCCCGCTCCCGCTCCGGCCCGGTCCGGCACTATAACCAGCCCCCTGGGTCCCGATGACGCCCGGGAGACCCGGCTCGGGCTAGGCTCGTGGGCGATGACGGACATCGACGACCACGCAGACGAGATCGCCTTGGCTGAGGTGATCGACCCGGACGACTCCGCCGACGGCCTCGACCGGGCCCCGGCCGACGAAGACGAGGCGGCCCGGGCCGCCCGCTTCGAGGCCGAGGCCCTGCCCTACCTGGACCAGCTCTACGGCGCCGCCCTGCGCATGACCCGCAACCGGGCGGACGCCGAGGACCTCGTGCAGGACGCCTACGCCAAGGCCTTCGGCTCATTCCACCAGTACCGGCCCGGCACCAACCTCAAGGCCTGGCTCTACCGGATCCTGACCAACACCTTCATCAACTCCTACCGCAAGAAGCAGCGCGAGCCGCTCCAGTCCGACGCGGACGCCGTCGAGGACTGGCAACTACACCGGGCCGCCTCCCACGACTCGGTGGGGCTGCCCAGCGCCGAGAACCTCGCCCTGGACGCCCTGCCGGACTCCGACATCAAGGAGGCCCTGGGCCAGCTCACCGAGGACCGGCGCCTGGCCGTCTACCTGGCGGACGTGGAGGGCTTCTCCTACAAGGAGATCGCCGAGATCATGGACACGCCGATCGGGACCGTCATGTCCAGACTGCACCGGGGACGCCGCCAGCTGCGCGAACTGCTGGCCGACTACGCCCGCGAGTACGGCTACGGGGAGGAGGAGAAATGAGCGATCACATGGAACCGGGAGCGAGCGGCGAGAAGAGCGCTGAGTCCGCCAAGGCTCCCAAGACGGCCGAGACGGCGACCGGAACCCGGGACTGCTCCTGCGCCGAGGCCCGCGCCCACCTGGAGGCCTTCCTCGACCGGGAGTGCACCGCCGACCTCACCGAGCGCCTCGCCCAGCACGTGGCCGCTTGCCCGTACTGCTCGCGCATCGCCGACGCCGAGACCCACCTGCGCGAGATCCTGCGTTCGCGCTGCGCCGAGCAGGCCCCTCCCGAGCTGCGCGCCCGGGTTCTGGGTCGCCTGTCGACGCTGCGGGCCACCGAGGTGAGTGTGACGACGACGTCGACGACCCGGTCTGCGACGACGACCTCCTCCGGGCGGGTCGTGCGCGTCGTGGAGTCCCGCGTCGAGTCCTCACGAACCATTCGCGTGGAGGGCGACTGAGACGTTTCGTCCCGAGGTCCGGTTCTATCCGTTCGTGGCCGGTGCCGAGTCGCCCGCAGCGGCGTGTGGTCGCCTTCACCGGTGAATGCATGGCATGAGACTGGCCGGGCCAACTCGCCTTGTGCGACAATCGGCGGCGTTCCGTGCCCCCTCGTGGGGCAAGTCCAGACACGAGGAGGCAGTCATGAGCAAGCGCGGTCGTAAGCGTCGTGCACGTGCGAAGTCCAGCGCCAACCACGGCAAGCGCCCCAACGCCTGAGCCGGGTAGCGCGCCGAGCGCAACGCCCTGAAGACATAACACGTCGGCCGGTCACCACCGCGGTGACCGGCCGACGTCGTTCATGAACTGTCGTGCGGCCGGTTTGGAACCGGCCTGGTCAGTTCCGGTTCGTCACGGGTCCCTGGGCCCTAAGGCCTTGACGGTGATGAGACGCTGAGATGCGAGCCACGAAATACGGCCTGTGTTCGTGGTGAGGAGCATTGTTCGGCTCCTCTCTGGGGAACCGGTGGTGTCTCATCGGCATAGCCTTGCCGGCTCCTCTTCAACGACGGCGGTGTGACATGAACCTGAGGAACCTGACAGCAAAAGACCAGTGGACACTTTCCGACAACTCTCTTCTGCGGCGCATCCTCGCATGCTTTCTGGGAGAGGTGATTACGGCCGTCGGGATTGCGATCTGCTTGGAGGGCAAGAGCGGCGTCGACCCTTTCACCGCCTTCCTCCAGGGCATCTCCCACGTCTCAGGGATCTCCTTCGCCGCGATCGTCCCGATCGTCAACATCATCATGCTGATCCTCGTCTTCCCCTTCGACCGGTCCATCTTCGGGTTGGGGACGGTCGTCAATTTCACGATCGTGGGTGTCCTCGTGGACTACTTCCGTCCGATCTACCGCAGCTTCTTCCACGTCGAGTACTCCGTGGGCAGCATGCTCCTCCACCTGGCGATCGGGCTGCCGCTGTTCTGCCTGGGAGTTTCCATGTACATCACCTGCGACCTGGGCCAGTGTCCCTACGACGGAATCGCGCCGTCGCTCAGGCGCCACTTTCCGCGCTACAGCTACCGCGCCTACCGGCTGGTTCAGGACATCATCACGATCTTGCTGGCCCTCATTCTCATCAGGTTCGACCTCTCACTAGGCATCATCGCCCTGGGCACGGTCATCATGGGCTTCTTCATCGGCCCCATCGTCGGCTTCTTCAACAAGACCATCTCCAACCGCCTGGTGGGGATCAGCGGCGACATCTTCGCCGCATCCACGACGTCTAACGAAGGCTCCCCAGCGCCGGCCTGACTTGGTGGGGTTGTCGGCGCCTCAGGCCTCGGGGCGCTCGACGCCGAGCCACTCGTACCAGCCGCGGTGCAGCACCAGCCAGGCCAGCAGACCATAGCCAGCCTGGCCCGGGTGCATTCCGCCTGCGGCCGCGACGTCGGCCGTCCACTGCTCGTGGTTGCGCAGCGGCTCGAAGGCGTCCACGTAGGGCACGTTGCGGCGCAGGCACACCTCCTCGGCTGCCTGGGAGAGCTGGGCGGTGGCATCGGGATCGGCTTCGGGCAGGGGAGGAGGCCCGACGACGAAGCACTCGCGGTGGTCTGAGGCTGCCGTGTCGAGAATGTTGGCCAGGGCCAGGCGGGAGCGGGCGTAGGAAATGCCGGCGAGCACGTCGGCCACGCCCAGTCCCACCACGAGCCGGTTGATACCGGTGTGAGTGGAGCGGCGGGCCACCTCGGGCCCCCACGCGGTCGGACATCTGAGCGGTCGTCTCACCGGGAACCGCCAGGGAGGTCCACAGGATGTCGGCGTCCCGAGGCGTGCGGGCCATGACCCGGCCCGTCCATCCCAGGGCGCGTCCGTCACCATGACCGGCCACCAGCTCGTCGCCGATGAAGCTCAGCCTCGTTTCACGCATGGCAGCGCCTCCTCATCCCTCATGCTGTCTTGACATTATCGTGACCTTGCGCGGTATTGCGGGAGGCTGACGGCATTTCGGCGGGGTTGACCGGGGACGAACGGGGAACAATCAGCCTGTTCTCAGTCGCGGGCGAAGGCCCGGCGAAGGATCTCCTCCTGTTGGGCGCGATGGACGCCGGCGGTTCCCACGGCCGGGGCGGCGGCCTCGGGGCGGGAGACCAGTGTGGGTAGGACGCCGCCGGTCAGATCCGCGGGCAGGTGAAGCGCCAGGTGGGGCCACATGCCCTGGTTGGCCGGCTCGTCCTGCACCCACACCAGCTCAGCCCCGCTGAAGGGCGCCAGCGCTTCGGCGATGGCCTCGGTCTCCAACGGGTAGAGCTGCTCGAGGCGGACAATGGCGGTGCCCGTATCCCCGGTCTTGGCACGGTGGGCCGCCAGGTCGTAGTAGACGCGCCCCGAGCACAGCAGCACCCGGTCCACGCCCCGATCCTGCGCCGCGGCCAGCACGGCGTCGTCGACCTCGCCAATGACGGGCTGGAAGGTGCCGGAGGTGAAGTCCTCCACCGGCGAGCAGGCGGCCTTCAGACGCAGCAGCTGCTTGGGGGTGAAGACGATGAGCGGGCGGCGCGGGCGGCGGTAGGTGTGCTCGCGCAACAGGTGGAAGTAGCTGGCGGGCGTGGAAGGCTGGGCCACCAGCATGTTGTCCTGGGCGCACATCTGCAGGTAGCGCTCGATGCGCCCCGAGGAATGGTCCGGGCCCTGCCCCTCCTGGCCGTGGGGCAGCAGCATGACCAGGCCGGAGCGCTGCCCCCACTTCTGGGCGGCGGAGGTGACGTACTCGTCGATGACGGACTGGGCGCCGTTGGCGAAGTCTCCGAACTGGGCCTCCCACATCGTCAGCCCCTCGGGCCGCTCCACCGAGTAGCCGTACTCGAAGGCCAGGGCGGCGTACTCACTGAGCAGGGAGTCGTAGATCTCCAGGGGCGCCTGGTCCGGGGTGAGGAAGCTCAACGGCGTCCACTCCTGGCCGGAGGCGTGGTCGTGCAGGACCGCGTGGCGCTGGGCGAAGGTAGCGCGTCGGGCGTCCTCACCGGCGATGCGGATCGGCACGCCCTCCATGAGCAGGCTCCCCAGGGCGATGAGCTCGCCCAGGCCCCAGTCGATGCCGCCCTCGCGCGTGGCCTCGCAGCGCTTGGCGAGCATGGCCTGGAGCTTGGGGTGGACGGTGAAGGAGTCCGGCCAGGCGACCTGGGCGTCCCCGATGCGCTCGACGACGTCGCGCGCCACCGCTGAGGTCCAGCCGAGCATCATGCCGCTGCCCGCCTGCTGGGAGGAGGGGACCTCCAGGGAGGACAGGGGAACGCCGACCTTCGTGGGGTCGGACAGGTCCTGGGCGGCGGCCCCCGAGGCGGCAGCCTCCCCGGGGCCCCTGGAGCCCTTTCCGTCCCCGGTGATCTGGATGCGGGCCTCGGTGAAGATCCGCTCCAGCTCGCCCTGGTAGTTCTCGGCGATCTCGCGGGCCTCCTCCGGGGTGATGTCGCCACGCCCGACGAGAGCGGCGGTGTAGACCCCGCGGGTGGAGTCCAGGGAGTCGATGAGCCGGTACATGAGTGGCTGGGTCATCGAGGGGTCGTCGCCCTCGTTGTGCCCGCGGCGCCGGTAGCAGATGAGGTCGATGATGACGTCCTTGTGGAAGGTGCGTCGGTACTCGTAGGCGTGGCGGGCGGTGCGGGCCACCGTCTCGGGGTCGTCGGCGTTAACGTGGAAGATCGGCACCTGCAGGCCCTTGGCCAGGTCGGTGGCGTAGATGGTGGAACGGGCCGAGGCCGAGCCGGTGGTGAAGCCGATCTGGTTGTTGACGATGATGTGGACGGTACCGCCGGTGCGGTAGGCGGGCAGCTGGCTCATGTTGAGGGTCTCGTAGACCACGCCCTGACCGGCGAAGGCCGCGTCGCCGTGGACGAGGACCGGCATGACCGTGTAGCCCTTCTCGCCCAGGCCGATGCGGTCCTGCTTGGCGCGCACGATCCCCTCGACGACGCCGTCGACCGTCTCCAGGTGGGAGGGGTTGGCGGCCAGGGAGACGCGGGTGGTCACGCCGTCGGTCCCGGAGAAGACGCCCACGGTGCCCAGGTGGTACTTGACGTCCCCGGTACCGGCGCCCTCGATGACGCCGTTGCCCTCGAACTCGTCGAAGACCTGGGCGTAGGACTTGCCGGCGATGTTGGTGAGCACGTTGAGCCGGCCGCGGTGGGCCATGCCGATGACGACCTCGTCGAGGCCGTCGTGGGCGGCGGCGTCGAGTAGACGGTCCAGGGCCACGATGAGGGACTCCCCGCCCTCGAGGCTGAAGCGCTTCTGACCCACGTACTTGGTCTGCAGGAAGGTCTCGAAGGCCTCGGCCTGCTCCAACTTGGTGAGGATCCGACGGCGCTCGTCGCCGCCGATGTCCTCCCAGTCTCGTTCGAGGCGCTCCTGCCACCAGGTGCGCTGGGCTGGGTCTTGGATGTGCATGTACTCCACGCCCACGGTGCGGCAGTAGGCGTCGCGCAGCATCTTGAGGATCTCGCGCAGGGTGGCCCGGTCTCGCCCGCCCAGGCCCCGGGTGGGGAAGGATCGGTCCAGGTCCCACAGGCTCAGCCCGTAGGAGGTGATGTCCAGATCGGGGTGGCGGCGCAGGCGGTAGGTGAGCGGGTCGTTGTCGGCGGCCAGGTGACCGCGCTGACGGAAGGCGTGGATGAGCTCGGCCACGCGCGCCGGCTTGCCGGTCTCCAACTCGGGGTCGTAGGTGGTGTCGCGCACCCACTCGACCGGCTCGAGGGGGATGCGCAGGGACTCGAAGGCCCGGCTCCAGAATCCGTCCAGCCCCAGGAGCTTGCGCTCCACCAGGCGCAGGAACTCGCCCGAGGCGGCGCCCTGGATGACGCGGTGGTCATAGGTGGAGGTCAGGGTGACGACCTTGCCGATGCCCTGGCGGGCCAGGGTGTCGGGGCTGGCGCCGGCGAAGGCCGCCGGGTAGTCCATGCTTCCCACCCCCACGATGAGCCCCTGGCCGGGCATAAGGCGCGGCACCGAGTGCAGGGTGCCGATCATGCCGGGGTTGGTCAGAGTCACGGTGGTGCCGCGGAAGTCGTCGAGGTCCAGCTTGTTGTTGCGGGCCTTGGCCACGAGGCCCTCATAGGCCTCCACGAACCGGGACAGGTCCATGAGGTCGGCCTGCTTGATGGAGGGCACCAGCAGGCGGCGCTGCCCGTCGGCGCCGGGCACGTCGATGGCCAGGCCGAAGGCCACGTGGGCGGGCTCGTTCAGGACCGGCTTGCCGGCCTCGTCAACCCCGTAGGAGACGTTCATCGAGGGCATCTCGGACAGGGACTCGACCACCGCCCAGCCGATGAGATGGGTGAAGGAGACCTTGCCGCCGCGGGTACGGGCCAGGTGGCTGTTGATGACGGCGCGGTTTTCGATGAGGACCTTGGCGGGGATGGCCCGGGCAGAAGTGGCCGTGGGCATGGACAGGGAATCGTCCATGTTCTTGGCGGTGCGGGCGGCCGCGCCCTTGAGACGGACGGAGCTGTCCTCACAGCCGTCGCCCTCCAGATCGTGGGCGGGGTGGGCGGCCAGGCGCTGGGCGTAGGGGGAGGTCGGGGGAGCGGTGTCCGACGGCGGGGCCGGGGGAAGGTCGGAGCGGGTGACGTCCTGGACCGCGGAGGAGCGGCGTTGGGGGGAGGCGGCCTGAGTCGTGATGGTGGCCCGGCGCGGCTCCCCGAGGGCCGACGACGCAGAACCGTTGGCGAAGCCGTTCGAGGAGGTGGAACTCGGTCGCCGCAGGCCGGCACTCGGATCGGTCTCGAAGAGCTCTCGCCACTGGGGGCTCACGGAGGAGGGGTCCGCCGACCAGGCGGCCCGCATCTCCTCCACCATCCACTCGTTGGCACCGAAGCCTGTGCTGGTCTGGTCCTGCGTGGGCACGTCGGGTCTCCTCGGTGAACTCGTCAGTCTGCCGTCCCGGCGCTGGGAACCTCGGCGGGACCCGGGGAGGAACGGCGGTGTCCGTAGAACATCCTAGGAGGTGAAAGGCGTCTCAGGCGAGCAAATGCGGGACCAAAGACACATGCGTGTCCCGGCCGTGACGCGCTCGCGGCCCCGGCCCGGCCATCCCGATCACGATGACCTACAGGTCTCGCCACTCCTCGAACGCTTCGAGCCGGGACGTATCGCCGTTTCCGAGCGCCTGAGCCACTGCCTCGAGCAGTTCTCGACGAGGATCGCTGTCCGACAATAGGTGTGCTAAGTTCCATTTGAATGGATTGTTCCATCTGTCGTCACTGTCGTCACCCAGAAAGTATTCAGAGTGAGTTGTGTCGCATAACGCGGACTTTAGTGCTCGCCCGGACTCAAGTCGATATTTATGTGAATATGCGAACAATATAAAATTACATATGCTGCGCGCCAAGTTTTCGTCATTGCGAGGTAGGCTCAACTTTAAGAAGGTGTGAATGTCTTCAAGCCTGTCGTCAGGTGGAATCCTTAATGAACCTAATGACGTCCAAATAAATAAAGTAGCAATATCTGCAAAACGCCGCTGAAGCACGTCGAACGCAGATTGCGCTTCAGTCTGCTTATCAGCATATTTGAGTAGCGCTAGAGGGTAGCGTAGGAGTGATAGCGAGTCACTATCTGTAGCGACTTCGTTCACGGTCTCGTTGAATAACTTAGTTGCTTCCTTGACTCTATTTAACTTTATGCATAAAAAAACTGCGTAAGGCACAGCGACAGTCACGCGGGAAAGACTATCTTCAGCATTGCTCAATGCCTTTATGTATAGATTTTCTATTTGTGTGTATTCGCCGCAGGAGTGCTTAAAATTGCTTTCAAGGAAGAAGGCGAATTCGAGGTTGTCTCGCCAGTCGTTGGTGTTCAGTGCATGAGACTCTTCGGAAATTTTATTAGCGAGCTCGAAGTCTTCTTTACTGACCTTGTTGTCTCGAAGAAAACTTGCGTACTCCCTTAGGAATCGAGCATTATCTGTGTTGTCGCGGTAAGCTTTATTGAACAAATCTGCGACTTCTTTTCTGTCTGCGTAAGGGAGGGCGGCCTTAAAACACGCATGTTCGCTAATTGCTAGCGGATCTTCTGGGTAGCGATTAGCAATTAGTTCGAACAGCGAAGTAGCTTCATCGTAGTGGCTTCCCATACGCATCGCCCAGGCGATAGATATTAAATGAGATGTTGTCATTCCCGGGATGTAGGTCATCTTCATTAACGTTCCAAGAGAAGGCTCTGCAAGGGGTCTTTGAAGGCCCGTTTCTTCGTCGATCGTGGGTTCGGAAATCACCTCGAATACAGAGTCGAAAATCTGCCATTCTCCAAACCCGACCTGGGTGATGAGAGGGTAGGGTCCCCTTGTTGAACTTGTGGCTTCTTTCCATATATTATCCCAATCTGGCACAAAATTGCTTGGATTGTCATCATTTGTCAGGTCAGTGCACGAAATGGCCAGTGCTTCAAGTTGTTCCCTTGGTGCGGGACCTAGTCCAACGTATCTCCAGTTTGCTGCGGATCGCAGAAGTGCAGCTAGCCAGCTAGACTGCCTCCACTCGTATTCGATTTCATTCTTTAATTTTGCAATGTCTGTACGCGAAAGTGAGATCTCCTCGTTCAAAATGTCATTTAGGTCAATTAAAGTGAATCTATTGATTAAATCCCACCCCTGTGAGAGCAAGGAGTTCGGGGTCTTACTTCCAATTTCTGTCCGATACTTTTCGAACTCAGGATTCTCTATGGTTGCAATTATGCTGCAGCCATTGTCGACCCATTGTCGCAGTATTCCCCAATGAAATAAGTTCGGATCTGACATAAAGCGGTCAAGGTGCTCGAGAAATATGATGCTGTATTTATTGCTGCTGTCATGTCTGGGTCGTAGCTTTCTTTCTTGGACTTCTCGAACTACGCTGCTACTGCCAGGGTACCACAAAGGGATGTTATCTTGATTGCTCTGTTTTATTATGTCAGTTAGAACGTGAGAGACTAGTGCATTTTTTGAGCTTCGATACGGTCCTACAATCAGCGTCAAAGAAGGTGTAGTATTTAGGCTTGCAATTATCTTTGCTTCGGCAATCTCTCGCTGAGATTTTCCAATCGGGAATTGGTGCTGAGGGCGTGTTTCTCTATCTAGTTCAGCGGCTGCTTTGATGGAGCCGATATCACCTAACCTGCTTGCATGATTTTGAAGGTCGTTTTTGATTGAATTAAACTCATTTCGCTCTTTGGTGAATGTGTCATATGTCTGCTTGATAGTGTATCCCGTAGCGGCCCCAATTAGTAAGAATAAAGAATAAATAATAGTTGAGGGTGTTCCTTTTGCTTCAATTCTGTTAGTTATAATAGTGGATAGAACAACAAGTGCAATCAGGACGATAAGTGTTGAGGTTGTAGCTTTGGTCCAGTTGAATGACGGCGAGTCGGCGGGGTGGAGTACATGTGTTTCTTTATCTGCGCAGTTAAAAAGTGACTTAATGTCGAGCATTTTCAAATCATAACATGTGAAATTCGAAATGAGAAAGTTCTGTGGCTTGATGAGTGTCGTGGTACCGTTCGGTCACTATGCGATCGGCTTTCCGCCGGGCCCGCAGGTGCCGCACCCGCACGCACCGCGCCTCCTCGCCCGCCTCTGACCACCCCCACCCTGACTCGTCCGCCTCCGGCGCCCACGCCGCACTCCACATGGGGGAGTGGCCCGCATGACCGACTGGCTCATGATCGCCGTCGGCGTGGTCCTCACCGTGGGCACCGCCCTGTTCGTGGCCGGCGAGTTCTCCCTGGTCGCCCTCGACCCCTCCACCGTCGAGACCCGCGCCGCCACCGGGGATAAGCGCGCCACCACCGTCCGGCGCGCCCTGGGCCGGCTGTCCACCCTCCTGTCCGGTGCCCAGGTCGGCATCACCCTGACCACGGTGCTCCTGGGCTACACCATGCAGGCCGCCCTGGCGAACCTCCTCACCGACCTCATGAGCCACTGGATGGCCGTCTCCGTGGCCACCGGCGCCGCGGTCATCATCGCGCTCATCGTCGTCAACGCCTTCTCCATGGTCATGGGCGAGCTCATCCCCAAGAACGCCACCCTGGCCGACCCCATGCGCGCCGCCGGCCTCGTGGCCCCCTTCCTCATGGGCTTCACCACCCTGCTCAAGCCCCTCATCCTCGTGCTCAACAACGCGGCCAACGCCGTACTGCACGCCATGGGCATCGAGCCCGCCGAGGAACTCAGCGGCGCCCGCAGCGCCGGCGAGCTCGCCTCCCTCGTGCGCCACAGCGCTGAGGAGGGCACCCTCGACGCCTCCACCGCCACCCTGCTCACCCGCTCCATCGGCCTGGGGGCGCTCACCGCCGTCGACGTCATGACCGACCGCGGCCGCCTCCACACCCTCGAGGCCGACGACTCCGCCGAGGACGTCGTGCGCCTGGCCCGCGCCACCGGCCACTCCCGCTTCCCCGTCATCGGCCGCGACGTCGACGACGTCATGGGCATCGTCCACCTGCGCCGCGCCATCGGCGTCCCCTACGAGCGGCGCGCCGATGTGCCGGTGGCCTCCACCTCCCTCATGACGCCCGCGCCCCGAGTCCCCGAGACCATGCCACTGGCCGACCTGCTCGTCGAGCTGCGCGCCCAGGGCTCCCAGATGGCGCTCGTCGTCGACGAGTACGGCGGCACCGCCGGCGTCGTCACCCTCGAAGACGCCGTCGAAGAGGTCGTCGGAGACGTCGCCGACGAGCACGACCGCCGCCGCGCCGGCGCCCACCTCGACCCCTCGGGTCACTGGGTCGTCCCGGGCTGGATGCGCCCCGACGAGCTCGCCACCCGCGCCGCTATCCAGGTGCCCGACGACGGCCCCTATGAGACCCTCGGCGGCCTGGTCATGACCGAGCTCGGCCGCATCCCCGTCGTCGGCGACGTCGTCGAGCTGACTCATGCGTCCCTGACCGTCGACGCCATGGACGGGCGTCGTATTACCCGCCTCCACGTGCGTCCCAAGGACCCCGAAGCCGCCCCGGGGACCAAGGGAACTGAGGGGGAGTACCGATGAGCACGCCCCTGGCCCTGGTGGTGACCGTTATCCTCCTGGCAGGCAACGCCTTCTTCGTCGGCGCCGAGTTCGCCGTCACCTCCTCGCGCCGCAGCCAGCTCGAACCATTGGCCGAGACCGGCGACGCCCGCGCCGCCACCGCCCTGTGGGCCCTCCAGAACGTCTCGCGCATGCTGGCCACCGCCCAGCTCGGCGTCACCCTGTGCTCCACGGGCCTGGGCGCGGTCGCCGAACCGGCCATCGCCCACGCCCTCGCGCCCCTGCTCGCCGCCGTCGGTGTCGGGCGCGCCGGCTCCCACGCCGTTGCCGTCGTCATCGCCCTGGTCATCGTCGTGGGCCTGCACGTCGTCGCCGGTGAAATGGTGCCCAAGAACATCTCCATCTCCTCCCCGGAGAAGGCCGTGCGCTGGCTCGCCCCGCCCCTGGTGTGGTGTTCGCGCGTCTTCAGCCCCGTGGTCAACGGACTCAACGGCTTCGCCAACGGAGCCCTGAAAGTTCTGGGCATCGAGGCTAAGGAGGAGATCTCCGCTACCTTCAACGCCGAGGAGGTCGCCTCCATCGTCGAGCGCTCCACCGCCGAGGGCGTCCTGGAGGACTCCACCGGCCTGCTCAGTGGCGCCCTGGAGTTCTCCGAGGAGACCGCCGGCAGCGTCATGGTGCCCTTGAGCGAGCTCGTCACCCTGCCCCAGAACTGCACCCCGGAGGACGTGGAGCGGGCCGTGGCCTCCACCGGCTTCTCCCGCTTCCCGCTCGTGGCCGGGCGGGACGCCGCTGACTCGACGTCTGATGCAGCAGCCGACGGGGCAGAGCCCTCCGTCATCACCGGCTACCTCCACCTCAAGGATGTTCTCTACGCCGACGGCGCGGACCGCGCCGAGCCGGTCCCCGCCTGGCGCACCCGCGCACTCGTACCCGTCGGCTACGACGACGAGGTCGAGGACGCCCTTGCCGCCATGCAGCGCTCGGGGGCTCACCTCGGGCACGTGCGCAATGCGCAGGGCCGATTCGTCGGCGTTCTCTTCCTGGAGGACATCCTCGAAGAGCTCGTCGGCGAGGTCAACGACGCCATGCAGCGCGAGGAGCACCAGCGCCGTGATTAAATCGTGATCTAACGGCGGTGACCAGTGGATACCCACAATTCGTGCCGCGTCGAGCGTTGAGAGTCGACCGCGGGGCCGGGAACGGCGCCTCTGTGCCGATTCGTTCGTATGACACGTGTTTCTGTTCATGGAACGGTGCCGTATACGCCGCTTCACGATTTGTTGAAGAAATGCAGGTCACACAAAGGTGTGCTGGTTCTCCTGGCGAGACCCACAGGAGAACGCTACTGTTTTAACCGAGCACAACACGAGACTGTCGCCCTGGCAGCCAGCATGCCGTCACCGCCGGGTCACCGGCAGCGACGACTCCCCCATGAAACCAGCCACCTGGAGGCTTCCCGCGTGACCCCGCAGCCCATGAGTCGACGCCAGCGTCGCGAGGCGGAACGTGCCGCCGAAGCCGCTCGCCAGCTCGCTGAGGCGGAGGCCGGCGGCTCCTCGCCGGAGACGCCGACAACGCACACCACTCACGCCGCCAGCCCCACTCGCCGCTCCCGCCGCGAGATCCACGCTCGCCACTCCCACCAGTCCCAGGGCGGCGCCGTTCGTACCACCTCCGCTCTCCCCGACGTCCCGCTCGCTCCCCAGAAGCAGAACCACCCGCAGCGGCCCGCGGCCCATGCGACTCCTCCGGCCGCAGTACCGGCCACGCGATCAGGGGCGCACGCAGCCCCCGCCTCGGCGCACTCGGCTCCGATCGAGCAGACGGGACGGCAGCCGGTCGTCCCGATGAGCCGCATGGCCCGCCGGCATCAGGGAGCCGTTGAGCAGCCTGAGCAGCCCGTGCGGGAGCCCATGCGCCCACATCCCGCAGTCTCCGCCCCGACCGCTCCCTCGGCACCCGCGGTGGCCCCTGCGGCGGGAACTGCGCAGCCCTCCCCGGCAGGGCCCTCGGTCTCTTCCGCTTCTTCTCCGCAGGCGCCGGGGCAGGCGCATCCCACTCGGCGATCCCGCAAGGACCTGCGCGCCGCTCAGATCGCCGAGGACCCTCAGCAGACGCGTGAGAACCCCGCCGTTGCGAACGTGCCGCAGTCCCAGCCCCATCATCAGTCCGAGGCCCGGCCGGAGAGCCGGCGCAGCCGTCGCCGCTCGCACGCAGCCGAGCAGTCCGCCGTCTCGCCTGCGTCATCGACTCCCTCGGCGCCCTCGGCCCTGTCGCCGCTGGTTGCCGCTTCTCTGGCCGAGTCCACCTCCAATCTGAAGCCGGCAGCCGCTCAACCCGCTGCCAACACGGCGTGGTGGGCCGCAGGCGACACAGCCCCGGCCTCGCCCGGTGCGGCGCAGTCCCGCAGCCGCGCCGTTCCGACCGGATCGGATTCCGCCGCGGTCCCCGGAGCCTCCGCCCGGCCGGAGAGCCGTTGCAGGAGACGTGCCTCGGCGGCCACGCCCGCCAGCGCCTCCGCCAAACCCGTCGTCGCCTCCACCACCCACCACACCGCCTCCTTCAATGTTCCGGAGGACTCCGTCTCCCTTCCGACGCCGCAGGCCGCACCCGAGGTGACCGTCGAGCCGGCTCCCGCGGCGCCGTCGGTTCCCGACACCCCCCACGAGATCCGCTTCTCGCGCAGGATCACGGACTTCCGCGGGGCCGAGACCGTCGAGGTCCCCGAGGTCCGCAAGCTCATGGCCGCCCGCAAAGCCGGGGTGCCGCTCGCCGACGAGGCCGCCATCCGCGCCGCCAAGACCGCCCAGGGCGCCAGAACGAGCCGTGAGACCAAGAAGACGGCGTCGGATGAGTCCGCCTCCTCGGCGTCGTCGGCCAGGATCTCCGCGGCCTCCAAACCGGATAGCCACCGCGACTCCTCGACCGGCCCCGCCCCCGCGCGCCCCGCCAGACGCCGTACGGGAACCGGGATCCTGGGACGCACCGCCGTGCTGTCTGCCCTGGCCGTGGCCACGGTCCTCGCCCCGCTGTCCAGCCACCTCGACAACACCCCGCTGGCCTCGGCCGCGATGAAGATGCACGCCGGTGGCGCCGCGCAGAGCCCGGCCGCCGGAGGGGCGAAGTCGTCGTCTGTGGCCAGTGCCGTGCTCGGCAGAGACGACGACCTGGAGGAGAGCTCCGACTCTCAGCTCTCCAACGTCCCCGACGCCGCCACCAGGGCCAGGATCCGCGAGGCCTTCCAGAACGCGGCCAAGACCTGCTCCTCGGCGACCGGCGCCTCGGGCGACACCAGCGCCTTCAGCTCCAAGCCGCAGCTGTTCTACCCGATGCTCCCGGACACCTACACGATCTCCTCGGAGTACGGCTACCGCACCCACCCCACCCTCGGCGTCCCGAAGCTCCACGCCGGTCAGGACATGGCCGCTCCCGTGGGCACCCCGATCTACGCCGCCGCTGCCGGCACCGTCACCACCGCCGGCATGGTGGACGGCACCGGAACCGTCACCATCAAGCACGAGATCGATGGTCAGGTCTGGTACACCAGCTACCTCCACATGTACGAGGACGGCATCTACGTCAAGACGGGCGACACCGTCACAGCCGGCCAGATGATCGCCGGTGTGGGTAACACCGGCCGGTCCTCCGGTGCACACCTGCACTTCGAGGTGCGCACCAAGGATGACACCGCCGACGAGTCCACCGTGGAGCCGTGGGGCTGGCTCAAGGAGCACGGCGCCGTCGAGCTCACCACCAACTGCAGCTGAGGGAGACCCACTGTGCCGCCTGTCGCGTCACGAACACGACGTCCTGCCGTCATCGCCCACCGCGGCGGCGGGCGCGAGGTTCCTGAGAACACCTGGAGCGCCGTCGAGCACGTGGCCGCGCTCGGGCTGGAGTGGATGGAGACCGACCTGCGGCTGACGGCCGACGGCATCGTCGTGCTCAGCCACGATGAGGACCTGCGTCGCACCGCCGGTGACCCCCGCACCGTCGGGGAGGTCATGTGGGCCGAGCTGGCCGACCTCGACTCCGGTGACGGGCGCGGCTTCGTCCGGCTCGACGACGCCCTGCACGCCCACCCGACGATGAGGTTCAACGTCGACCTCAAGGACTCCAGCGTCGTCCAGGCTGCCCTGCAGACGGTGCGCGACGCCGAGGCCCTCGACCGGGTCCGCTTCGCCTCCTTCTCCGCTCGGCGGCTGGCCGTCCTGCGCCGCCAGGAGCCCCGGGCGATGACCTCGCTGGGCGTCAGCGACGTCCTCGGACTCATGCTGCGTAGTGAGGCCGCCGTCCCGCTGCCGCAGACCCGCTGGGGCTGGACTCGCGGGAGGGCCGACGCCGTCCAGGTCCCCGAGAGCTACCGCGGCGTCCCCGTGGTCACCCGACGCTTCGTCGCCTCCGCGCACACCGCCGACCTGGAGGTCCACGTGTGGACGGTGGACGAGCCCGAGCGGATGCGCCGGATGGTCGACCTCAACGTCGACGCCATCATGACCGACGTCCCCACCCTCGCCCTCCAGACCCTCAGCTGAAGAGTCCGTCAAGAGCCCGGATCTGGCGGACGGCCTAGTGGAAACCGCTTCGCCCCCGCCTCGGCCGAGGGATCTGTGCCGCAATACGCACGAGCGAGCCCCCGTCGCGGGTGGCGACGAGGGCTCGGAGGTGGCGCCCCGGACAGGATTCGAACCTGCGACCTTCTGCTCCGGAGGCAGACGCTCTATCCACTGAGCTACCGGGGCCCGAGGGGTGACTGTACCAGCGTCCCGCCCCGGGAGCGAAACCGGCGGGAGACATGCGACATGTCCCACGAAGCCCCGTGATCATCGACATCCCTTGCGGCCCGGCGTGGTCGATGACGGTACGCTGACATGCGTGACTCCAGAAGAGCTTGCCGCAGCCATCCGCACCATCCTGGAGGAGGCCTCCGCCGAGGGCTCCCTTGCCCTGCCCGCCGCAGAGATCCCCGAGCCCCGCGTCGAGCGCCCCCGCAACCGTGACCACGGCGACTGGTCCACCAACGTCGCCATGCAGCTGGCCAAGAAGGCCGGCACCAAGCCGCGCGACCTCGCCGAGCTCCTCGTCCCGCGTCTTGAGGCCCTCGACGGCGTCGCCTCCGTGGAGGTCGCCGGCCCCGGCTTCCTCAACATCCGTCTCGACGCCGCCAGCGCCGGTGAGCTCGCCCGCTCCATCGTCGAGGCCGGCGAGGCCTACGGGCGCAACGACTCCCTGAGCGGCCAGCACATCAATCTCGAGTACGTCTCCGCCAACCCCACCGGCCCGGTGCACCTGGGCGGCGCCCGCTGGGCCGCCGTCGGCGACTCCCTGGCCCGGATCCTGGCGGCCTGCGGCGCCACAATCACCCGCGAGTACTACTTCAACGACCACGGCACCCAGATCGACCACTTCGCCCAGTCCCTGCTGGCCTCCGCCCGCGGCCAGGAGACCCCCGAGAACGGCTACGGCGGCGCCTACATCGGCGAGATCACCCAGCAGGTGATTGCTGACGAGCTTGCCGCCGGCCGCCCCGACCCGACCACCCTGCCCGACGCCGAGGCCGCCGAGGTCTTCCGCGCCCGCGGCGTCGACCTCATGTTCGCCGCCGTCAAGGCCGAGCTCCACGCCTTCCGCTCCGACTTCGACGTCTTCTTCCACGAGGACTCCCTGCACACCTCCGGCGCCGTCGAGCGCGCCATCGCCCGCCTGCGCGAGCGCGGCGTCATCGAGGAGCGCGACGGCGCCACCTGGCTGCGCACCACCGACTTTGGCGACGACAAGGACCGCGTCCTCATCAAGTCCGACGGAAACACCTCCTACTTCGCCGCCGACCTCGCCTACTACCTGGACAAGCGCGAGCGCGGCACCGACTGCGCCATCTTCCTGTTCGGCGCCGACCATCACGGCTACATCGGCCGGATGATGGCCATGTGCGCGGCCTTCGGCGACGAGCCCGGTGTCAATATGCAGATCGTCATCGGCCAGTTCGTCAACCTTGTCAAGGATGGGCAGCCCGTGCGCATGTCCAAGCGCGCCGGCACCATCGTGACACTCGGCGACCTCGTTGACGCCGTCGGCGTGGACGCCGCCCGCTACGCCCTGGCCCGCTCGTCCATGGACTCCGCCATCGATATCGACCTGGACCTGCTGGCCTCCTCCTCGAGCGAGAACCCGGTGTACTACGTCCAGTACGCTCATGCCCGCACGCGCAACGTGGCCCGCAACGCCGCGGAGCACGGCGTGTCCCGCTCGGCCGGCTTCCTCCCGGCGGCACTGGACGACCCGGCCGACTCCGCACTGCTCGGCGTGCTCGCCCAGTTCCCGGCGATTGTCGCCCAGGCCGCGCAGTTGCGCGAGCAGCACCGCGTGGCCCGCTACCTCGAGCAGCTGGCCGCTGCCTACCACGCCTGGTACGGCGCCACCCGCGTCACCCCCCGTGGGGACGACGCCGTCAACTCTGGCCACGTAGCCCGTCTGTGGCTCAACGACGCCGTCGGGCAGGTCCTCGCCAACGGGCTCGGTCTGCTGGGCGTTACCGCTCCCGAGAGGATGTGAGACCGTGACGCACCAGGTTTCCGCCGGTGAGCCGCCCCTGGGGGCGCTGGCCTGCCCCGAGCCCGAGGACCGTCCCGACCTGTGGCCCACGACGGCGCGGCGCACGCCCGACGGAGAGCTCGCCCTGGGCGGGCTGACGGTCTCCGAGATCCTCGCCGATGCCCCCAGCCCCGTCTTCGTCCTGGACGAGGCCGACCTGCGCGGCCGCGCCGCCTCCTGGAGCGCCGCCATGGCCGAGGAGTTCTGGCCTGGATACGGCATGCGCGGCGGCGAGGCCTTCTACGCCGGAAAGGCCTTCCTGACCACTCAGGTCGCGCGCATCGTCCTCGAGGAGGGAATGGGTATCGACACCGCCTCCCGCGTCGAGCTGGCTGTGGGGCTGTCCGGTCTGGAGAAGGTCGACGGCCCCGAGGCCACGACCCGCGCCCGCCGCCTGGGTCTGCACGGCAACGGCAAGACGCAGGCCGAGATCGCCGTTGCCCTCACCCACCACGTGGGCCACCTCGTCCTCGACTCCCTCGAGGAGGTCGACCTCACCGTCCGCGCCGTACGCGACTTGCGCGCCAGCGGCGTCTACGGGCCCGAGGAGATCGGCAAGGTCATGGTGCGCCTGACCACTGGTGTGCACGCCGGGGGCCACGAGCACATCTCCACCGGCCACGAGGACCAGAAGTTCGGCCTCTCCGTCCACGCCGGTACCGCCCGTCAGGCCATCGACGCGATCATCGCCGCCCCCGAGCTTGAGCTGGCCGGCCTGCACTCACACATCGGCTCCCAGATCCTGGACCTGGCCGGCTTCCGGGAGGCCGTCAGCATCGTCCTGGGCCTGCGCCACGAGATCGCCGTCGACACCGGGCACCTGTGCCCGGAGGTCGACCTGGGCGGCGGCTACGGCATCGCCTACACCGGGTCCGACCCCGTGGCGCCCTCGCCGGCGCAGGTCGCCCGCACTCTGGCCGAGGCTGTGCGCGAGACCTGCGAGCGCCTCGGCGACGAGGTCCCCGCCGTCTCCATCGAGCCCGGCCGCGCGGTCGCCGGCCCGACGACAGTCACTCTCTACACCGTCACCGGCCTCAAACGCGTCGAGCTGGGGGAGGGGACCTCGCGCCTCTACGTCAGCATCGACGGCGGCATGAGCGACAACATCCGCCCCGCCCTCTACGAGGCCGCGTACACAGCCCTCGTCGCCAACCGCCGTCCCGACCCGCAGGCCGGGCTGGTGCGCAGCCGAGTGGTGGGCAAGCACTGCGAGTCCGGCGACGTCGTCGTGCGTGACGTGGATCTACCCGCCGACCTGGCCGTCGGCGACGTGCTGGCCGTGCCCGCCACCGGGGCTTATGGGCGCTCCATGGCCTCCAACTACAACCTCTTCACCCGCCCCGGCGTGCGCTGGGTGCGCGAGGGCGAGTCGGGCTGGATCCTGCGCCCCGAGACCATCGAGGATCTCCTGCGCCTGGAGGGCTGAGCCCTCTAAGTGCTTGGCTGCGCGCTCTGCTGCAGCAAAGAAGCGGTGAGCTGCTTCGTTTCTTCTGGAGAGGTTCCTCGGCCGGGGCTAGCATTCCCTGCATGAATGCCTTCTCACCGGTAAGTAATGACCGAGCGTGGGCTGATCTGCGTCGTCACCTGGAGCGGACCAGAAACGAGCCCACCGTCGTGATGTTTGCGGCCCAGACTCGGGCCCAGACCCAGAGTCTCAAGGAGCGCGTCGAGCTGTGGTGCCGGCGGGCTCGCAGGTCCTGGACGGAGCCGGAAGCGGGACAGCTTCTGACCTCGTGGTTGAGTCGCTATCTTCCTGTCCCCGGTGTTTTCTTCCTCGACCTGTGGGATGATCAGGTGCGCCACAAGGTCCTGCGCGCACTCAACGAGATGCAGGTGCACCTCGCCCGCTCAGAGAGCGGATGCCTCATCATTTGCGGACCAATCGCATTGTTCGGTGAAGCTTCCCGTGAAGCTGCGGACCTATGGTCCATTCGGTCTCTGACGTGCGTTATTGGTTCCGGTGCCGAGGAGCCTGTGGACCTGGTGCGGGAGTCAGAGGGGGAGCTGGAGGCGCGTCGAGATCTTTCGGTTTCTCTGCAGAACCTCGGGTGGGCAGCCGAAATGCGTGGTGACTGGGACGCGGCCTCAGCGGCATACCAGGAGTTCCTGGAGCTGACGCGAGAGCTGGTGGAGTTGCAGGGGACTCCGCAGGCTCGTCGGGACGTTTCGGTCGCCTTGAACAAGATGGGCCGAGTAGGAGAAACCTTTGGAGACTGGACCAAAGCCGAGGCGGCCTACCAGGAGTCACTGGAGATCAGGCAAGGTTTGGAGAAGGAGCTGGGGACGCCAAAAGCTCGCCGCGATCTGTCGGTTTCCTTGGACAATATCGGCCGGGTGGCTGAAGCACGTGGCGACTGGGACAAGGCCGAGACTGCCTACCAGGAGACACTGAGGCTGGCACGGGAGCTGGAGGAACTACTAGGGACTCCGCAAACACGCCGCGAGCTGTCGCTCACTCTGGAGAGTATTGGCCGGGTGGCTGAAGCACGTGGCGACTGGGATAAGGCCGAGACTGCCTACCAGGAGTCTCTGGCTCTGATGCAGGAGCTGGAGAAGTTGCTGGGGACGCCGGAGGCCCGTTGTGACCTATCGTGCTCCTTGGCAAGTGTCGGTTGGGTGGCTGAAGTACGTGGTGACTGGGACACGGCTGAGGCGGCCTACCAGGAGTCACTGAGGCTGGCACGGGAGCTAGACGGTTTGCGAGGGGACAATACAGAGTTATCGTAACCTGTCGCGCTCTCTGGACGGTGCCGGGCGGGTGGCTCAGGCTCGTGGTGACTGGGATGCGGCTGAGGCGGCTTACCAGGAGTCACTGGCTCTGGCACGGGAGCTGGAGGAGGTGTTGGGGACGCCGAGAGCGCGTCGTAACCTGTCAGTCTCCCTGGACAACGTTGGTCGTGTAGCTCTGAGTCGCAACGACTTGGCCTCTGCGGACGATGCTTATCAGGAGTCGTTGACGATCAGGCGGTATTTGAGGGAGGAACTCGGGACTCCGGAGACTTATCGTGATTTGTCGGTCTCCTTGAACAATGTCGGGCGGGTGGCTGAGACTCGTGGTGACTGGGATGCGGCTGAGGCCGCCTATCAGGAGTCACTGGCTCTGGCACGGGAGCTGGAGGAGATGCAGGGGACGCCGAGAGCGCGTCGTGACCTGTCAGTCTCCCTGGACAACGTGGGATGGGCGCTTCTTACTCGCGGAGATAAGGCGGCGGCTGAATCTGCCTTCCGAGAATCGTTGGAGATAAGGCTGGAGCTGGAAGAGATGCTGGAGACGCCGGAGGCTCTCGGCGATCTGTCGCTCGCCCTGGAGAACATGGGACAAGTGTCGGAGGCGCAGGATGAGTGGGATACAGCGCAGGTTGCCTACCAGCAGTCGCTGCAGATCCGGCGGATGCTGGAGAAAATGCTGGGAACCCCGCAAGCTCAGCAAGACGTGTCAACCTCTGAGGAGCACCTTAGGCGCCTGAGTCAGAAGCGCGCTGACCTGGGAGAACTCTGAGCGGAACCGTGTCTCAGTAAAGCTGAGGACCACCTGTTCGGAAGATGGAACAACCACAACGCGATCCGTCTGATAGGGAAGGCACAGTGCACGCACAGGCGCAGCACATGAGTCTTGTATGATACCTACAAATAGTAGCGGCTCGAGTTGTCTGAAATCTAGATCACAGTTGTGTTGAGATTGTGACCTCGTGCGTGTTTTGTTTGTTCGCTATTCCCAAACAGTCGGTTTGTGACACAGTGGCCTTGGTCGTCACGGGCAGCCTTCCCGCCTCCTGAGCGGGTAGTGAGGGCGTCCTGTGATGGTTCACGAGGCAGACCTTGTTATCTATGCCAGGAATCCGGAGATCCCATGAACACATTGTCCACGGGCGCCACCTCTCGGCCGGCCCTCTCACGGGGGGCGGTGAGGGGACTCGTCGCCATCCTTGCTCTCTTCCTCGTCGCGATCTTGTCTCAGCTCTCGCCCCAGGCGAGCGCCGACGAGAACAAGAGCGTCAACGTTTCCAACCTGTCTCTGACACGTGTGGACGGCAACAACGTTGAGCAGGACGGGAAGCTCAACTACTACGACCTCGCTCGCCTGAGCTTCGACTGGAACGGCGTCGACGCCAACCTCAAGTCGGGCGACTCCTTCACCATTGGTCTGGGCGAGTACTTCAGCAACCTGCAGAACAACGCCACCCACCCGATGACCGTCGAGTACGGCGGCAAGGACGTTGAGGTCGGCACCTGCACCCTCACCGTCAGGGACGTCACCTGCACCTTCAACTCCAAGGTCGATGAGCTGAAGGCCGCCGGCTTCCACAACTTCAAGGGCAGCGGCTCTGCCCTGGTGTCGGTCGTTAAGACCACCGACTCGCAGACCGTTGACCTCACCGCCAACGGCGTCACAACCCCTGTCATTCTGCCCGGTGGTGGCGGCATCGGTGGTCCTGAAGAGAGCGACTGGGAGCTCACCAAGTGGGCCTCCACCTTCTACAACAACTACAAGGAGCTGACCTGGGGTGTGAACTTCGGGACCAACCAGACCACTGGTGGCAAGCTCGGTAAGACCTTCGACGGTTCCCGCCAGACCATCGTCTTCACCGACACCCTCGGTGGTGGCATGAGCTTCAACCAGGCCGACGCCTCTCGTACGGTGCTCTACCTGCGTCCCGCGGACGGCAAGTCCATCCCGCTGACCAACGCCGCCGGCCAGGACTCCACCACCCAGTACGGTGACTTCGACGTCAAGGCCTCCTACTCCGCGGACGGCCGCGTCGCCACCTACGAGGTGACCGGTCCATTCCAGAACAGCACCAACTTCACCCTGGAGTACCCGGTCTCCTTCGTGGACGCCAACGGCAACGCCGTCACCGCAACCCGGGGCACCGTCTACGAGAACAGCATCAACCTCAACGGCACGGACCTGATCAGCACTCAGCAGCAGTCCTACGTCCAGTACTTCGACATCTCGGTCCAGATGGAGCCCGGCTTCGGCACCTTCGACGTGACCAAGGTCGTTCAGGGCGACGGCGCCGCTCAGGCTGCAGACTCCTCCTTCGTCGTCGACGTCGCCTACGAGCTGCCGGCCGCCGCCAGTTCCTACCCGAACTGGAAGGCCCCCGAGGGCCAGAAGCCCTCTGGCGAGGGCCGCACCGGTACCTCCTCCGTCACCGTCAAGCCCGGTGCACCGGTCACCTTCGAGGGGACCTTCCCCGTGGGCACCAAGATCACGCTGAGCGAGGACATCTCCAAGGCCCAGCCCGCAGCCTCTGGCTACAGCTGGGGCGAGCCGGTCTTCACCGTGGACGGTCAGAACACCAACACCTTCACCATCCGCGACCAGGAGCTCGTCAAGGTCTCTCTGACCAACACGACGACCACGACTACGGCTCCGCCCACGACCACGGCTCCGCCGACCACCACGGTCCCGCCGGCCACCACGCCTCCGGCGACCACGGCTCCGCCGACCACCACGGTCCCGCCGGCCACCACGCCTCCGGCGACCACGGCTCCGCCGACCACCACGGCTCCGCCCGCGGTCCCGCCGACCACCACCCCGGGCGCTCCGGTTCCGCCCACCTCCACCCCGAGGACGCCGACCAGCACCCCGCCGCTGGCTCGCACCGGTGCTAACGCCGTTGCGCTCCTGCTCCTCGCCGGTGCCGGCGTGGGTGGCGGCGCTCTGCTGGTGGCTCGCCGCCGCAACGCCTCCTGAACGCGGGTGACCGTTTCTCGAGCCTGAAGTTCATCAGGAGATCCCAGTGGCCCCGCCCCGGTTCAACCGGGGCGGGGCCACTGGTGTTCCGTCTGCATCCCGGGCGCTCCCGGGCCCGGGACGGTCCCTGGGCATGAGGGCGACTCAACCCTAGGGAGGAGCCTCCCTCACCATCAATCATTCTCCCGGGGGTCTCGGTGGCCTCGTCTCCCTTTCTAGCCTGGAGTCATGAGCGCAGCGACATCCTCTTCTCCGTCCTCACTGACCTCCTTCGTCTCCTCCCTGGAGCAGCCGCCCCCGGCCTGGGGGAGCTTCGACGACGTGCCGGTCCCGATGTCCATGGGCCTGGGGCGGGTGATCGGTCGGCTGCTCAAGCAGCTCCTCTGGCGCCGCTGAGGGCCCTCGCCGCCTGGTAGACGCACTACCTCGGTGAGATCGGTCCTTGGAAGACCGGCTCTTCGCGAGCGGGGCGTGACGGGTTCGTCGCGTGTCCGTACATCGACGGGCAAGCGCTCCTGGGCCGATGGCCCTTATGCTGGCCCGCAGCGACGGTCGGCGCACGCGGGCAGCAGGTCACAGGCTCCTGCCGTATCCGGCCCCATCGCTTCACGCAGTCGAAGTGCCCGCGGAAGGCACGCTACACAGCAAGGTGGTCCATCTCGTGGCTCAGGAGCTCTCACCCGCCCAGCGCACCCTCACCGTCGGCGTTCTCGGCGCCGGGACCGTCGGCAGCCAGGTGATCCGCCTGCTCACCGAACAGGCCGACGACTTCGCTGCCCGCTCCGGTGCTCGCCTGGAGATCACGGGAGTGGCCGTGCGCGACGTCGACGCTCCACGAGACGCCTCGGTGCCCCGGAACCTCCTCACTGACGACGCCACCGCCGTCGCCACCGGCAACGATCTGGTCATCGAGCTCATCGGCGGCATCGAGCCTGCCCGGACCCTCATCCTGGCCGCATTCAAGGCCGGGGCCAGCGTCATCACCGGCAACAAAGCCCTCATCGCCGCCCACGGTCCCGAGCTCTACGCGGCCGCGGCCGCTGCCGGTACCGATTTCTACTACGAGGCCGCCGTCGCGGGCGCCATTCCCGTCGTCTATGCGCTGCGCGAGTCGATGGCCGGGGACCGCGTCACCAGCGTGCTCGGCATCGTCAACGGCACCACCAACTACATCCTCGACGAGATGAGCACCAAGGGCCTGTCCTTCGAGACCGCCCTGGCCACCGCCCAGGAGCTCGGTTACGCCGAGGCCGACCCTACCGCCGATGTCGACGGCCTGGACGCGGCCGCCAAGGCCGCCATCATCGCCTCACTCGCCTTCCACACCCGCGTGGGCCTCGACGACGTCTCCGTCGAGGGCATCCGCGCGATCACTGCCGATGACATCCGCGAGGCCCACGCTTCGGGCTGCGAGCTCAAGCTGCTCGCCATCGCCCAGCGCCGCGACGACAAGCACGCCCACGGCATCTCCGTGCGCGTCCACCCCGCCCTCGTGCCCAACGACCACCCGCTGGCCAGCGTCCGCGGCGCCTACAACGCCGTCCTGGTCGAGGCCGAGAGCGCCGGGCGCCTCATGTTCTACGGACAGGGCGCCGGGGGAGCCCCGACCGCCTCAGCCGTCCTGTCCGACGTCGTCGCCGCCGCCGCCCACCGGGTCCACGGTGGTCAGGCCCCCCGCGAGTCCTCCTACGCGAGCCTGCCGGTCCTCGGCCCCGAGGCCGCCGTCACCCGCTACCAGATCCAGCTGCGCTCAGACGACGCCGTCGGCTCCCTGGCCGCCATGGCCTCCGTCTTCGCCGAGAACGGGGTCTCCATCAACTCGGTGCGTCAGAGCGCCTACGTCACCACCGACGGCAGCGACGACCAGGCCGTCGTCACCTTCGTGACCCACCCCGCTCCCGTCTTCCATCTCGACGCCGCCGTCGAGGGGCTGCGGGACTCGGACCGGGTCGCCGAAATCGTCTCCATCCAACGCGTCGAGGGCGAGTGACATGCGGATCGTCTACGAGCGCGCCGCCGTCCGCGTCCCGGCCACGACGGCGAACATGGGGCCGGGCTTCGACTCCTTCGGCATGGCCTTCCGCTACTACGACGAGGTCTGGGTGCGCCCGATCACCGGCGTCACCCGCGTCATCGTCGAGGGTGTCGGAGCCGAGACGGTGCCCACCGACGACGACAACCTCGTCGTGCGGGCGCTGCGAGCCGGCCTGGATGCCGTCGGCGCCCCGCAGGCCGGTTTCGAGATGCGCTGCCTCAACCGGATCCCCCACGGTGGAGGCATGGGTTCCTCCGCCAGCGCCGCGGTGGCCGGGCTCATGCTGGCGCGCGGTCTCATTTCCGAGCCCGAGGCCCTCGACAACGACCGGATCTTCTCCCTGGCCACCGAGTTCGAAGGCCACCCCGACAATGTCGCCCCGGCCGTCTTCGGCGGAGCCACCGTCGCCTGGGTCGAGCGCGGCGGCCATCCGCGCATGGCGCCCATGCCGGTGGACGCCTCACTCGGGGTGAGCCTGCTCATCCCGCCGTCGACCACGCGCCTGTCCACCAAGGAGGCCCGCCAGGTCCTGCCCGTCTCCGTTCCGCGCGAGGACGCCCTGTTCAACACCTCCCGGGCGGCCGTCCTCATGCTCGCGCTCGCCGGGCGCCCCGACCTGCTCATGGCCGGCACTGAGGACCGGCTCCACCAGGAGTACCGGCGCGGCGTCCTTCCGGCCTCCATGGCGGTCATGGACTCCCTGCGCGAGCAGGGCTACCCGGCGGTCATCTCCGGAGCCGGCCCCACAGTGCTCGTCCTGTCCACACTGGCCGAACAGACCCGCTTCACCCTGGAGAACCACGGCTGGAGCGTGCTCAGCCCCGGCATCGACACCCGCGGCGCGGTCCTGACCTCCTGAATCTGTCCTTCGCGCGGAGACAGATGTGGTGACCGTGCGCCGGTGTGATGTCTCGGAACATAGACGGCGAGAAGCTGGAATATCGGTGGAACGTTGCGCGTTGCTCCGTTAGGCACTGCGTGAACGGGCTGCTATGCTGACACCGTCGGCCGCGCGGATTGCACCGCGCCGCTGACCGCACCAGCCCCGGACCTGAGGCTTATGCCCCAGCAGGAACCGGCAGTGCATGGCCTTCCCCGTGAACGATTCCGGGGGGTCTCCCCAGTTGAACGTCTCCTCCCGCGGAGCGTCATCACACCGTTAGGACACTCGTGACCGAGACCTCCAGCGCCCAGCCCTCACTTTCCACTATGCGTCTGGCCGAGCTCCAGTCGCTCGCAGGCTCCATGGGCCTTAAGGGCATCTCCCGTATGCGAAAGAGCGAGCTCGTCTCCGCCATCCGTCAGGCGCGCGCCTCCTCATCCTCCGCTTCCGATTCCCCGAGTGCGTCGACCGACTCATCCGATGCCGACGGGACCGACATCCCTGATTCCTCCTCCGGCGCATCCTCCTCTGAGCCCGCAGAGGCGACTGCTCCGGCGCGCTCGCGCCGTCGCCGCGCCACCGCGGCCTCCGGCGCCCCCGAGGAGCGCCAGTCTTCGCCGGCGCTCGACCTGGGCATCGACCTGCCCGACCGTTCTGGCTCCTCCGCCGACTCTGACGACGAGGAGCGCCCCGCGCGCAGCAGGTGGCGCGAACGCACCGCGCGTTC
>NZ_JH470348.1:493831-496894 GCF_000239715.1 Actinomyces sp. oral taxon 849 str. F0330 | reverse complement strand
GCCGATGCCAAGGCCGCTCTCATGCGCGACCTGGCCGACGCCACTGGGACCTCCGTCGTCGAGCCCCAGGAGCGCTCGCGCCGGGGCCGCGACGGCAATGACGACGCCGACGGCTACGACGACGAGCGCGGCGGGCGTCGACGTCGGGGCCGCAAGCGCGGACGCGACCGCTTCGACCGTGACGACCGTGACGCTGGCCGCGAGCACCGTGACAACAACGGCGGGCGGGGCAACCGCAACCAGCCGCGCGAGGACGAGGTCCTCCTGCCGGTGGCCGGCATCCTGGACGTCACCGACAATCAGCACGCCTACTTGCGTACCTCCGGCTATCTGCCCGGCCCCAAAGACGTCTACGTCTCCAACCAGCTCATCAAGGACAACGGGCTGCGCGCCGGCGACGCCGTGACCGGCTGGGTCCGCGAGGGCGGAGATTCCTCCGCGCCCCACCACGGCGGACGCAACAACCGCCGTCAGAACCGCGCCGGCCGAGTCAAGTACAACCCCATGGTCAGCGTCGAGACCGTCAACGGCATGGACGCCGAGCGCTCCAAGCGCCGCCCCGAGTTCGCCAAGCTCACCCCCCTCTACCCCCAGGAGCAGCTGCGCCTGGAGACCACGCCCAAGGCCGTCACCCCGCGGATCATCGACCTGGTCTCGCCCATCGGCAAGGGGCAGCGAGGGCTCATCGTCTCCCCGCCCAAGGCGGGTAAGACGATCGTTCTGCAGCAGATCGCCAACGCCATCAGCGTCAACAACCCCGAGGCCCACCTCATGGTCGTGCTCGTCGACGAGCGCCCCGAGGAGGTCACCGACATGCAGCGCACCGTCAAGGGGGAGGTCATCGCCTCCACCTTCGACCGGCCCGCCTCCGACCACACGATCGTGGCCGAGCTGGCCATCGAGCGCGCCAAGCGCCTCGTGGAGCTGGGGCAGGACGTCGTCGTGCTGCTGGACTCCATCACCCGCCTCGGGCGCGCCTACAACCTGGCGGCGCCTGCCAGCGGCCGAATCCTCTCCGGTGGTGTGGACGCCTCCGCCCTCTACCCGCCCAAGCGCTTCTTCGGCGCCGCCCGCAACGTGGAGAACGGCGGCAGCCTGACCATCCTGGCCACGGCCCTGGTGGAGACCGGCTCCAAGATGGACGAGGTCATCTTCGAGGAGTTCAAGGGCACCGGGAACATGGAGCTGCGCCTGTCGCGCCAGCTCGCCGACAAGCGCATCTTCCCGGCCGTGGACGTGGCCGCCTCCGGCACCCGCCGCGAGGAACTGCTCATCGACCCCGCCCAGCTCAAGATCATGTGGCGCCTGCGCCGCCTCTTCGCCGGGCTCGAGCAGCAGCAGGCCCTCGAGCTGGTGCTGTCCAAGCTCAAGGACACCCAGTCCAACGCCGAGTTCCTCATGGTCCTGTCCAAGACCACTCCGGCCAGCGCCTCGCCGGCCGACGGTGAGGACGAGTAGAACCTGCGGAACCGGTTCGGTTCCCGACAGGACCGGGCGAACTCGACTCCGGGCAGGTGCCCGTTATCACCAGGCACAGCCGTTGCGCGGGTGAGCCGGCCGGTGGCATAGTCTGCTGCTGGCCTCCGGTTCACCTGCGCCCCCGCGCGGGACCCGGGACCCTCTGACGCTTAAGGAGAAACCTATGAAGCAGGGCATTCACCCCGACTACGTGGCCACCACGGTCACGTGTACCTGTGGCAACACCTTCGAGACCCGCTCCACCGTCACCTCCGGTGAGATCCGCGTGGACGTGTGCTCGGCCTGCCACCCCTTCTACACCGGCAAGCAGAAGATCCTCGACACCGGTGGCCGAGTCGCCCGCTTCGAGGCCCGGTACGGCAAGCGCGGCAAGTAACCGCGTCTAACGACGTCGGCGGCCGGCTCCCAGAGCCGCCGTCGGCGTCGTTCGCATATCGCGGCGTGTATCGCAGGTGCGCGTCAGCACGATTCCCAGCCCATGAAGGAACCCGAGTCCATGAGTGAGGACTTCTCCGCCGCCGAGCCGCTCCTGGCCGAGTACGCGGACATCGAGGCCGAGATGGCCGGGCCCGCGGCAGCCGACCCCGGCGCCATGCGTCGGCTGGGGCGCCGCTACGCCGAGCTGGGCAGGGTCGTTGCCGCCTACCGGGCCTGGCAGACGGCCAGCGCCGATCTGGCCGATGCCCGCGAGCTGGCGGCGGAGGAAGAGGACTTCGCCGCCGAGGTCCCGGGTCTCGAGGCGGCCGCGACCGAGGCCGGCGAGCATCTGCGCGAGGTCCTCGTGCCCCGCGACCCCGACGACGCCCGCGACGTCATCATCGAGGTCAAGGCCGGTGAGGGCGGGGAGGAGTCGGCGTTGTTCGCCTCCGACCTGGCCCGCATGTACTCCCGCTACGCCGAACGACAGGGGTGGGCCGTCGAGGTTCTCGACGCCACCGACTCCGACCTGGGCGGTTACAAGGACGTGCGGCTGGCCATCAAGACCCGCGGACCCGTGGAGCCCCAAGACGGGGTGTGGGCACACCTGAAGTACGAGGGCGGCGTCCACCGCGTCCAGCGCGTCCCGGTCACCGAGTCGCAAGGGCGCATCCACACCTCCGCGGCCGGCGTCTTGGTCATGCCGGAGGCCGACGACCCCGGTGAGCTCCAGATCGACGCCGCAGACCTGCGCATCGACGTCTTCCGCTCCTCGGGGCCGGGGGGCCAGAGCGTCAACACCACCGACTCGGCCGTGCGCATCACCCACCTGCCCTCCGGGATCGTCGTATCGATGCAGAACGAGAAGTCCCAGCTGCAGAACAAGGAAGCGGCCATGCGGGTCCTGCGGGCCCGGCTCCTGGCCGAGCGAGCGGCCGCCGCCGCCGCCGAGGCCGCGCAGGCCCGTCGCAGTCAGGTGCGCACTGTGGACCGCTCCGAGCGAATCCGCACCTACAATTTCCCTGAGAACCGGATCGCCGACCACCGCACCGGCTTCAAGGCCTACAACCTCGATGCCGTTCTTGACGGTGATCTCGGCCCGGTGATCGCCTCGGCCATCGCCATGGACGAGGCTGAACGATTATCCCAGGTGGGTGAGGGCAGTGG
>NZ_JH470348.1:486065-493578 GCF_000239715.1 Actinomyces sp. oral taxon 849 str. F0330 | reverse complement strand
GGTCGATGCCCGGATCCTCGCCGAGCACCTGCTGGGGCGGGCCCTCCTCCTGGCCGACGGCGCCGACGGAGACTTCCCGGCCGCTTATGACGCGCTGGTGCTGCGCCGCGAGTGCCGTGAGCCCCTTCAGCACATCATCGGGCGCATGTGGCTGCGGGGTGCCGAACTCATCAGCCGTCCCGGCGTGTTCATCGTGCGCCCGGAGACCGAGGTGGTGGCCGGAGCCGCCATCGAGGCCGCCCGCGAGGTGATGGCCGGCGGCGGGGGAGTGGTTCTGACCGCCGACCTGTGCACCGGTTCGGGAGCGATCGCCGCCTGCGTCGCCAAGGAGGTGCCAGGAGCCCGGGTGGTCGCCGTCGAGATCAGTGAGACCGCCGCGACCCTGGCCCGCGAGAACTGCGAGCGGCTGGTCCCCGGACGCGTCGAGGTGATCCACGCCGACGCCACCGACCCGCTTGTCCTCCACGACCTCAACGGGCAGATCGACGTCGTCGTATCCAACCCGCCCTATGTGCCGGCCGGCGCCGTGGAGGATACTGAGACCTCCCAGCACGAGCCCACCGTGGCCCTCTACGGCGGGGGACCCGACGGTCTGGACATCCCGATCGACGTCCTCGTGCGTTCGGTCGCGCTGTTGCGCACCGGCGGTGTACTCGTCATGGAGCACGATCACGAGCAGGGGGCGCTGCTGCGCGCGGCCGCGCTCGGGGCTGGGTTCAAGCAGGCTGAGACCGGGCAGGACCTCACCGGCCGCGACCGCTACCTGCGCGCCGTGCGGTAAACCCCGCCGACGGGGCCAGCAGTGCTCGGACCGCCTGCCGCCTCTGCAGCCGGCGTGCTGGATACTCTGGTCATAGTTCTGCGGTTCTGAGAGAATAGTTCTGTGGCGGATAAAGTGACGATCGATACCAAGGCGCTGGCGGAGGCATGCGCCCGGTTCGGTGTTGCTCGATTGCGTGTTTTCGGGTCGGTACTTACCGATCATTTCGATCCCTATACCAGCGACATTGACTTTCTTGTTGATTTCCAAGCGGGTCGTAATGATCGATTTGCTGATTTCTTCGGTCTGCAGGATGAGTTGACGAGGATCTTCGGCAGGAAGATTGACCTGGTCGTTGCAGAGTCGGTCAAGAATCCTTACTTCAAGTCCTCGGTGCTGAGGGGTGCTGAGGATGTCTATGCGGCCTGAGTCCTATGCTCACATCTGGGATGCTCTTCAGGCGGTGCGAGCCCTGCGACGATTCACGCAGGGTGTGAGTGAAGAGGAGTACCTGTCAGACCTGATGTTGAGTTCCGCTGTCGAACGGCAGATCGAGATCCTCGGTGAGGCGCTGAATAGGGTGCGGAAATCTGATCCACAAACGGTTAACCAAATTCCTGACATTCATCGAATTATTGGAATGCGTAATGTTATTGCTCATGAGTATGGGAGTGTGGATAGTCAACTCGTTTGGGCTGCGGCGACGACTCGTATAGTGGTGCTTGAGACGATCTTGGCTGAGATGCTCCAGGATACTCATTGGCCTGAGTGACGGCGCCGAAAGCCTACCCGAGCCCGACCGCGGCGGGTACTTGATTCGGCTGCGTGATGCTCTCTCGCATTCGGTGAGCTGAGACGCCGCAGTTCGAGCGTATGCGGACTGATCAGGCGTGTCAGGGAGTCCAGCTGGACGTGGCCGTTCTGTTCAAGACGGGATGTCGTAGGCGACATACGGTGTCGCTATGGCACTACGACTCGGATTCATCGGCATCGTGACTCGCAATATGTCCGCCTCACTCACCTTCTACCGTCTGCTTGGAGCGGCCGTTCCTGAAAGGAGCGACGAGCCGCACGTCGATACCAGGCTCGAAGACGGCACCGTTCTTGCATGGGACACCATCGACCTCATTCGCCATCTTGATCCCGGTTATGAGTCGCCCTCGGGAGGTCACCGCATCGCCCTGGCCTTTGACCAGGGGACAGTGAGTGCCGTGGACGATACCTATGCCAGGCTCGTCGAAGCAGGATACGAAGGCCGCACCAAGCCATGGGATGCTCCCTGGGGGCAGCGCTACGCCACGGTGCTCGATCCTGACGGCAACAGCGTCGACCTCTTCGCGGCCTTGGAGAACTGAGCCGGCGTCGCCCCGACCAAGCGCGTGAACTCACGAGTCATATGTGACTGATCCGCATAACTCGTAGTCACTGACACATCGGCCAGTGAAAGTCCCCGCTGGAGAAGTGAGCGTGCTCGGGATGCACGCTCAATACGTGCCAGAGTGGTGTACCCGTAGCCGAAGGTCTCCAGCATTCGTCTGCGCAGCGTGCGCTCCGACCAGCCCAGAGCTCGGGCGGCCTCTCGCGCTGGCGCTCCGGTCCGGGCGAGTCGGTGCGCCGTCGTCACCCACGGCTCCGCCTGGTCGGCGAGCAGCGCAGAGAGTACAAGCTCGGGGTGGGAAGCGGTGCTCGCTCGCATCATCAGGTCGTACAGGGCAACCGCCTCCGACCCCAACGCGGTGCGCAGCTCCACTACTCGGTCCCTCAGCTCGCTGAGGGCCACGGGCAGGATCCTGCGAGCGGTGCCCGCCTCCAACCTCAAACCGACAGTGGGGTCAATGTCGTCGGCGGGAGCGTGGATGACACGAGTCTGCGGGCCGCACAGGAGCACCTGCTCGCTGCGGACAATGAGGTCGACGCATCCGTCAGCAGGAATGGTGGTGGCGCTGCTGCCCGCCGATCGCCAGAGCGTGCGCTGCTCACTCAGGACCGTCTCGGAGTACACCTCTCTATCGTGGAGCCGTGAGCGATGCGAGTCCAGAGACCTGTAGAGGATGGATCGTCAGAGTGGATCCGGCACTATACGTATACGCGCGTGGGGAAATATTAGCGAGCTCAGAAGTTGTCGCCGTCCTTGGTTGATAGCTGCTCCGCAGACTCGTGAATCACCTCGGTGGCGTCCTCAAGGAAGGTAATCAGCTGATCGACCCGGTTTTCGGGCCAGCCCTCCACCAGGGCGGTCAGCCTCCGATTGGCGGGCAGGAACATCTGGGCAAGGCGATCAACGCCCGTGGCATGGATGGTGAATGAGCGCAGGTCTGTCTCACTGGGACGACGATCGACCCAGCCGTCGCGGGTGAGTCGGCGTAGCACGCTTGTCATCGTTGTTGTCCCCATCCGGGTTCGGCGGGCAAGGGCAGTGGGGGTCTGCGGACCCTCGCGGTGCAGGACGTCGAGCACCGCCAGATCGCTGTCGTTGAGCCCGGTTTGCGCCGCTACAGCGCGGTTGCTGGCGGCGAGCTCACTGTTCATAGCACGCAACGCCCGGATGAGACGCTGATCATGAATCCGTCTGCTCAAGCGATCCTCCTGATCCGGTTGAACGTGGATGGGTGTCAGGATAGATCGACGACGAGCTTGCCGCGGACGTGGCCCTTTGCCAGCTCGGTGTAGGCGGCGCGAACCTGCTCCAATGTGTATGGGTACGTGCGAGCGATCTCGACCTTGATGACGTCGTCCGCCACCAGTTGTGCTACTTCCTCGAGGTCGATGCGTCCACTACTGTGTCGCGAGCCGGTGAACTGCGCTCCCCTGAGTATCGCCGTGGGTGAGGGAACCAGAGTGCCAATGGAACGGCCCGTCAGCCCGAGATCGCGGCCAAGTTGTACGTAGGTGCCGCCGTAGCAGTCCAGGAGCTTGGTGATAGGTGACGGAGCTGCCTGGCGAACCCGACTTGTCAGGTTCTCACCGTAGGTGACTGGAATGGTGCCCAAGGAGCGGAGATATTCGGTATTGCGGGCGCTGGCGATTCCGATGACGGTGGCGCCTCGGCTCACGGCCAGCTGAGCGGCAATCGAACCCACACCGCCTGCTGCGGCACTGATGACAGTGACATCGCCCTCGTGCAGGTTCAGCTGCCTGAACGCACCGCACGCGGTTTGCGAGGCAACACCCAGACAGGCCGCCTGCGTGAACGACAACGAGACCGGCTTCTTGACGACGTCCTCGGCGGGTGCCACCAGCTCGGTGGTGAGTGCTCCGCGGGTGTCGGCCTGGCCTGGTGCGCTTCGCAAGGTGCCCAGTACGGCGTCGCCCACGGCGAGGTCCGTGACGTTCGCGCCGACGGCATCAATGACACCTGCGAAGTCTCGGGCCACGCCCCTGGGGAAACGGGAAGATGCGACCTCGAACCAGCGTCGAGGATGAATGAGGCGCTGAACCCGTTCAACCGGTCGCAGGTCGCCTTCGAAGGTCTTGAAATCGAGGGGATTGAGCCCGACGGCGCGCACCGCGATGCGTACCTCTCCGTCACCGGGCGCCTGCATCGGGCGCTCGACCTCCTCCAGGACCTCTGGTCCGCCGAATCTCTGGTACTCGATCGCTCGACTCATGGAAGCCTCCTCGGACTCGCTCGACAGCGAGATGCTGTGCTCACCTTGAACTAATACGCGAAATGATAGTACGAGATTCGTACTAGTTTGGGCAAGGAGGTATCTCTGGATAGGGCCTGTGGGCTCTTCAGGGAGAGGAATGTGGTCAGTCGCGACTTCGCCGTTTGCACCCAGGGACGCAGCGTCACTGCGCCCAGTGCTCACTGCTCGACAGTGTCGTCGATGCCAGCAACGCTTCCTTTGTTGGCGAGCCCGAGTACATCCAGGATGATGTCGCGGTTTCAGTCGTTGACTATGAGTGCGAGTTTTGAATCGGGTCGGCCAGGTCGTGTCCAAATCTGCAACAAACGCCCAGGCTGGGCTCGTCTCGATGGGGGAGAACCGCATGATTTCGCGGTTTTCTTCAGTGGGAGAAATTGAACCTCGACCCCTTTGTTACAGATTTGGACATGGGTGGCTCCCCAGGTGCCCGCTCGGGGTCCGGCGCGGCTGGGGGCGGTTTCCTGCTTAAGGCGAGGGTTCCTCTCCGGCGGCTTGCCGGTAGCAGCGCGATGCCTCGGTAACCCGGCTGGTCAACGTCGCCAGGGTCTTCAGGTCCTTCTCGCCGATCTCCTGACCGACGGCATCGGCCCAGGCGTGCTGCTCCGCAGTCAGCGCCGCGATCGCTCGCCGTCCCCTGTCGGTCAGGACGAGTAGGTTCTGACCGCGCCGCCCGGGATTGGGCTGCCAGTGCGCCCAGTCCTGCGCGACGACATCATTGGCCACCCGTTGCACGCTCTGCCGCGCCAGTCCGACCCGACGCGCGATCTCGGCAACCGGTAGCGGTTCCTTCAGGACGGCGCCTAGCACCTGCCACCGGGCCGGGGTCAGCTCATGCCGGGCCGTGAACACCGCAGCCGCCTCCAGGAGCTCCCCGTTGAGCGCGAAGACGGGAAGGACCAGGGCGGTGAGGGCGTCCCCCTCAGGCGTTCTGCCAGGCACTGGTCGCCTCCATCAGAGCCATGTAGTCCCTCTCCCGGCCGTTGAGGAAGACCTGCTCCCAGGAGTCGACTATCGCATCGGGCACGAGCCCGGTGACCCGCATGACCTCCGCAGTGAAGGGGACGGCGTGGATGCCTGAGGCGGTGGTGACTCCCCGGTCAGTCACCACCGGTGCCTCCTCGTAGTTCGCGCCTCCTCGGTATCCACTGGTCTCCAGGTAGGAGGCGGCGTTCGAGGTGTGGTGGCGCTCGTCCAGGAAGCTGCCCCGGGCCAGCAGGAGCGTGGCGCCGCAGATCGCCGCCACCGGAACCTCCTTATCCACGAGATGGCCGACCATCTCGATGAGTCGCTCGTGCCCGGCCTCATAGTGGTCCCCTCC
The DNA here is from genome assembly GCF_000239715.1 of Actinomyces sp. oral taxon 849 str. F0330. Taxonomy (NCBI): domain Bacteria; kingdom Bacillati; phylum Actinomycetota; class Actinomycetes; order Actinomycetales; family Actinomycetaceae; genus Actinomyces; species Actinomyces sp. oral taxon 849. The sequence goes on along the minus strand of NZ_JH470348.1, from coordinate 487,850 downwards.
GGGGATGACCAGGGCTGCGAGCGAGCCGTCGTCGGCCAGGGCCTGCAGGGCGTCGAGGTCGGCCTCCGGCGCCAGCGGCAGGTTCCCGAGCGTACGCACCGGCTCCAGCCCGTCGCCCACGAGCAGCAGCCGAAAGCGCCCAGGCTTGAGCTGCTCCGCGCCTGTGATCTGAGTGGTGAGGTAGGCGTACTCCCAGTCCGCCATGGTCTCGGTCGTGTACAGGGCGATGGTGCGCATCTCGGCTCCTCTCCGTTTCTTCGAAGAACTTCTTTGAGTGTGCACTACATGCTCGTATCTCACAGTAGTTTTGGTGATGAGTTACTGACTAACTTCGTAAACTCAATGTCATATATTACCTATATTATATAGGTAATGTCTATCATTTCTCACATGTAACGTTCTGCCTGTTTTAGGGTGTTTCTGGAGGTGTCTAACTGATGTGTTAAAAATCGTGACAACTACAGGATTCGGGGGTACCCTAGGTGTCTAGGGTTCCTTGGTGTGTTTTTGATTGGGGGCGAGACCTGTTCGACAAAAAAGGTTGTGTTGTGCGAGTGAGATGTAGAGATTCTTCTAAAGGTGCTTGGGAGTTCTGAAATGGAATCGATTTCTGACGGAAGTGGTGTCGGGTCTGATGTGGCGTCGAAGTCGCCGCAACTCGATGTGCTGTTGACTGGGTATGCTGCGCAGCGCGCGGATTGCTCGGCAATATATGGGGCTTCGACAAATATGTTGGGGTTTATAGTTGGGACGATGGGATTTGTTGCCATACTTGTCGGTGATCCTGGCCGAGTTCCGCCAATCTGGCTGGCTTTAGCTGCTATGTTGCCTTGGGGGATGTTGTCGTACCATTCACTTATTGTTGGAATGAATGCTGGTCACTCCTATGTCTGTGAGGTTTATGAGCAGCTCATTGCTGAAGCGGCACCTGAAGGACTCATATATCACGATAAAGGAAAGAAAGACAAGATAATTTTAGGTGTGACCGTTGGAGAGCGATTCTTGGATCCTAGAAGGGCCTCTATCTCAAGGTCTGCAGCCTCATTTTTCGCATTCTTCGCTAGTTTGTTCCTGCCGATCCTGTACTCTGTTTCAATCTTGAGTGGTCTCTGGGATCGGAGTTGGGGTTGGTTTGTGTTTGCTGCAACTTTCGCGTCGCTTGGATTCATTATTGTCTTAGTTAATGATGTGAAAAATTTGGTGCGACCGGAGGTTAAGGAGATTGATGAATTGCTGACATCTTTTAGGTGAGGCTTTTTGGGGTTGGTTTGGTTTGCTGTGCTGCTGGAAATTATTTTGGTTTAAGTATTCCTGCGGTGGTTCTGTGTTTGGATGGGTACTATCTTAGTGTGGTGAGGGTGATCAGTATTTTTTAATGAGTTTTGGGGTGCTTCCAGTAAAGAGGGAGTCTCGATGGTAGGGATTTGAGTTTGCCAAGTGCAACGGGTGCATGTTGGCTGCTCGGCTAAGGAGTGTCATTGCTGAGGTGCGGAACGTATCGGTGCCCTGGCCTAGGCTTGGCCCCACGATGAACGCGATGAACTCCCTCTTCGGCGCCCTGCCCATGCCCGGCTCCAGCGGTGCGGCCACACCGCCGCCCGAGGCCGCACTACCCGCCCTCATCCCCACCGCCGGGCCCTTCGACGACGACTCCTGGGCCGACGTCGAGGCACCGGAGGAGGACTGGGGCCCCGAGGACGCCCCGCCGCCCGAGGACGAGGCCGCCGCAGCCCCCACCTGGGAGGAGCGTCAGGACGAGGTCTCCGCCCTGGTCGCCCGGGCCCA
>NZ_JH470348.1:462328-485341 GCF_000239715.1 Actinomyces sp. oral taxon 849 str. F0330 | reverse complement strand
GACGGCGCCGCGCCGTCGGGCCACGTCTCCGGCCCGGCCTGGGGCGTGACGGTCTCAGACCCGGCCGAGCTGCTCTCCGGCCTCAACCCCGCCCAGGAGGCCGCCGTCACCCACGCCGGCACGCCACTGCTCATCATCGCCGGTGCGGGCTCGGGCAAGACCCGGGTCCTCACCCACCGCATCGCCCACCTCATCGCCACCGGCCGCGCCCGCCCCGGCGAGATCCTGGCCATCACCTTCACCAACAAGGCCGCCGCCGAGATGCGTGAACGCGTCACCGCCCTGGTGGGACCCGCCGGAGCGCGCATGTGGGTCTCCACCTTCCACTCCGCCTGCGTGCGCATCCTGCGCCGCGAGCACGAGGCCGCCGGCCTGCGCTCCACCTTCTCCATCTACGACGCCGCCGACTCCACCCGCCTCATCACCCTCATCGTGCGCGAGCTGGGCATCGACCCCAAGCGCTTCACCCCCAAGACCTTCGCCCGCCGCATCTCCGACCTCAAGAACGAGCTCATCACCCCGGCCCAGTTCGCCGAGCGGGCCGTGACCTCCAACCCCCTCGAGCGCCACCTGACCGAGGTCTACCGCGCCTACGCCGAACGCCTGAGCGCCGCCAACGCCCTGGACTTCGACGACATCATCATGCGCACCGTCGCCCTGCTCCAGACCCGGCCGGCCGTGGCCGAGATGTACCGGCGCCGCTTCCGCCACATCCTGGTCGACGAGTACCAGGACACCAACCACGCCCAGTACGTCCTCGTGCGCGAGCTCGTCGGCGGGCCCGGCACCTCCGGGGCGGGCTCGGCCCTGCCGCCGGGCGAGCTGACCGTCGTCGGCGACTCCGACCAGTCCATCTACGCCTTCCGCGGCGCCACCATCCGCAACATCGAGGAGTTCGAGGAGGACTACCCGACGGCGCGCACCATCCTGCTGGAGCAGAACTACCGTTCCACCCAGAACATCCTCTCGGCCGCCAACGCCGTCATCTCCCGCAACAGCGGAAGGCGCGAGAAGAACCTGTGGACCGCCGCCGGCGACGGCGCCCCCATCACCGGCTACGTCGCCGACTCCGAGCACGACGAGGCCCGCTGGATCAGCCAGGAGGTCGACCGCCTGTCCGACGAGCACGGCGTGCACCCCCGCGACGTCGCCGTCTTCTACCGCACCAACGCCCAGTCCCGGGCGCTCGAAGAGGCCTTTATGCGCGCTGGCCAGCCCTACAAGGTCATCGGCGGCACCCGCTTCTACGACCGCCGAGAGATCAAGGACGCCATCGCCTACCTGCGCGCCGTCGACAACCCCGACGACGACGTCAACCTGCGCCGCATCCTCAACGTCCCCAAGCGCGGTCTGGGGGACAAGGCCGAGGGCGCCCTGGCCGAGCACGCCGCCCGCTACGCCGTCTCCTTCGGACAGGCGATCGCCGACGCCGCCGGTGCCCCCCGCGAGGCGCAAACAGACGAGGCAGGCGGGGCCGCCGGTGCTGGGAGCGCAGACGGGCAGGCCCCGTCCACCGCCGAGGCCGGCGAGCCGCCCGAGGTCGAGGGCCTGACCACCCGGGCCCGTAACCAGGTGCGCGGCTTCCACGAGCTGCTCACCACCCTGCGGCACATGGTGACCGCCGGCGACGGTGTCGCCGACGTCCTCGACTCCGCCCTGGACGCCTCGGGCTACCTTGCCGAGCTGCGCGCCAGCGACGACCCCCAGGACGCCACCCGCGTGGAGAACCTCGCCGAGCTCCACTCCGTGGCCAGCGACTTCCAGGCCGCCAACCCCGACGGCACCCTGGCCGACTTCCTCGAACGCGTCTCGCTCGTGGCCGACTCCGACCAGCTCCCGCCCAGTGCCGACCTGGAGGACGAAGACGCCCGGCAGGCCGAGGAACAGGGCCGGATCACCCTCATGACCGTCCACACCGCCAAAGGCCTGGAGTTCCCGGTCGTCTTCGTCACCGGCATGGAGGACGGCACCTTCCCCCACACCCGCTCCCTGGCCGAGGAGACCGAGCTCGCCGAGGAGCGGCGCCTGGCCTACGTGGCCCTCACCCGCGCCCGCGAGCGCCTCTACCTCACCCGCGCCGCCGTGCGCTCGGCCTGGGGCGCGGCCAATGCCATGCCAGCCTCCCGTTTCCTCGACGACGTGCCGGGCGAGACCATCGACTGGAAGCGTCTGGCATCCTCCATGGAGGCGCTGCGCGGCGGCGGCACCGGCTGGGGGAGCAGCTGGGGGGAGGGTGGCTTCGGCTCGGGCGGTCGGCGCTCGGGTGGTTCCCGACAGGGCTCCTACTCCGACGACGATGACTTCGCCCCTCCCGTGGGGGGAGGCGCCAAGCGCTCGGGCAAGCTGGGGCGCGTGGAGACCGCCCAGGACCGGGCCGCCAAACGCGCCTCCGCCCGCCTCGAGGCCCGTGGCAAGCAAAGCACCCCCTCGCCGGCCGAGAGCGCAGCCGCCTCGGAGGACCTGCCCGCGGCCGTGGCCGGGCTGAGGGCTGGCGACCAGGTGCGCCACGACTCCTACGGGGTGGGCACCGTCGTCGGCCTGGAGGGCAAGGGGCGCTCCCTGACCGCCCGCGTCGAGTTCGTCATCGACGGAGCCCCCGCCACCAAGCGCCTCATCCTGCGCTACGCCCCCGTGGCCAAGATCTGACGGATCAATCGCTCACGCCACCGGGAACTGCGCTGAGCGCAGGATCAGGGCTGGTTCCTCCTGGCGGGGGAGGCGTGGCTACCGGTGGGCAGGGAACACTGGGGTCATGAACAGCGCGGATTCCTCTCCAGCCTCTTCAGCAGAACCTCGGCCTGTTCGTCTCCTGGACCGGCTCGTTCCGGTCAGTCCCCAGTGGCGCATTCCCCCGCGAAAGGCGGAGCGCCTCGGCTGGCTCCAGCTCCTTCTGGGAGTCCCGGTCGTCGTCGGCGCTCAGATGGCCGTCGGGCTGCTGGCGGTAGCGACTGGTTTTGCTCGACTCGGTGCCGGTGGCGGAACGGTGGGGCGGCCGGGTGTCGCGTTCATCATCGCGATCAGTGCAGTGCCCCTGACCCTGCTCGGATATTGGCTGCTGGTGCGCTTCGTCGGTGGTCGGCCCGTCATTGAGCTCGGCGGGCGCGGGGCGGCACTGCGCGAGCTCCTGGTCGGCCTGGCCATGGGCGCGCTGCTCATGTGCGCCGTCATCGCGGTTCTGACCCTGCTCGGTTCCTACCACGTGGTGGACGTCGGCTGGAACACGGGGGTCCTCGCCGGTCTCCAAGCCGGAATCCTCGCAGGATTCACCGAGGAGATCCTCGTCAGAGGCGTCATGCTGCGCCTCATCGAGGGATGGCTGGGGACCTGGTGGGCGTTGGCCATCACCGCGGTGTTCTTCGGCGTCGCCCACCTCGGCAACCCTCAAGCCACCGTCTTCGGCGCGGTGGCGATCATATTGGAGGCCGGGATCCTGTTGGGCGCCTGCTACCTGCTCACCCGGCGCCTGTGGCTGGCGATCGGGGTGCACGCCGCCTGGAACTTCGTCCAGGGCGGCATCTTCGGCTCCGACATCTCCGGTACCGGGTCGGGACGTGGACTCATCGAGGCCCGCTTCACCGGACCCGACCTGCTCACCGGCGGAGCCATGGGCGTCGAGGGCTCCATCGTCGCGGTCCTGCTGTGCACGACGGCTGGTCTGGCCATGCTGTTAGCGGTCTACCGGCGCGGGCTCATCGTCCCGCCCTGCTGGCGCCGCCCGGCCCAGGCTGCGCCGGAGATCACGCAGCCGGCCTAGGGTCTGCTGCGAAGCTAGAATGGGGCACCTTGTGTTCGTACCATAGGGTGCGCGGTCGTACCCTCTACCCCTCGAACGTGCGGCATAAGGTACGACCGCGGCGTCGAGCACCACGGGCGGTGACGGTCTGAGCGGGCCGCGACCGGATCAGCTGTGAGTCGGCACCAGGCGCACGGGGCGCCGCTCAGCCCGGAAGTCGTTGACCGGGGCGTCGGAGGCGTACCCCAGGGCGAAGCCCGTGATGAGGCGGTAGTCGGCCGGCGCCTCGAACTCGGCGTCGAAGGGGCGGCGCCAGGTGGCCAGGACCCCGAGGGGGCAGGAGTCTACGCCGTGGGCCTTGGCCGACAGGAACAGGGTCTGCAGCATGATCCCGGCGTCGAGCGCTGCGAAGGGCATGAGGCCCTTGTGGATAAGGACGAAACCGATGACCGGGGCGCCGAAGGCCTCGCAGTTGCGGCGGGTGGCCGCGTCGCGGGCCTCGCGGTCGTCCCTCGCGATGCCCATGTGCGCGTACAGCTGGCCGCCGACAGCCTGGGAGTGGGGCAGCAGCTCCGCGGGATAGGGCGCCCAGGTGCGGTAGTCGCCGTCGGGCGCCTTGCCGCTCAGGACCAGGCGGGCCATGGCGCCGGGTTTCTTGTGCTGGAAGGGCAGTGTGGCATCGAACTCGGCGATGTAGGCCGAGCGCAGGCGTTCCGCCCGCTCACCGGTGGCCAGCGCCACCATGAAGGGCCGTGTGTTCGACCAGCTCGGAGCCTGACGGGCATCGTCAAGGATGGCGTCGAGGACCTGACTCGGCACCGGGTCAGGCCGGAAGTCGCGCACAGAATGCCGGGCAGTGGCCAAGTCGGAGAAAGCTTCGGGGTTCATTGTGACGTCTCCTTGGACAGGTCATGGAGCCGGTTGACGGGGCCGATTGCGGCGCAGCCTCAGTCTTGGGTGTGACGCGGCGTCGTACGCAAGCGTTACGACTGATGTCGGGGCCCGAAGGTGGAGTCGTCCAGCTGGCGCAGGACGCGGGCCGGGTTGCCCACCGCGAGACTGCCGGTGGGGATGTCCTTGGTGACCACCGAGCCCGCACCGATGACGCAGTTGTCCCCGATGGTTACACCGGGGCAGACGATCACCCCGCCGCCCAGCCACACGTTGTCGCCGATCGTGATGGGGTCGGCCGCCTCCAGGGAGCAGGCGCGCGGCGTCGGCTCTAGGGGATGGACCGGCGTGAGCAGCTGGACGTTCGGGCCGATCTGGCAGTGCGCGCCGATACGGATCTCCACGACGTCCAGGGCCACGAGCCCATAGTTGGCGAAGGTCCCCTCACCCACGGTGATGTTGTCCCCGTAGTCCACACGCACCGGCGGCAGCAGGCGAGCCTTGTCACCCAGTCCCGGGATCGCCGAGCGCAGCAGGTCCCAGCAGTCCTCCTCACCCTCGGCGAAGGCCCGCTCGAAGCGGTAGAGCATCTTGCGGGCGTGCGCCGCGATCCTGGCACTGTCTGGGTCATCGGAGACGTACCAGTCGCCGGCGAGCATGCGCTCGCGATTGGTGCGCTCGTCCCCAACGAAGTAGGGCTCGGCCTCGGGGAAGCGCGGGGCGGGGTTCTCACTCATGGCTCGACCGTACCGTCATCATCGTGGCCGCGGGTCTTACGTACGATCTCGACTCACCGGTTGTTCCAGGCCTGGCGGGCATGGTCCACCAGCTCGCCCATACCGGTGTCCCCCAGCTTCGGGGTGAGCGCGCCGGCCTGGGGCCGGCCGTTGTCGTCGAGCGCGCTCAAGCGTTTGGCCCCGGCTCGGGCGACCATCGACTCCATGCTCGTTTGAGCCTTCTGGGCTGCGGCCGTGTCCCCCCTGCGCAGTGCCAGGATGAGGTCGACGGCGGCCAGATCCGCACTTGCCCAGTTCGAGGTGGCGTCGATCCACGGCTTGGCGTCGTTGTAGAAGTCGCGCACTTTGACCGAGGCCAGCGTGGTGGGAGCGTCCTTCAGCAGCCGCAGGCGCGTGCGCAGCGCGGCCGCCTTGGCCTCGATGCTCGCGTTGTCCTCGCCGTCGAGGGACCAGATGAACGCGTAGACGTCGTTCCAGGTGCGCGAGGCCCGCCAGCCGGTGAACTCCCACTGCTCGTGCACGTCGACGAAGGCCTGCATCGCCTCCCACGCGGGTCCCGAGCTCGCGCCCACGATCTTGGCCATCGCCGTACTCCTCGTGGTCTGGGCGTCGTGCCCGGTCGGGTTCCACGCGTAGCTGGCGTACTCGGCCACGGCCAGCCGGGAGGCGTAGGGCTGGATCATCGGGTTGGTGGTGATCCCGGTGATCGCCGTGCCCAGGTCGGTGCTGCGCGCCGGCATCGCCCCCAGGAACAGTCGGGCCTGGTTCTCCCCATCATTGGCGGGGAAGTTGTCCCAGACGACCAGCTTGCTCGTACCGTAGGCCGCAGCCGCCTGGGAGGCCTGCTCGGTGGTGATGGAGTCGGTGACGATTCCTCGCCCCGTCCACTGCACGGAGATGGCGGGGTCGAGCTCCTTCCCCAGGGTGGTCTTGTAGTCCGTCTTGTCCATGCCCGTGTACTGGGTGGGGGCCATCCACAGGTCCGGCAGGCCCTTCGACTTGATGTACTCCCGCTGAATGCGGCCCAGGAAGTAGGCCTGCGCCTGAGCCAGAGCCGCCTTGTCCCCGGTCGCCGTGAACTGCGCCGTGTCGGAGTCGCAGGTGAAGTCTCCGGAGATGTCGTCGAAGGCGACGTAGAAGCTCGTGATCCCGATGTCCCGCAGCTGATCGAAGACGCCGGTGGCGGCGGCGTAGTCCTCGGGGGAGGAGTAGCAGATGTCCTCCCCGGGGGAGAGCGCGACCACCAGGTCGATGTGCGCCGCTCTGGCTGTCTGCGAGAGCTGCTTCAGCCGGGCCAGGTCGGAGGCCGGGTAGCGCTCGCGCCACCTGGCGCGCAGATACGGATCGTCCTTGGGGGCGTAGACGTAGGTGTTCATGCGCTGATCGCCCATGTAGGACAGCATGTCCATACGCGCTCGGTGACTCCAGGGGATGCCGTAGAAGCCCTCGACCACGCCGCGCACCCGCATGGCCGGCCAGTCGGTGATCGTTGCGCCGGCGACCTTGCCGCCCACCGTGATCTGCCTGAGCGTCGTCGTCGCGTGGAAGGCTCCGGAGGCGTCGCTTCCCAGGGCGATCACGGAGGGGACGCCCGCCGATGAGGTGGTCAGGGCATAGCCCTCGGCCTGGGAGGGGACCGACAGGGGGGCCGGGCGGTACTGGGAAGCGTTGCCGTCATCGGTGCCGACGACGATCCTCGTCCGCCCGCTTCGGGACACCACCTTGCCCCCGGCATCGGTGACGATCGCGGTGGCCGCCTTGACGACGTCGTCGCCGGCCCCGCTTCCGACCTTGACGATCTCCACCGTCCCGGTCAGGTCCACCGCCGGTCCTGTCCACTGAACCGACTGGGGCGCCGGGGTCAGGGCCGGGGTATCCGGCGTGGCCGCGGCCGTGGGCTCAGGCGCCGAGGAGACGAGCCCGAGTACCAATCCGATGAGGAATGCGGGGATGAGGAGGGACCGAAGACGGGATGAGGAGGGCAATGCTCCTGAAACGACCATGAGGGCCATTGTTCACTAACGGCACTTGAACTGTTCGCGGTAAAAACCTTCAAAACGATGCGGCCGGTTGGCGCCGCGCTCACAGCACCTCGGCCACGGCCGAGCGCAGCGTCTCCGGCAGGCCCAAAGACTCCATCTCGCCCAGGAGGGCGGTCCCGCTCAGGCCCCTTCGCACAGCTGCCCAGGCCAGATCCTTGGCCATATACTCCACGCGCGCCGCGTCCAGGATCGCGTGGACCTCGCCGCGCCAGTCGGCCGGCGCCTGCTCCACTTCACGCAGCACCAGCTCGACGCCGTCGGCCAGCTCCTGACGGCTCAGCTCCCCTAAGTGCACGAGTGTCCCAGCCCCCAGGGTGAAGCCATCGCCGTCGACCTCCTTGACGGCCAGTCGGCGCGCCTGACCGCCGACTCCCAGCAGGGCGCCCGCCACTCGGCCGGCCAGAAGCCTCACCGTCACCAGCCGCGAGGCCGGGACCACGTCGGCGGCCCCCTCCAGGCGGATGCGGAGCACCGCATTCCCGCCGTCCTTCCCCTCGGTCTGCGGCCAGGTGAACCTCATGCGGGTACGGGCGATTCGATCCGGGCCCGGCTCGGCCGAGCCGTCGTCCTCCTCCAGGGTGAAGCCCCCCGCGCCTCCGGGCACGACGACGATCTCCAGCTCGCGCGGATTGTCCCCGGCCGCCTCCGTCAGGCTCCCGGCCAGGGGGATCACCGCCCCGGCCCGGGCGAGCACGCCGATACGGTCCAGCGGGCGAGACAGGCTCAGCATGCGCCCGTGCCCGCCGGTGGTGGCCTCGTAGCGGCGCCCCGTGGGCAGGTCGTACCAAACGCCGTCGGGCAACCAGGTCGTCTCCTGGCCCAGGCCGGTGGCCTCGTCCAGCGGGGAGGTGAAGGGCACCACCAGCAGGTCCCCGAAGCAGAAGGTGCGTCGGTGCTCATAGGCGGCCATCTCCTGCGGGTGGTCGTGGTAGACCGGTCGCACCGGGCCGATTCCCTCGCTCACCGAGCGCCTGGCCCACGTGTACAGGTAGGGCACCAGCCGGTGACGCAGCCGCAGGTGCGCCTCCATAGTGGCGCGCGCATCGCGCGAGTAGCGCCAGGGCTCCTTGGACGTGAAGCCCGAGTTCGACGAGTGCAGGCGGTTGATGGGGGAGAAGCAGCCCAGCTGGAACCAGCGGGCCGCCATCGCGTCGTCGCTGGTTCCCAGCATGTGCCCGCCGATGTCGTTGGACCACCAGAAGTAGCCGATGTTGGCGGCCGTGGCCGTGAACATCGGCTGGAAGCGCAGCGAGTCCCAGCTGATGATCGTGTCCCCGGAGAAGCCCACCGGCGTGCGGTGGCTCGAGGCGTCGGCGAAGCGCGAGAAGGTCACCGGCCGACGCCGCTCCACGCCGCCCGCCTCCGTCGGGCGCTCGCGGCCCGAGTCGAGGTAGTGGACGTGGTTGAGCATCCACAACGGATCCAGGCCGGGAACCGTCGTGGAGCCGCCCTGCTGCCAGTCCAGCCACCAGAAGTCCACGCCCTCGTCCTCCAGGCGGTGGTGGAGCCGGGAGAGGTAGGAGGCCACGAAGCCCCGGTCGGCGATGTTGAAGGGAATGTCCTCCCCGCCGCCTGCGTCCAGGCCCAGGTCGGAGCAGACCTCCTCGTAGGCGTCCTCGTGGCGCCGTACCCCCTGGGCGGGGTGGACGTTGAGCGTGGTGAGCATGCCCCGCTCATGCAGACCGGTCAGGAAGGCCTTGGGGTCGGGGAAGAGAGCCCGGTTCCAGGTGTAGCCCGTCCAGCCCGTGCCGATCGCCGGGTCGATGTCGGTGACGTGCCAGTCCATGTCGATGACCGCCACGGAGAAGGGCAGCTCCTCGGCGGCAAAGCGGTCCATGAGCGCCAGGTACTCCTGGCCGCTGTAGGGGTGGTAGCGGCTCCACCAGTTGCCCAGTAGCGCCCGTGGAATGAGAGGACTGGGACCGGTGAGGCGGAAGAAGTCGCGTAGCGCCCCCCGGTAGTCCTGGCCATAGCCGAAGACGTAGAGGTCCTGTGCCCCGTCGGCCAGGCGGTTGCCGGACTCACGGGGCCGGACCCACTCGTCCTGAGTGAGCAGCAGCGAGGCAGAGTCGTCCAGGGCGGTGATGCCGTTCAGGCTCAGCAGTCCCGGGCTGAGGGCGACGGTGCCGTCGGCCTCATCGAGGGTGCGGGTGGTGCCGCCCAGGTTCGTCGGGAAGGTCTCGTCGGGGTCCCAGGCGTCGCCGTGGTGCCAGGTGCCGCCGTGGGCGTGAAGCGCCGTCGAGCGCAGCCTGACGTTGAGTCCGGACGGGGAGAAGCCCAGCGAGGGGACATGAGTCAGGTGCAGGTGCTCGGTGATGATCTCCAGACGGTCTTCGCTCCGCACCACCTGGAACGACGGGGGCTCGCCGAGGTCGCGGCTGACGACCAGTTGGGTGGCGGCGTCGGTGAACACGCCGGCGGGGGAGAATTCCATGCGGATGAGCCGGGAGGTCAGCACCGTGAACCGGTATCGGGACTCGGCCGGCGAGGACCCGACCACGATCGCCTCGGGGTGGGCGGCGGCCGGACGCGGGATGTCGGGGGCATTGGAGAGAGGAGAAACCAACGATCGGCCTTTCACAGGGGTCGTCACAGGGACACGATGGGAGAGGTAGCACCTGGGGCAAGGCGCGAGAGATCATCATAATCGGCCGCGGTTGGCAGCGCTTTCTGACACAATCGGCATGGGTCCGCCAAGACTGCGGCGGCGCAGCCGGGACGATTCTCGAGCTGCCGGGCCCGACGTCGTGCACCCGGGTGACGCCTGCAGCCCCGTCCGCGTCGGGGCTGCTCTCACCTGTTCCTGTCTCCCCTTCAGATTCCGCCACATGCCGGTAGGAAGGAAGCCTCCCATGACCCGTCCCGCACCCCTGGTTGTCTCTCCCCATCACGTCGACGAGGAACCGGACTGGTGGCGCCGCGCCGTCGTCTATCAGGTCTACCCCCGTTCCTTCGCCGACTCCGACGGCGATGGGATCGGCGACATCCCCGGCCTGACCAGCCGCCTGGACCACCTTGACGAACTCGGGGTCGACGTTGTGTGGCTCAGCCCCGTCTACCGCTCTCCGCAGGACGACAACGGCTACGACATCTCCGACTACCAGGATGTCGACCCCCACTTCGGCTCCCTGGAAGACCTCGACTCCCTCATCGAGGGGCTCCACGCCCGCGGCATGCGCCTGGTCATGGACCTCGTCGTCAACCACACCAGCGACGAGCACCCCTGGTTCACCGCCAGTCGCTCCTCGACGCAGGACCCCAAGCGCGACTGGTACATCTGGAGACCCGCCCGGCAGGTCGACGGGCTGACCCCCGGGCAGCCGGGCACCGAGCCCACCAACTGGGGATCGGCCTTCTCCGGGTCGGCCTGGGCCTGGGACGAGGGCACCCAGGAGTTCTACCTGCACCTCTTCTCACCCAAGCAGCCCGACCTCAATTGGGAGAACCCCGAGGTGCGCCGCGCCGTCCACGAGATGATGACCTGGTGGCTGGACCGCGGAGTCGACGGCTTCCGCATGGACGTCATCAACTTCATCTCCAAGACCTACCCGCTCGCTGACGCGCCCCAGGGCGAGGGCGACCTCTACGGCAACTCCTTCGTCGCAGTGGCCAACGGCCCGCGCATCCACGAGTTCCTCCACGAGATGAACCAGCAGGTCCTCGCACCCCGGCCCGGCCACGTCATCACCGTCGGAGAGATGCCCGGAGCCACGCGAAGCGAGGCCGCCCTCTACACCGACCCCGCCCGCGCCGAGCTCGACATGGTCTTCCAGTTCGAGCACGTCAGCCTCACCGACGGGCCCGGAGGCAAGTTCGACCCACAGCCCCTCCACCTCGTCACCCTCAAGAAGAACCTCGCCGACTGGCAGGCCGCACTCGCCCCCGTCACTGACTCCTCCGGCGTCGTCACGGCGGAGAAGGGCTGGAACTCAGCTTACTGGGACAACCATGACCAGCCCCGCGCCGTCTCCCGCTTCGGCGACGACGACCCGGCCTGGCGCGTCCGCTCGGCCAAGACTCTCGCCACGATCCTCCACACCCACCGCGGCACTCCCTACGTCTACCAGGGGGAGGAGCTTGGCATGGCCAACACGGTCTTCCGCTCCATCGAGGACTACCGGGACCTGGAGTCCGTCAACCACTTCCACGAGCGCGTGCGCGCCGGCGACGACCCGGCCGCCGTCCTGGCAGGCCTGGCCCCCATCTCCCGCGACAACGCCCGCACCCCCGTCCACTGGGACGGCAGCGAGAAGGCCGGGTTCACCACCGGTGAGCCCTGGATCGCCCTGGCCCCCGACCACGGCACCGTCCACGCCGCCGCCCAGGCGGGAGTGCCCGGCAGCGTCTTCGAGCACTACCGCTCCCTGATCGCCCTGCGCCACGACGACGACGCCCTCGCCCTGGGCACCTTCCGGCTGCTGGCGGCCGACCACCCCACCGCCTGGGTCATCCTGCGCCAGTGGCGCTCCCCCGAGCCGGGCGAGGACCGCCTCGAACAGCTGCTGCTCATCGCCCAGTGCGCTCGCGAGGACCTGCCCCTGATCGGCGAGGGCGGCCTGCTGACCGCGCTCGCGGCCGAGGGACTGGAGCCGGGCCAGTGGGTCGGGGCCGAACAGATCCTTCGCGCTGGCGACCCGGACGTCCAGCCGGGCTCAGAGCACACGGGAGTGCCAGAGGCTCTATCTGGCTGGGACTCGGTGCTGCTGCGCCATCGGGCCTGAGACGGTCCCGACGGCGCCCGCCAGACGGCCCCGACTGGAATAGTGCCGGCCGGCCGATCGTTGGTCTCGGTGGACAAACCCGCGGATATCGGAAGTAGGAGAGCACCATGGAGTTCAGCCAGGTCGTTGCCAATCGTCACTCGGTGCGAGACTTCACCGACCAGTCCGTCTCCCAGGAGGAGCTGGTGGACATCGTGCGCACTGCCCAGCAGGCGCCGTCGTGGGTGAATTCCCAGCCCTGGCGGGTCTATGCGGCCACCGGGGCCACGCTGGCCGGGATCAAGAAGCGCCATGCCGCAGACGTCGCCGCCGGCAGGAAGGGAGACTCCGACCTCCCGGTGAAGCCCCGTACAGAGTGGTCTCCGACCACCCAGGAGAACATGGCCGCGCTCGGCGAGCAGATCGGTGCCCAGCTGGCCGAGGGCGTCCAGGAGTTCCAGGCTTCGCAGGGACGGTTGTTCAACGCCCAGGCGGTCCTGTACGTGACGATCCCGGTCGAGTCCACTCCGTGGTCCTTCCACGACCTCGGGGCCTTCTCCGCCATGCTCGTCCTGGCGGCTGCCGACAAGGGCCTTGGCGCCATCAACGCCTACGCCCTGGTCATGTACCCGGACGAGGTGCGCGAGGCCATGGGGATCGGAGCCGATGAGATCGTGGCGGTCGGGATCGCGCTGGGCCACCCCGCGGACTCGGCGCTGGCGGCTTTCGCTCCCAGCCGCGTCGACGTCGACGAGATCCTCACGATCAAGGACTGAGCGCAGGGCGATGCTCCCGCCGCTGGCCCAGGAGGAGGATGAGGCCGGCGGTCACGGCTGCGCCTACGACCAGGATGGCGGCGTTGAGCCACGAGATCTCGAAGTCGGGCAGGTTCTCGCTCTGAAGCTGGCCGATGAACAGGCCCAGCGCGTTTCCGCTGACGTGCAGACCCAGGGCGAAGAACACGGACCCCAGTCGCACCACCGACCAGCCGGCGAGCAGCCCGAAAAGCACCTTGTGGAGAACCTGCCAGGCGTAGCCCGGAAGGCTGGTCTCCGAGGCCAGCCAGGTCGGAAGATGCATGGCGGTGAAGGATGCCGTTGTCACAAGCACAGCCGCAGTGGCCCCGAAGCGTTCTCGCACCGGTGCGAACAGGGTGCGTCTCAGCGTGATCTCCTCAGGGATCGCGTTATACGCAATGCCGACTAAGACGGCGAAGACCAGGGCGTGAAGCACCGTGGATGCGGTGATCTCCGACTTCCACAGGGGGCCGGTGCCCGTCGGCCCCATCCAGGCGTGCAGCCCGCCGAAGGCGACCCCGGCCAGGGCGCCGGTGGTGAAGAGGACGGTTCTGCTGCGAACGCCGCCACCGGCCAGCAGGTTGCGCCAGCCGCGGTGGGATAGTCCGAACCAGAGGGCGAGTCCGCCGAGGTGAAGGAGGATGAGCATGAGGAACCACGGTCCCCGGACGAGTGCCAGGGCGGTTCCCAGTGCCGGGGCGCCGACCAGCAGGGTGACGGCGGCAAGGGTGACGCTTTCAGAGACAGCGGGCTGCCCGGTCTCGAAGGCGTGGGCGTCGGCCGTGGAGGGCCGTAACGCGTGGCGAGGTGGGGCGACGTCCCTGTGACGATCCATAGTGATTCCGGTGAGAAGCGGCTGTCTGTCACGATCCGCGCAGGAGTATACGGTCGATCGGAAGAAATAATGACCCTGACGCGCGGCAGGAGGCTTTTACTATCGCATCCCCAAGTTCCGCAGCCGGGAGGCCACGGCTTGCCGCCGGGTGGAGGAGGCCACCAGCATGACCGGCAGGACGACGGCGATCAGCGCTGTCAGTGTCCAGACCTCGGCGCGGGCCAGTTCCCAGGTGAAGACGATCCCGAAGACGGGGGCCTTCTGGGTCGTGGCAAGCACCGCGCCCGCTCCCGCCATCGCCAGCACCGAGATGCTGACCTCCACCCCGCTGGCCTGAAGCGCGATCGCCAGGGTGGCTCCTGCGCTTGATCCCACGGCTAGGGACGGTGCCAGGCGTCCGCCGGTAGCACCGGCCCCGAGCGTGAGCCCGGTGAGGGCCGGCTTGAGGACCACGATGCCCAGCAGCATGACCAGGGTCGCACCCGCAGCGCCGCTCGAGGCTTCCGGAACGCGGGTGCCCAGGGCCGCCTCCATGGCGTCGCGTCCGTTGCCGACGACGGCCGGAACCCGCAGGCTCACCAGCCCGGTGACCAATCCCGCCGCCCCGATCGCCGCTGGCAGCCACCGGGTGGCGCGTACCCGGCGTGCCAGCATCCACGACCACAGTCGCCTGGCCCCCACTCCCAGCGCGGCGGCTACGGGCACGAGCAGAACCAATCCGAGGACGGTTCCCGACGAGGGTCCCTGCGAGGTGATCTCGAAGGTGGGCCGTCCGTGGGAGTGCAGCCAGGAGACGAGCGTGGCGATGACGCACACCGGGACCGCCACGAGGGCCCCGCGCCGCCGCATCCCGGTAACCATGACGAGCTCGACGGCGTAGGCCGCCCCTCCCAGCGGCGCGTTGTACATGGCCGCCAGACCCGCCCCGGCCGCAGAGGCGATGAGGATCGCGCCCTCGGGCCTGCCGATCCCCAGGCGGGCGGCGAGTCCGGCCGCCACGGCACCGGCGGCCAGGCGCGGGGCGCCCTCGCGACCCACCGAGTTGCCAGAACCGACTGTGAGGACCTGGGTGACGGCGTCGAGGAAGGGCCGTGCCAGTCCCATCCGGGTTGCCGCCCTGCCCGAGTGGTCCGCCACTGCGGTCTCCACGTCGGCCACCCCACCGGTTGCGCGCAGCCACCACCACATGCCACCGGCGACGAGGCCGCCCGTGGCCGGGGCGAGTGCGCGCCGCCAGGGCGGGGCGCCGGCCAGGCGCTCCAGGAGCGCGCCGTGGGCGACGCCGTAGAACAACGACTCGAAGACCTCCAGGAGCAGTGCCATCGCGATCCCGATAAGGCCCGCGGCCACGCCCGCCAAGGCGGCGGCCAGAAGGAATCGGGGTCGGGTCAGCGCGCGCACGCCAGGCACGATACCCGGCCCCGCGGATCGGGCGCCGACGAGACGACCGACGCCGTCACCGGCCTCGAACAGACCCCGTTAGCGGCGGGGCCTCGACGTGCGGCTCGGGCGTCCCAGGTACCAGACGGCTGCGGCCGTCACCAGCGTCTCGGCGAGTATGGCGATAACGGACGGAGTGGTGAACCGGCTCCATCCGGTCAGGGTCTCCTCCCGGCTCAGAGAGTCCAGCAGAACACCGGTGAAGTTGCCGCCCACATGCATGCCCAGGGCGAAGGCCAGGGAGTCCAGGCGTAGGACGGACCAGGCGGCCACCAGTCCGAAGAGAAGCTTCTCGGGGACCTCAGCCGCATAGGTGGAGGCGGTAGCGTGAGAGGAGATCCAGGTGGGCAGGTGCATGACGACGAAAGCCAGGGCTGTGGTCCACAGGGCGAACCCGCCCCCGAACTGCGCCCGCAGGGGTTCGAGCAGGCAGCGGCGCAGCGAGAACTCCTCGGGGACGGCGTTCATGAGCACACCGACCCCCAGTGCTATAGCCAGAGCGGACAGCAACCCGGTAGGTGTCACAGGGGCGAGGGCGGCTCCCGGGTTGTCGATCGGGTGGCGTGCCACGGCGCTGAGAGCGCACAGGCCCGCGCCGACGGCGAAGAGCAGCCAGGGACTGCGAGGCCCCGCGGAGCGCAGCAGGTCGCGCCAACTGCGGCGCCACACGAGGAACCAGATCGCCAGCGCCCCCAGGTGCAGAACGGCGAGGACCTGCCAGGGGCCGCCCACCAGAGCCAGGACGACGCCGAGCGATAGGCCTCCGACGAGCAGGACCAGGGCCGCCCAGGCGCTCCTCCGAGTGCGGGCCGCGTCCGCCCCGGCGGAGGTTCCGGCGGTCCCAGGCGGAACCACCGTGCGCTGCGGGCCGGGGCGGGCAGTCACCTCCTGCTACCTCTGATCGCCGGCCGCGTCGTCGACCGCCTCGCCGAAGTCGGGGACGTCCTCGAGCGCCAGGGTTCCACTGTTCTGGCTGACCAGGGACACGGCGGGGCGCAGACCCAGCCACCACTGGTAGCGGGGGCGACGGTGGTCGCGGTCGAGGTCGTCGTTCATGCGGTCCAACGGGTGGTCGGAGACCTTGCCCCCCACCAGGCCCACGTAGGAGGCTGTCGGCTCGCCGCGCTTGAGGGCACCGGCCAGCAGATCCAGGGAGTAGGCGACGAGCTTGGTCGCCATGATCCGGTCGAAGGCCGTGGGGCTGCCGCCCTGCTGCTGGTGGCCCAGGATCGCCTCGCGCACGTCGTAGAGGTCCTTGCCCTCCTCGGCGAAGATGTGGGCCAGCACGTCGGTGGTGTAGTTGACGCTGGCCCGCTCGTTGCGGATCACCAGGTAGAGGCTGCGTCCTGAGCGGAAGGACTCCACCATCCGCTCGGAGTCGGCGGCCAACCCCTTGAGGGTGATGCCCTCCTCGTTGAGGTAGACCTTCTCCGCACCGGTGGCCAGACCGGACATCAGGGACAGATAGCCGCACTTGCGGCCCATGACCTCGGCGACGAAGCAGCGGTGCGAGGCCGCCGCGGAGAGCTTGATGGAGTCCAGCGCCACCACCGCGTTGTTGAGGGCCGTGTCGGTGCCGATGCTCAGCTCGGAGCCGGGCAGGTTGTTGTCGATGGAGGCCGGCACGCACACGATCGGGATCTGGAAGGCGGGGTAGCGGTCCCGCTCGGTGACCAGGCGGTAGGCGCTCAGGTAGGCGTTGTATCCGCCGATGACCAGCAGGGCGTCGATCTCATGGAGCTCGATGGCCCGCCCCAGGGCGTAGAGCTGCTCGATGGTAGGCACCTCGCGGCGCGTTCCCAGCTGGGCGCCGCCGTCGCCGACCCAGCCCTCGACGTCGGCCCAGGTCAGCTCGTGCACATCGCCGTCGAGCAGACCGGGGAAGCCGCCGTAGACTCCCAGCATCGTGAAGTCGTGGTCGATGCCCAGACGCACGGCCGCGCGCGCCGCCGTGTTCATCCCCGGGGCCAGGCCCCCGGCATGGATGATGGCGACCCGCTTGGGGCGCGTGGTGGGTGACGCCTGCGAGCCCGTGCCGGGGACGGGATCGACTGGCGGGGTGGACATGGTCTCGAACAGCTCGAGCATATTGCCGAAGCTGGCCCCGCGGGCCTGGATCGCCCCGAGGTAGTCATGGGCGGCCACGAGGTCCTTGACGGCGCGGGTGGCCGCGATCTGCTCCATCATCGGCAGGTGGCGGATGCGGTTGTGGCGTTCGGCGATGATGGCAGGCTCGCTGCCCGGTTCCATCGACACCACCTCGCGGGCGGCGGCGCAGCCCAGCAGCGTGGACATCCAGCGGTCGTAGGCGCTGGGGCGGCCACCGCGCTGGACGTGCCCCAGGATGGTGACGCGGGCGGCCTCGCCCAGCTTGTCGGCGATGACCTGGCGGACGTCGTCGGCGGTGATGCGGTTGCCCTCGCGGTCGGTGGCGCCCTCGGCGACGATCACCATGGACTCGCGGCGCCCGGCCTCCCGGCCCGCCTTGAGCTTGGAGCACATGTCCTCCTCCCAGTCCTTGCCGGGGGGAGCTCGGGGACCAGGACGTAGTCGCAGCCCCCGGCCACGGCCGCCATGAGGGCCAGGTAGCCGCAGTGGCGGCCCATGACCTCCACGACGAACGTGCGCTGGTGGGAGGCGGCCGTTGAGGAGATGTCGTCGATGGCCTCCAGGATGCGGTGGAGGGCCGAGTCGGTGCCGATGGTCATGTCGGCGCCCACCAGGTCGTTGTCGATGCTGCCCACCAGGCCGGTCACCATGAGGACAGGATGGGCGGCGGCCGTCTCCGCACTGATGTCACCGGCCTCGACGAGCTCCTCGAGCAGGGAGGGCCAGTTCTTGCGGAACTCGTTGGTGCCGGTCAGGGACCCGTCGCCGCCGATGACCACGAGCCGGTCGATGCCGTGCTCCAGGAGGTTGCGGGCGGCCGCCAGCTGGCCGGCGCGCTCGCGGAACTCGGCCGAGCGAGCGGTGCCGATGATGGTGCCGCCGCGCTGGAGGACGGAACCCACCGAATCCCACTCCAGGGGACGGATGCCGTCGCCGCCGGCCACGGCCCCGGCCCAACCCTCCATGACCGCGTATGGCTTGGCGCCCAGGCGGATAGCGGTGCGCACTACGGCCCGCACGGCCGCGTTCATACCCTGGGCGTCACCGCCGGAGGTGAGGACCCCGATGCGCAGGGGCTCGCCGTCCAGGCCGAGGAGTTGACCGGATGACGAGCCGGTGGGGGAGAGGGCGTTGTCTGAGGACATGGCGGCTGGCATGTGGGGTCCTTCCCTGGGGTCGCCGGTGGGCCTGGCTCCCGGCGTCGGCCGGGAGGACATCGGTCCTTATTGTTGCTGGTGAGCGCCGCCACGTCATCCGCCTGTGGTCCCAGGAGAGGCTTCCACGCGTCCGTCAGTCCCCGGTGAACCCATGGATGAGGGGAGCTGTATGTCCTCCTGCTTTGGGAGCAGGGGGACAGCAAGTCCACGGACCAGGGACCTACCTGTCTCGACGAGCGCGGAACCTGTGGGCCTCGGCGTCGAGGACGCGCTTGCGTCGTCGGCCCCACCGCCTGCCGCTCCAGAGGCCGAGGAGCACCACAGCGCCGACCAGCGCGCTCGTTGCCGTGAGTGCGGGCATGACCGTCTCCCTTCTCGAGCCCTCTCCTCGTATCAATTCATGATAATTCGCGTTGTGGCGCGCAGTGCAGGATTGGGAACGTACTTCGTGATCGGGAACTGCGATCTCCCGCAGACGACTGGGGTCTGCCCTCAGTCATCCGGAGGAAAACGCAGTTCTCGTAGGGAAAGTACGTTCTCGACGGCGTTCATGGGTAAAGGCCTCGTGCTGCGATCCAGTGGCGGTTCGATCGGGGTCTCTTACATGAGCGCCCTGGTAAGTGCCGCCGCGTTGGTCCTCAGATAGTGGACGTCACGTAGATAGACGGTGTCGTGGCCGCCGTCGAGATGGGATTGGAATGCCGCGTCGCCCTGCGCCGCCTGCGACCGCATGTAGCTGACCAGATCGAGCAGCCGTCGGCACACGGTCTCGATGACCTGAGTCCGATTCACCTCCCCGTACTCGTCGCAGAACAGCCGAGCCCGCCGAGCCTGCTCGGCCAGAGAGCCGAAACCGACCGCGTTTCCTGGCGCGGTGAGTGGGGCGAAACGATAGATCGCGTAGGCGACGTCGCGGATGCGAGGGCCCGGGTGCGCGGTGTCGAAGTCGATGATTCCGACCAGCCTGCTCTCGTCGAAGACGCAGTTGTACGGTGCGAAGTCCCCGTGGCAGATGACCTCGTAGGGCTCAACTGCCTCCAGCATCCAGCCCTCCACCACCTCGGTCGCCAGGTCACTGGTCACCTCGTGCAGCGAGCGCAGCGCCCGGGCCGCCGAGATGAGCGCCTCGTCGCTGCGCAGTGCCGCAGGCAATGGGTAGCTTCCGGCCCGCCCCTCCATGAACTCGAGGACCTGCTGGCCGTCGTCGGACAGGCCCAGGAAACGTGGGGAGTACTTGAACCCCCGGCACTCGAGCACGGTGAGCAGCCACTCGACATTGGTGCTGCCCTGGCGCCGACTGCGAAGGACTCTGCTGCCCACCTTGGTGACCTCGGTCGACCCGCCCCGAAGGTCCTCGGGAACCTCGCTCATGCCACCTGCTCCATGCTTTGTCATCCTACGTGGGTGGACGGCGCTCGTGGCCGACGATGGCTACGAGAAGGGCCGGATCTGCTGACGATCGCGCAGCACGTCGGCTGCAGGCGGGGCGTGGCGGCTGTACCCGTCCACCCCGCCTCGCTGTGAGACGCCGCGCCCGTCTCCTCATGAGACGCCGCCTCGCACCCGTGTCCGACCTCCTCGCGAGGCACCGGGACGTTAGGCTCAATACCGGTGCCCGCCCGGCCGACGCCGGCCCGCGCCCACAAGCCATCCACATGCCCCGAGAGGATCAGCTGCATGGATCTCTACGAGTACCAGGCCAGGAACCTGTTCCGCCAGCACGGCGTCCCCGTGCTCGACGGCGCCGTGGCCACGACCCCCGAGGAGGCGCGCAGCGCCGCGCAGTCCCTCCTGGAGGCGGGCAGCGAGCTGGTGGTCGTCAAGGCCCAGGTCAAGACCGGCGGCCGCGGCAAGGCCGGCGGCGTCAAGCTCGCCCGCACAGCCGCCGAGGCAGAGGCCCGCGCCCGCGACATCCTGGGCATGGACATCAAGGGCCACACCGTGCGCGCCGTCCTCATCTCCGACGGCGTCGACATCGAGGCCGAGTACTACTTCTCCATCCTCCTGGACCGCGCCGAGCGCCAGTACCTGGCCATGTGCTCGCGCGAGGGCGGTATGGACATCGAGACCCTCGCCGCCGAGCGCCCCGAGGCCCTGGCCCGCGTCGGCATCGACCCGCTCGAGGGCATCACCCCCGCCGTCGCCCACCGGATCGTTCAGGCCGCAGGCTTCGAGGCGGAGTCACTGGCCGACGACGTCGCCGCCGTCATCGAGCGCCTCTGGGAGGTCTTCACCGCCGAGGACGCCACACTCGTGGAGGTCAACCCCCTGGTCAAGGCCGCCGACGGCCGCATCATCGCCCTGGACGGCAAGGTCACCCTCGACGACAACTCCCGCTTCCGCCACCCCGCCCACTCCGAGCTCGTCGACTCCGCCGCCACCGACCCCCTGGAGGCCCGCGCCCGCGAGGCCGGCCTCAACTACGTGCGCCTCGAGGGCCAGGTCGGGGTCCTGGGCAACGGCGCAGGTCTGGTCATGTCCACCCTCGACGTCGTTGCCGGCGCCGGCGAGCGCCACGGCGGCATGAAGCCCGCCAACTTCCTCGACCTGGGAGGCGGGTCATCGGCCGAGGTCATGGCCACCGGCCTGGAAGTCGTCGCCTCCGACCCCCAGGTGCGCGCCATCCTCGTCAACGTCTTCGGCGGCATCACCTCCTGCGACACCGTCGCCCAGGGCATCGTGACCGCCGTCGAGTCCCTGGGCGGACTGCCCAAGCCCGTCGTCGTGCGCCTGGACGGCAACAACGCCGAGACCGGCCGCGCCATCCTGGCCGAGGCCGCCATCGAGGGCGTCACCGTCGTCGACACCATGGACGGGGCCGCCGACGTCGTCACCGCCATCGCCGAGCAGATCAGCGGGCAGACCGCTTCCAAGGAGGCCTGAGACATGAGCATCTTCCTGACCGAGACCGACCGCGTCATCGTCCAGGGCATGACCGGCTCCGAGGGCCGCAAGCACACCACCCGTATGCTCTCGGCCGGCACCAAGGTCGTCGCCGGCGTCAATCCCCGCAAGGCCGGCACCGCCGTCGCCTTCGACGTCGCCCCCATCGGCCCCGGCGCCGGCGAGGTTCAGGCCGGAACCGTTGAGGTCCCCGTCTACGGCACCGTCGCCGAGGCCAGGCAGGTCACCGGCGCCGAGGTCAGTGCCGTCTTCGTCCCGCCGGCCTTCGCCAAGGGCGCCGTCGTCGAGGCCGTCGACGCCGGGGTGCGCCTCGTCGTCGTCATCACCGAGGGCATCCCGGTGGCCGACGCGACCTGGATGCGCGCCTACGCGGCCGAGCACGGCGTCCAGATCATCGGCCCCAACTGCCCGGGCATCATCTCCCCGGCCCGCTCCAACGTGGGCATCACCCCGCCCGACATCACCGGTCCCGGTCCCCTGGGACTGGTCTCCAAGTCCGGCACCCTGACCTACCAGCTCATGCACGAGCTGTCCGACCTGGGCTTCACCACCTGCATCGGCATCGGCGGGGACCCGGTGGTCGGCACCACCCACATCGATGCTCTGGCCGCCTTCGAGGCCGACCCCGACACCCGCCTGGTGGTCATGATCGGCGAGATCGGGGGCGACGCCGAAGAGCGCGCCGCCGCTTACATCCGCGAGCATATGACCAAGCCGGTGGTCGCCTACGTCGCCGGCTTCACCGCCCCCGAGGGGCGCACCATGGGCCACGCCGGGGCCATCGTCTCCGGATCGTCGGGCACCGCCGAGGCCAAGAAGACCGCCCTGGAGGCCGCCGGCGTCCGGGTGGGGCGCACTCCCAGTCAGACCGCCGAGATTGCCCGCGAGCTCTACCGCCGGCTGGCCGGCGAGGTGGGAGCTTGAGCCCGGCCCGGTCACGAGTCGCCGGCCTGACGTCCTGGACCCTGTGGTCCCTGCGCGTGGGGATCGAATCGGTCGGCCTGAACTGGCTGATGGTGGTGCTGCTGACGGTCGCCGTGTCCATGGCGAGCTCCAGCCTCAGCGCTGCGGCCGCCCTGAGCGCCGGCGAGGCCGTGCGCGCCGGTACGGCCCTGTGGAGCCTCGGCTTCGGGGGGATGGTCACCTCCTCCTCCGCCGACCAGGGAACCCTCAGCCTGCCGCTGCTGGGACTGACCCTGGTGCAGGTGGGCTGGACCTGGAACTGCGTGCGGCGCGCCCGTCCCACTCGTCCGGCGGCAGGGGCGGCCATCGTCGTCGCCGCGGCCGCCGTCGCGATCCTGGTCTGCCTGACTGGCCCCAAGGGGCCCAGCGCCTGGCCGGCGGTCGGCGGAATCGCCGCGATCACGTGCGCCGTCGTCGCCGTCCAGCTTCAGCGCGCCGGCAACGGCTGGTCTGCCCTGACCCGGTGGTGGGACCATCGCCCCCGTTGGGCGGCTCCGGCCCTGTCTCTGGCCTACGGCGCCGCGCGGGCCCTGGCGCTGCTGAGCCTCCTGGTGGTGGCCGCGGCCGCTTTCAAGGGAGCCGGCCGGGTCTCGGTCCTGCACGACGCCCTTGCCGGCGGCGGGTTCATCGCGATGGCGGCCTCGTCCTGCTCCAGATCGCCTGGGTGCCGACCATGCTCATCTGGGCCTGCTCATGGCTCATCGG
>NZ_JH470348.1:433572-462308 GCF_000239715.1 Actinomyces sp. oral taxon 849 str. F0330 | reverse complement strand
CGCCCTGCCGTTGCTGGGACTGCTGCCAGCGGCGCCGCTGAGCACCGCGGGCCTATGGCTCCCACTCGTGGTGACGGTCGGCGCCATGGTGGCCGCCTGGAGACGTCGGGCGGTCCTCAACTCCCTGCGGGTGCGCCATGCCGTCAGCGCCGCCGGGGCCGCCGCCCTCCTCGTGGCCGCCGGCGTGGGGCTGTTGTGCCTGGCCGCCTCCGGCTCTGTGGGGCCGGGCCGGATGACCGACGTCGGCCCCCAGGTCCTCTACACCGTGATCCTCGTCTTCGTCGAGGTCGGGGTCGGCCTGGCCGCCATGGCGATCCTGGCCCACCCCTATACGCGCACCTGGGCCAGGGGCGCCCTGCCCGAGTCGATCCTGCCGGCGACCGACCGGCGTCGAGATGCGGACGAGGACGACGTCGAAGAGCAGGACGGCGAGGCGTAGGGCCGGTGCTCCCCTCGGAGGGTTGCAACGGCCCGCGCAGGGCGGGAGACAGCGGCGCACCGCGCTGCGCGGGAACGTACCTTTCGATCGAGGACTGAGTTCTCCCGCAGACGACTGAGGATGGACGTCAGTGGTTTGCGGGATGGGTACGTTCTCGATGGAGAACGCAGTTCCCGATCCGCTTGGCCGGCCGCCCCGCTCTGCGGTCGAGGCCGGCCAGGATCACCACGGTCCCTGTCAGGTTCTGCGGGCTCGCGTCACCAACCACGTGGCGCCCACAGCGCCCACTGGTGTGGACTCTGAGCATGCAGAACTGTTCGAGTCAGCGGGCCGGGGCATCGGCGCTGCTCAGGGCGCCGATCGCCGTGTCCACGGCCTTGATGAGCTCAGGCGTCACCGCGAGGGGCGCCGACCCGGCCCGGTAGGTCATCCCGGGAATGGGGGTGTACAGGACGTTCGCCTCCAGGCCCGCGCGGCCCTCCTTGAGGGCCTGCCACAGGTCGGGGGACTCGTGGAAGAATCGCGTGACGCGCTCGTCGGAGGCCATCTGCTCCAGGACGTTATCGGCCGACTTGTGCGCCGCCCGGCCCGGCAGCCTGCGGGGAGGAATGTCGGTCTCGTCGTCATCATCGATGGTGGGGGCGGCCCCCTGATACTCGACGACGACCAGCTGAGCCCCGCCGGAGGAAAGTCCCAGAGCGTGGACCGGGCTGTCGACGGGACGCTGGTCGATGGCACTGACCCGGAAGGCGTCGGTGATTCGCAGCCCCTCCAGGATGGCGAACTGCTCGCCGTTACCGGTGTTGAGGCGGCGCGTCAGGCCCAGGATCTCGGCCTGCTGCTCCGACACTGAGGCGGCCAGATCGCGCATCTCGCCGACGACCTGGGAGTCGGCCCCGGAGTCGGCTAGATCGGCGACGGTCTCATCGATCCGGCTGGGCTCCAGGGCCTCGATGTCGACGACGCCCAAGGACTCGGCGAGCTTCCGAAGGCGCGCGATATCGGCCTCGACCGCCACCTGCCGCTTGGTGCGCGCCGTGAACAGCGCCTGGCTCTCGGAGAAGCTCTCAGCACCCCGGATCCGCCGGTTGACCGAGAGCTCGGCGGCCAGGTCAGTACCGCCCCCGGCGGGACTCGCACTCAGAGCCGAGCGCGGCATGTAGGTCATGGCGAAGTCCAGCAGGGCCAAGCACGCCTGCCCCGGCGTGAGAGTGACTAGGTGACGTAAGAGGCTGCTCGACGACGGCGCTGTGCTGATGCGACGCCCCGGCGCCCCCAGCATCAAGACGAGGGACAGGCTCATAGCCACCGCGGCCAGCGCACCGATCGCGTAGAGGAGCCCCTGGGTGCCGCTCAACCCGCTCCACCACTGGGAGAACAGGCGCGGCAGCGCCGAGAGGAACAGGTCGTCCTCGGTCTCCTTGAGTTCGGGGGCGAGCTGCCAGACGGTGCGCACCTCGTACATGCAGCACAGGAGGAACAGCACGACACTGACCACCAGGATTCCCAGGCGGAAGCCCTGGCGGGCATTCGGCTCAGCGCCCGGCGTCGTGGCCTCCATGGCGTCGGCCCGCACGCCGCGCACCTGCTCGGCAGTCGCCCGACCCGCCCGCATGGCGTAGAGGCGCCCCTGGCGCAGGTCCCCGTAGGCGCCCCAGGTGACGGCCAGGTCGCCCCAGGTGAAGTTCGCCAGCGCCACCACCGAGACGATGAGAGCGCGCACGAATGGCGGCGCCTCAGTGAGGTTGGGGTAGCGGGGTGCCGGCGCCCCGGCCACCGTCCAGCCGTGCACGCCCGCGTAGGCGCGACGGTGGGCGTCCAGGAGCAGGCAGGCGGCCATGAGGATGACGGACAAAGGGATAGCGCTCAGGCCTCCGCCATTGACCCGCCACAGGAACATGAGCAGCGCCGGGAAGCCGCCACCGGAGTCACTGTGGCCGAGCTGCTGGGCGATCCTGGCGATGTAGGTGGCGTGGTCGCTCACCGACTGCAGGATGACCACCGCCGGCAGGATCCAGGCCACGATCCGCAGCCACACGAGGTTCCTGGCCCCCTCGAAGGCCGGTGAGTCCTTGAGGCGCCACAGCGTGATCGCCAGGGCCACCGCCATCGTGATGTTGGCGGTGCTGACCTGGTTGCTGACCGCCAGGACATTGCTGTCCTCCTGGGTCATCGACCCTGAGGTCCATGGATTGAAGGAGAAGGGCAGCCGCCCGTTGCCCAGGATCGAGGCGAGCATGCTGCTCTCCTCAAGGGCCCGGATACCGTCCTTGACGGCCGTCAGGCCGGCGCCGGCGGCGAAACCGAGCAGGGCCCAGTCGGAGGCCGCCAGACGGCGCATCCGGCCCGGTGCCAGGAACACCACGAGGACCAGGGGCACCAGGGGGCTGAGCACGTCCAGGGCAATAGTCAGGGCGATGCTCATCCCGTTGCCCATGACGGACAGTCCCGCGCCGGTGCGCACGGAGCTCATGATCATGGCCACGATGAGCGACCAGACGGCGCCGACGCCGTACATAATCACCACCGAGCGCCAGCTGATGGTCCGCGTGCGCGCGAGCAGGGCCACCACCATGAGGCAGATGGCCATGAACGCCGCCGGGACGGCGGCATAAGCCAATCGCGGAACGATGAACAGGGCGGCGACGAGCAACGGGATCATGATGGCGTAGGCTCCGCGCATCACCAGGCTCAAAGCGCTGGACAGCCCCGAATGGCGACTCCACCAGCGCCGGTAGGCGGAGGCGGCCTCCTGCCACCGCTCGGAAGGAACCCCGCGGTATACCGGTGTCGCTGCGATGTTGATGGGCGCAGTCATGCTGTGGACTGTATGCCGTATCTAAAGCCGCCCGCAAGGAAACAGGCCGTTCGGTCGGCCGATTCGCCAGCAGCGACGTCTCCGATGAAGACAGGATGACAGAGCCGTGCCGGCGCTGGTGGCCTGAGCGCCGCCACTCGATAGGATGGTCCCGGCCGTGACTGGCGAGGGTGGGGCACCACCGGGGAGCGGCCGAGGCCGTCCACGATCGGGACGTCGCCCGCCTGGGCGTCCCGCCCCCACGTTGCAGCAGGAGCGCCATGTCCTCGTCGTCCTCTCGTTCTTCCCGACCGGTCAACACAGTCGCCGAGGCGGTTCCCACCGCCCACGTCCCCACCGAGGGCCTCGTCAGCCCCGACCGCGTCCCCGTGCGCCGCGCCCTCGTGTCCGTCTACGACAAGACCGGCCTCGTTCCGCTCGCCCGGGCCCTGGCCGACGCCGGCGTCGAGATCGTCTCCACCGGTTCCACCGCCGCCACCATCGCCGCCGCGGGCCTGGCCGTCACCCCGGTGGAGGAGGTCACCGGCTTGCCCGAGTGTCTCGAGGGCCGGGTCAAAACCCTCCACCCCGCCGTTCACGCCGGCATCCTCGCCGATCGCCGCAAGCCCGACCACCTCGACCAGCTGGGGACCCTGGGGGTCGCCCCCATCGACCTGGTCGTCGTCAACCTCTACCCCTTCACCGATACCGTCGCCTCCGGCGCCCCCTTCGACGCCTGCGTCGAGCAGATCGACATCGGCGGACCCGCCATGGTGCGCGCCGCCGCCAAGAATCACCCCGCCGTTGCCGTCGTCACCTGCCCCGAGCGCTACGACGCCGTCGCCGCTGCCGTGCGCGAGGGCGGCTTCACCCTGGCCGATCGCCGCCGCCTGGCCGCCGAGGCCTTCGCCCATACCGCCGCCTACGACGCCGCCGTGTCCACCTGGCTGTCCGCGCAGGTCGAGGCCGACGCCGCGGACGGGGCCGGTTCGAGCGAGCCGGCCGCGCCTCCCGCCTATGTCGGCGTCGGCTACGAGCGCCTGGCGAGCCTGCGCTACGGGGAGAATCCCCACCAGCGCGCCGCCGTCTACCGCACCGCCGGGGCGAGCGGGGGAGTGGCCGGCGCCCGCCAGCTCCACGGCAAGGCCATGAGCTACAACAACTACACCGACACCGACGCCGCGGTGCGCGCCGCCTACGACCACGGCGAGGTCGTCACGGTCGCCGTCGTCAAGCACGCCAACCCCTGCGGCATCGCCGTCTCGGCCGCCGGCGACGTCGCCGAGGCCCACCGCAAGGCCCACGCCTGCGACCCGGTCTCCGCCTACGGCGGCGTCATCGCCACCAACGCCACCGTCACCGCCGAGATGGCCCTCCAGATCAAGCCGATCTTCACCGAGGTCGTCGCCGCCCCCGCCTTCGCCGACGAGGCCGTGAAGATCCTGTCCGCCAAGAAGAACCTCCGCCTGCTCGTCGTCGAGGCCCCTCGGCGCGAGGGCTACGAGATCAAGCAGGTTTCCGGCGGCGCCGTCATCCAGGAGCGCGACGTGCTCAGCGCCGACGGCGATGATCCGGCGACTTGGACCCTGGCCGCTGGGCCCGCCGCGGACGACGACCTCCTGGCCGAGCTCGCCTTCGCCTGGCGCTCGGTGCGCGCCGTGCGCTCCAACGCCGTCCTCCTGACCCAGGGCGGTGCCACCGTCGGGGTGGGCATGGGACAGGTCAACCGCGTCGACTCCTGCAAGCTCGCCGTCGAGCGCGCCAACACCCTGGGCGCCCGCTCCACCGGCGACGCCGCAGCCGACAGCCCGCAGAAGGACCGGGCGGAGCAGGTGGAGAAGGGCGCTGTCGGCGGGGGCGACGCCGCCGAGGTCCTGGGAGACCCGACTGGAGAGGCGGTGAGCGCGCCCGAGCGCGCCCGCGGGTCCGTGGCCGCCTCCGACGCCTTCTTCCCCTTCGCTGACGGGCTCCAGGTCCTCATCGATGCCGGAGTGCGCGCCGTCGTCCAGCCCGGTGGGTCCATTCGCGACCAGGAGGTCATCGACGCCGCTCAGGCAGCCGGCGTCACCATGTACCTCACCGGCACCCGCCACTTCGCCCACTGACCCGCTGCGGCGGCCCGGGTCCGTCGCTCTCGCTTCGGGCACGGGGCCGCCCCCGGGAGGAAGGTCGTGGACCGACGCCCCTGCGCGCCGATAGGCTCACCACCGTGACTCACGACCCGCATCCCCGGCAGGCCGAGCACAAGGAGCCCTACCGCACCATCTGCGTCATCCTCGTGGCCATTGGCCTGGCAGCGGTCCCGGCCATTGCGCTGCTGGGACACCGCCGCATCGCCGTCCTATGGGCGGCCACCGGGATCCTGGCACTCGCCATCGTCAGGATCCAGCGCCCCGACGGCACCTGGCTGGCCGCGCGCAGCCGCCTGTTCGACGTCGCCTTTGGAATCGCCCTGGCCGCAGTCCTGTTCCTCCTGTCCTCCTACGTCAACCTGCCCCACATCATGTAAGCGGCGCCGTCGCGTCATCGGCCCCGGCGATTTCTCCAGTCGACATGATCACTCTCCTCCTGTGATCTGGGCCGTTCGGGTCCCATTTCTCGGTCCGAGGCGGCGCCGTCACCGGCCGGTGTGGCACGCTGGCCCCAGTCAAGACGTCTTGTCATCTCGTTTCACACCCTGAAGGTCCCTCTATGTCAAGCAATCCCTCATCCCTCACCAGGCGCCTGTTGGCCGCAGTGTGGAGGCTCCTGTTCCCCCTCCGGTGGCTGCTGGCTCTGCTGTGGCGGCCCGTCCGCTGGGTGCTGCTTTTGCTGTGGCGACCGGTCCGCTGGGTGCTGTTCCTGCCTCCGTTCAGGTGGTGCGGGCGCAAGCTCAGGAGCTTCGCGCACCGCATGGCTCCGATGGTCCGTCGTCTTCCGTACAGCATCCTGACCTGGGTCATTGGCGCGATCCTGCTGGCCCTGTTCCTGGGGTCGATCCGCTTCGGAGGCCACCCCTTCGTTCCCAAGCCCGTCGGCAACATCTTCGCGACCTTCTCCGACCTGTTCAGCCAGTTCCTCAGCTTCGCCATCCCGCTCATCATCATCGGGCTCGTGACCCCTGCCATCGCCGACCTGGGGCGCGGCGCCGGCAAGTGGCTCGGCGTCACCACGGCCCTGGCCTACACCTCCACCCTCTTCGCCGGCTTCCTCACCTTCCTGGTGTGCGCCGCCACCTTCCCCCGCCTGCTCGCCGGAACCTCACTGGCTGACGTAGCCAAGCCCGAAGGGGCCCTGAGCAGCTACTTCACCGTGGAGATGCCTCCGGCTGTCGAGGTCATGACCGCTCTGCTGCTCTCCTTCGTCCTGGGCATCGGCCTGTCCATGGTGCCCCGGGGCGTCCTGCGCAAGGGCTTCATCGAGTTCCGGGCCATCATCACCCGCCTCATCGAGCGGATCATCATCCCGCTGCTGCCCCTGCACATCTTCGGCATCTTCCTCAACCTCACCTACACCGGTGCGGCCGGGGCGGTGATGAAGGCGCTTCTGCGCGTCGTCGTCGTGGTCCTCATCCTCGAGGTCGTCATCCTGGGCATCCAGTTCGTTGTCGCCGGAGTCGTTGGCCGCCGCAACCCGCTCAGGGCTCTGGTCACCATGATTCCGGCCTACCTGACGGCACTGGGCACGTCCTCCTCGGCGGCCACGATCCCGGTCACCCTGCGCCAGACCAAGAAGAACGGCGTCTCCGACGCCGTGGCCTCCTTCACCGTCCCCCTGTGCGCCACGATCCACCTGGCGGGATCGACCTCGAAGATCTTCTCCTTCGCCTTCGCCATCGTCCTCACCCAGGACCTGCACGTGAGCACCGCCCAGTGGGTCGGTTTCATCTTCATGCTCGGCATCACGATGGTGGCGGCGCCGGGCGTGCCCGGAGGCGCCATCATGGCGGCCACCGGTCTGCTGTCCTCCATGCTCGGCTTCAACGACCAGCAGGTGGCCCTCATGATCGCCACCTACATCGCCCTGGACTCCTTCGGCACCGCCACGAACGTCACCGGTGACGGCGCCATCGCCATCATCGTGGATCGCATGGCGGGTGGCTCCGTCAACGACGAGGGCGACCCGGAGAACGTTCGCGAGCTCTCCTTCGACGGCATGGCCTACCTCCATGCGGTCAGCGTCGAAGGGGTTGTCAGCCCCGAGGAGCTGGAGGCCTCCGCCGCCGCCCGCTCCAGCGAGTAGAACGGCAGCCACCCGATCGGGCGCCGAGAGTCACCGGAACTCTCGGCGCCCGATCTGTGCATCCGTCAGTGGCCGCGGGCGGTCAGGATGCGCAGCGCTCCGGGCTCGGCCAGGAGCTTGGCCGGCGGACCGGCCTGCACCACCGTCCCGGCGTCCATGACCACGACGTGGTCGGCCTGCTCGGACCACTGCAGGCGGTGGGTGATCTCGATGATCGTGGCCTGCGGCAGGTAGGTGCGCACCCCGATCCGTACCCGCTCATCCAACTCGGGGTCCAGGTGAGAGGTGAACTCGTCCAGGATGAGTACTCCGGGGTTGGCGAGGAGGGCTCGCGCCAGCGCCAGACGCTGTCGCTGGCCTCCGGACAGGGACTGCCCGCGTTCGCCCACAAGGGTGTCGTAGCCGTCCTCGAGGGCCTCGATGTCCTCATCGATGCAGGCGGCCCGGCAGGCCCGGACCACCTGCGCGTCACTGGCCGCCGGCGCCGCCAGACGCACATTGTCCGCGATGGTGGCACGCATGAGGTGGACCCTCTGATCCACCATGCCGATCTCCTGGTAGAGGCTGATCGCCCGCAGGTCGGCCACGTCCTGGCCGTCGATGAGGATGCGGCCCGAGTCCGGCTCGTCGTACCGCATGGCCAGCTGGGCCAGCGTCGACTTGCCCGATCCAGAGGCCCCCACGATGCAGGTCCACTTGCCGGCCCTGGCCCTGACACTTACTCCGCGGACGGCCTGCGCGGCGGTGTTGGGGTAGGAGTAGGTGACGTCCTGCCACAGGACCTCATGCGAGATACCGCCGGTTAGCTCTTGATCGCCGTCGCGTACCTCCACCGGGGCGTTGACGACCTCCCACACCCTTTCGGCCGAGGCGAAGGAGGCGTTGAGCGCGCCGGCGAGCTCCTCGACGCCGCGCACGGTCTCGCTCATCCGCAGCACCGCCGCCGCGGCGGCCGCAAGCAGGGGGACGCCCGCACCGCGGCCGGTGGTGGGCAGCATCGCCCCCACCACGACGACGGCGATCGGCGCGGTCAGGCTCGCCATCTGGTTGACGCCCCGGCGCACGGAGGCCCACTGGCCCACGGGCCGTGAGGCGCCGGCGATCTCGGCGTCGATCCTGGCCATCTCGTCGAGACGCTCCCGGCTGCGTCCGTACCCGACGACCTCGCTCATGCCTTGGACGGTGTCGGTGACGTGCTGGGTGAGGTCCGCCCGCGCCGCCGAGCTGGATCGGGAGGCCTCCAGGGAGGCGGTGAATCCCAGACGGGGCATGATGAGCAGCTGGAGCGCCACGAAGGGGAGCACGGTCAGGGCCACCAGCCAGGACACCTTGAGACCGATGACCGCGAGCACCACGAGCGGGGTGATGACGGCGGAGACCGCCGGGGCGAAGGTGTGGGCGAAGAAGACCTCGATGCGGTCCACGTCCTTGGTGGCTCGCGACAGCAGGTCGCCCGAGCGGGAGGTCGCACTGACCCGGGGCGAGCGGGGGATGAGCGAGCGGAAGATCTGCCCCCGCAGCAACTCGAGGGCCTTGAAGGCCACCAGGTGGCCCAGGAACTGCTCGGCGTAGCGCAGGGCGGCCTTGAGTATCGACAGGCCCGCCATGACGGCCAGCACCGGCCAGACGGCCGGCAATGGTGCGCCGCTCGTCGTCGCCAGTCCCATCGAGGTCACGGCGTAGGCCCCCAGGGCAAACAGGGACACGCCGCTGAGCAGGTCGATGGTGCGGCACAGGGTGGAGCCCAGCAGCGGCGACAGCACCGGGCGGGTGACATGAAGCAGCCAGCGAACCAGCACCGTGCGCGACGGCCGCTGCGGCCCTGAGGCCCCGTCGTGCCCGCTCGCCGCGTTCTCAGTCGGTGCGCCGACGTCGTGCGGCCGGGCCGCCGGCGAGCGTCTGGTCCGGATCATGACCGCGCCTCCCCGCTCTGCGCGGTGGCCGCCCCGTCGGAGGTTCCGCCTTCGTGAGCGTCGTCGGCGTCGCCGGTGCCGGCCGGTACCTTGGCCGTACCCGCCTCGTGAATCCCGCGGGCCGCGACCCTGACGATCCGGTCGGCGTTGACCAGCGCCCCCTCGCGGTGCGAGATGGTGATGACGGTGCGGCCCTGGGCCAGTTGCTCGATGGACTCGACGATGGCGGCCTCGCTGGCCAGGTCCACCTGGCTGGTGGGCTCGTCCAGCAGCAGTAAGGGGCGGTCGGCCAGTACCGCGCGTGCGAGCGACAGGCGCTGGGCCTGCCCGCCGGAGAGCCCCAGTCCGGCCTCACCGACCTGCGTCTCCAGCCCCGCGGGCATGAGCGCGACCTCCTTGTCGAGACGGGCTGCTTCCAGGGCGTGCCACATCTGCGACGGCGTCGCATAGGGCTGGGCCAGGCGCAGGTTGTCCGCGATCGTCCCGGTGAACAGCCACGTCGTCTGCGCCACCAGGGCGGAGGCCTCGCGCACCTCGTCCTGAGTGGCGGCGGTGAGCTCGGCTCCCTCGACGCACAGCGAGCCCGCGCTGGGCAGCAGGTTCCCTGCGAGCATCGCCATGAGCGTCGATTTTCCCGCACCCGAGGGGCCCACGACCGCTAGGTGCTCACCGCGCCGCACGACCAGATTCACGCCCTCGAGCACCGGCTCCTCGTCCCAGGTGGCCGCGACGTCGTCGAGCACGACGACGTCCTGTGCCGTCGCGCCAGCCGGGGTACCCGCCTCCGGGCGGGCACTCGGCGCGGACCGGGGTAGGGGCCGCGCCAGAATCCGGCGGATGGCGCGCTGATTGGCCATGCCTCCCATCCCCACGTAGAAGAAGGCGCCCACGTGGTCGAGCGGCTCCAGGAGCACGTAGGAGGTCAGGACGATCGCCAGTGCATCGCCGACGCCGATCGCTCCGCCCGACAGGCGCACGAGGGCCATCCCCGCGGCCACGGTGATGAGGAACAGGGAGAACAGGCTGTCGGTGAGCAGGATGACGAGCTGGTTTCCCGCCAACAGGCCCATGACGGCGCGCCGGTTCGTCTCCCCCTCCAGGCGCAGGCGGGCGCTGATGCGCTCGGCCGCCCGGGCCAGGGTGAGGGTCCGCAACCCCTGGATGGCGTCGAGGTACTCGGCGGCCAGACGCGTGCGCGCACGCCTGGAGTCCGACGACGATGCCCGCAGACGCGAGTGGCAGAAGGTGATGAAGACCGGTACCACGATGACGGCCACCCCCAGAATCACGGCGGGTGCGACGTCGACCGCCGCGGCCAGCTCGATGAGCACCAGTAGGGGCGCCGCCGCTGCGGCCAGAGTGGGGGCGAGGAAGGTCTGACGGTAGAGGGCCACGCGCTCGGCGCCGTCGGTCAGGAGGGAGGCGGTGGCGCCGCTGCGCACGTCGGCGGCGCGCGCCGGCCCCAGGCCGAGCAGATGGGCTAGCGTGAGCCGGCGCAGGTGGACCTCCTCGCTGAGCGCGCTGGAGCGGGCGACCCGCTGGGCCAGCAGCTGACAGATGGCGCTCAGGACCGCTGCGGCCAGTGCCTGGGCCAGCAGGCCCGCCGCAGGCGAGGAGACCAGCAGGGCCCCCAGGGCGCGCCCGGTGGAGATGAGGCACCAGCCCGAGCCCAGGGCACCCAGCAGCGTCAGACCGAAGGAGACGGCGCCCGAGCGGCGCCCGCCGGACGAGGAGATTCGGGCCAGGGGCTTAGAACCCCGACGCAGCGGCGCCGGGAGAAGTACGGGGGATCGGCGTGAGCTCATCACGGTCCTGGAGGCGAGAAGCGGGCTGGGGGAGGGCCCCAGAGTATCGATCGAGACGGGGTGCTGTCAGGACCGGGACGGATCACGCCTGGATCACCGGGCGCCAGCAGGATATCCACCACTGTCGGCCAAGGAAGTGGTGAGAGTCACGAAACCTTGCGGATCGCTGTGTTCACCTGCGCGTACGTCATAGCGTTGTCTTGCCGGGCTGCCGCCTGCGGCCCGCGACGACACACGTCTCGAAGGAGTCCTCGATGGCAAATGCTCCCGTCAATATCACCATCACCGGTGCCGCCGGCAACATCGGCTATGCGCTGCTGTTCCGCATCGCCTCCGGAGCCCTGCTCGGCCCGGACCAGCGCGTCAACCTCCGCCTGCTGGAGATCCCGCCGGCCATCAAGGCCGCTGAGGGCACCGCCATGGAGCTGTTCGACTCGGCCTTCCCGACCCTGGGCAGCGTCGACATCTTCGACGACGCGAAGGCCGCCTTCGAGGGCGCCAACATCGCCTTCCTCGTGGGGTCTATGCCCCGCAAGGCTGGCATGGAGCGCGCCGACCTGCTCTCCGCCAACGGCGGCATCTTCGGTCCCCAGGGCGAGGCGCTCAACGCCGGCGCCGCCGACGACATCAAGGTGCTCGTCGTGGGCAACCCCGCCAACACCAACGCCCTCATCGCCGCCTCCCACGCCCCCGACATCCCCGCCTCGCGCTTCACGGCCATGACCCGCCTGGACCACAACCGCGCCCTGGCCCAGCTCGCCACCAAGGCGGGCTGCCACGTCACCGACATCGACAAGGTCACCGTCTGGGGCAACCACTCCTCCACCCAGTACCCCGACCTGACTCACGCCACCGTCAAGGGCGCCCCCGTCACCGACATCCTGGCCGATCGTGCCTGGGTCGAGGGGGACTTCATCCCGACCGTCGCCAAGCGCGGCGCCGCCATCATCGACGCCCGCGGCGCCTCCTCGGCCGCCTCGGCCGCCTCGGCCGCCATCGACCACGTGCACGACTGGGTGCTGGGCACTTCGGGATCCTGGACCTCCTCCTCGGTCATGTCCGACGGCTCCTACGGCGTGCCCGAGGGCATCATCTCCTCCTTCCCCTGCACCTCGGAGAACGGCGAGTGGAAGATCGTCCAGGGTCTGGAGATCGACAACTTCTCCCGTGGCAGGATCGACGCCTCGGCGGCCGAACTCGTCGAGGAGAAGAACACCGTGGCCTCCATGGGGCTGATCTGAGCGCTCTGAGCCATCCGGCTCGGCGCTCGGGTTCGGCCTGAGAGCGTGCTGGGCCGCCTCGTCCACAGTCTGTACAGACCACTCGGCGCCACTGAGCCTGTTCAGCGCTCACCAGGTCCTCGCTGCTTACTGAGCAGCGAGGACCTTTTTTCATGCTCGCGACGCACAGGCTGCTGGTTGAACCATTGCCATTACTGGTATAGACCTGTGGCGGTCGACCGGAATAATGATTGTTTGCGCAATATATGTTTGAGTTTCGCTCAACTTAGGTCTACTCTCTGCCCTGTTGAGATCAGATGACTGGATGACATCTCCTCTCACCACCCGCGGCGACGGTGCCGTGGACATGAAACAACGTCGTTTCTAAGGAGCAGTCCCATGCGTCCCACCCACTACCTCTCCCGCCGCGCCGTGCTGGCGGGGCTGGGAACCACTGCAGTCGCCGCCACCCTGGCCGCCTGCGCGACCTCCGGCAGCTCCGGCTCGAAGTCCGGTGGAGCCGCCGGCGAAGGGGACGCCAGCCAGGTCGACGTCGTCACCTGGTGGTCGGCCGGCTCGGAGAAGCTCGGCCTGGATGCCCTGGTCAAGGTCTTCAATGAGCAGTTCCCCAAGACGAAGTTCGAGAACAAGGCCGTCTCCGGCGGCGCCGGCAGCCAGGCCAAGCAGAAGCTCGCCGCGGACCTGGCCGCCAAGAACCCGCCGGACACCTACCAGGCCCACGCCGGTGCCGAGATCAAGGACCACATCGAGGCCGGCTACCTGCTGGACGTCTCCAGCCTCTACGAGGAGTTCAAGCTCAACGAGGCATTCCCCGCCGCGCTCATGGACCGCCTCAAGGACTCCGACGGCAAGATCTACTCGGTGCCCTCCAACATCCACCGGGCCAACGTCGTGTGGGCCTCGGTTCCCGCGCTCAAGGCCGCCGGGCTCGACCCGACCAAGCCCGCCACCACCATCGACGCCTGGATCGCAGACATGGAGAAGGTCAAGGCCGCCGGCCTGACGCCCATCACCATGGGCATGGCCTGGACCCAGCTCGAGCTGCTCGAGACCATCCTCATCGCCGACCTGGGTGTGGACGCCTACAACGGGCTCTTCGACGGCAAGACCGACTGGGGCGGCGCCGAGGTCACCAAGGCGCTCGAACGCTACAAGACGATCGTGGGCTACACCGACTCCTCTCTCTACACCGAGGACTGGGAGCCCGCCATGAAACCCATCATGGATGGCAAGGCCGCCTTCAACGTCATGGGCGACTGGGCAGTGGCCGGCTTCGACGCCGCCGGAAAGAAGGCCGGAGAGGATTACGTCTACTTCCCGGTCCCGGGCACCGACGGCATCTTCGACTTCCTGGCCGACTCCTTCACCCTGCCCGACGGCGCCAAGCACCCCGGCGGAGCCAAGAACTGGCTCAACGCGATCTCCTCCAAGGACGGCCAGATCGCCTTCAACACCGTCAAGGGCTCCATCCCCGCCCGCACGGACCTCACCGACGAGGAGAAGGGCAAGTTCTCCGAGTACCAGCGCTCGGCCATGGAGTCCTTCGCCAAGGACAAGATCGTCTCCTCCATTGCCCACGGCGCGGCCCTGCCGGCCAAGGCCACCAACGCGATGAACGATGCCCTGACCAAGTTCGCCCAAGGCGCCTCCGACGTCACCGCGCTCCAGGCGGATCTCAAGGCCGCTGCCGCCTCCTGATCGGCTCTTCGGGGGCGGGAACGGGCCGCGCGTCCGCACCGGTTCGTTCCCTTCCCCGGGCCGCTCGCCCACCGGATGACCGGTGGACACGACCACTGCGGGCCGATCCGCCCGCCACAACACATCAGGAGAAACACGTGAGCACCAAGAGCGTCCCAGTGCGGCGCCGTCGGGCGAGCTGGAGGCAGTGGGGACCCGGCCTCCTGCTCATCTCGCCCTCGATCCTCCTCGTCGGCGTCTTCGTCTACGGGATGATCGGGATCAACATCAATACCTCCCTGCTGGACATGCACACCGCGGGCCAGGTCTCCGGGCGCAGGGGGACCACCGTCGTCGGGCTGAGTAACTTCACGGCCCTGTTCGGCAACCCCGACTTCCGGCACTCCTTCGTCAACCTCATCCTGTTCACCATCACCTTCCTGGCCGGCACCCTCGTGGTCGGCTTCCTATGGGCCTGGCTCTTGGACCGCCCCATCAAGGGGGAGGGGATCTTCCGTTCCATCTTCCTGTTCCCCATGGCCGTGTCCTTCGTGGCCTCCGGCGTGGTGTGGAGGTGGCTGCTCAACTCTGCCCAGGGCGAGCAGGCCTCGGGACTCAACCGCCTCTTCGAGATGACGGGACTGAGATTCCTGGAGAACTCATGGACCCAGAACACCACCTGGGGGATCCTGGCCATCGCGCTGCCGGCCGTGTGGCAGCTGGCCGGATACGTCATGGCCCTCTTCCTGGCGGGCTTCCGCGGCATCCCCGACGACCTGCGCGAGGCCGCCCGGGTCGACGGCGCCAGCGAGTGGCAGCTTTACAAGTCGATCATCTTCCCCCAGCTGACGCCGATCGCCCTGAGCGCCGTCATCATCATCGGGCACATGTCCCTGAAGTCCTTTGACCTCATCATGTCGATCACCGACCAGCGGACCTACTCCACCAAGGTCCCGGCCATCGACATGTTCAACTTCATGACGGACAACGACTACTCCAACGCCGCCGCCGTCGGCACGATCCTGCTGGTCCTGGTCGCGATCGCCGTCATCCCCTATCTCATCCATGACGCCAAGGGCAGGAGGTGAGCGTCCATGGCACAGACTCTTCCAATGCGAGCGCCGCGCCGTCCCGGCTGGGGCCAGAGCGTCCGATTCATCCTGCTGCTGGCCTCGGTGATCCTTGTCCTCATCCCCGTCTATGTCCTGCTGGTCACCTCCTTCAAGGGATCCGCCGACGCCGACCCCTCCCGCACCTGGTACCTGCCCGAGGTCTGGGTCGCCAAGAACTGGGCCAACGCCTGGAACCAGCTCAGTGGCGGGCTGCTGCGCTCCCTGGCCCTGGTCATCCCCTCCTCGATCATCTCGGCGATGCTGGGCAGCGCCAACGGTTTCGTGCTGTCCAAGTGGCGCTTCCCCGGGGCCAACGTGGTCTTCACCCTCATCCTGTTCGGCATGTTCATCCCCTACCAGGCCGTCATGATCCCGCTCATGAGACTGGTGACCAGCGTCGAGGTGGGGTTCGGGATCCACACGCTGATCCTCATGCACGTGGTCTACGGCATCCCGATCACGACGCTCATCTTCCGCAACTACTACGAGACCATTCCGAACGAGCTCATTGAGGCCGCCCGGGTTGACGGGGCTGGCATGCTGCGCACCTACGCCTCGGTGGTCCTGCCGATCTCGGTACCCAGCTTCGTCGTCGTCCTCATCTGGCAGTTCACCTCCGCCTGGAACGACTTCCTGTTCGCCCTGTTCTTCGGTGGTGGGGCTCAGTCCGGGCCGGTGACGCTGGCACTCAACAACCTGGCCCACGGATCGATCCTGGCCGACTATGGGGCCTCCATGTCCGGAGCCCTCATCGCCTCTGTGCCCACCCTGGCGGTCTACATCCTGCTGGGCAAGTACTTCGTCGGAGGACTCATGGCCGGCTCGGTCAAGGGCTGAGGCCGGACGGTCTCCCGCCCCAGCTCCTGCGGGGCTCGCAGACACCCGCTATCGCTTCCGGCTCCCGTCCCCGGCTTGGGGGCGGGAGCCGGATGTGATGAGATCGGGGCATGGCACGTCGCAGATCCAAGCGCCCCTACGGGCGGGGGCACATCCCCTTGAGCATGGACCGTCTCGCCTCCGTGCCGCGCACCCAGACCGGTC
Organism: Actinomyces sp. oral taxon 849 str. F0330; assembly: GCF_000239715.1. Taxonomy (NCBI): domain Bacteria; kingdom Bacillati; phylum Actinomycetota; class Actinomycetes; order Actinomycetales; family Actinomycetaceae; genus Actinomyces; species Actinomyces sp. oral taxon 849. The sequence continues at coordinate 446,062 of NZ_JH470348.1, read as the reverse complement.
CCGGCGGGGCCGATTTCACCGTGCGCTACCTGCGGGGCGGGGACAAGCCCTACACCTGCCCCGGCTGCCACCGCGTCATCCCCGCGGGCACCGCGCACGTGGTGGCCTGGACCAACGAGTCGCTCTTCGGGGCGGACCGGGGCCTGGAGGAGCGACGGCACTGGCACACTTCCTGCTGGGAGCGCCGTCTCTGGTAGTCGGGCCGAGGATGCGGCATGCGGGTCGGTCACACGAGCGGCTCGGGAGAGCGCTCCTCCCAGTCCGGCAGGAGGCGGTCCAGCGCGAAGCGCAGCGGCACGATGTCGCCATCGCGTCCGCCCTCGCCGATGGTCATCGGCACCGGCTGGCTCTCGGGCCTGACCCCGCGCAGGCGTTGGCTCAGGCTCAGCGGCATCGACAGGATGTAGAAGCGCCCCTGCGTGTCGATGCCGACGGTTTCGTCGGCCCTCAGGTACCAGCCGTGCAGCGGAGTGCGGGCGCTGCCACCGGAGTAGCCGCGCACTCGCAGCGCAACGGGCTCAAGGCCCTCGTCACGGGCGACCTGGAGGAAGAGGCCGATGATACGGGCGGCTCGGGCGTGCTCGGCATCCTGGCGCTCCCGGAGCATACGAGCCCGCTGGGCGGCCGCTCGACGACGCGACGCCGCCCAGTCGGAGTCCCCGCAGTCCCCGGTGTCTGAGGCGCTGGATGACTCGTCCCCGAACCGGGCGTCGTCGTCGGCTGTCACGATTGCGCCTCAGCGGCGCCCCTTGCCCTGACGGGGGTGACGGTTGCCGGCGTTGCCGGAGCCGCCCTGGTTCCTCCCGGGAGCCGGAACGCTCTCGATGCGACCGGAACCCCCCTTGGGCGCGTTCTTCTGAGCCGCCTGCGTGGATGCCTTCTTCTGGCCGCCACCCGAGGCCCCAGCTGTGTTCCCGGCCGGAGCGGGAGCCGAGGCGGCCGAGGGCGCAGAGGTGGCGCTGCTCGAGCTGGCGGCGTTGGCGCTACTGGCGGCGTTAGCGCTGCTGGCGGCCGCTGCCGGTTCCGCCGACGCAGCGGAGGACTGCTCCCGCGCCGGCTCCTGAGCCTCCTGGGGTAGAGCGACGACGTGGTCGCTGAAGGTGGGCGCCTGGGGCAGGGCACCGCCTAGGACGCCGCGCATCTCAGTGAGGTAGGCAGAGACCGAGTCGCGCTGGCGCTCGAGCTCCTGGAGCTGGCGGGCCGCAACCTGGGCGGTGACGTCTGCGTCGGCCCGGGCGTCGCCGACGATCTGCTCGGCCTCGATCCGGGCCTGCGCCAAGGTCTCCTCGGCCTGGGCGACGGCCTCCTCCTGACGCTTGCGGGCCTCGGCGTCGGTGCGTGCCCGGACCTCCTCGGCGCGGGACAGCGCCTCCTGCAGGCGCTCCTCAGCCTCCTGGGCCTGCATCTGGGCCTGCTCCTGCATCTCACGGATGCGCTCGCGGGTGGCCTCGTGGGCGTCGGAGTCCTCCTGGGCGGCCTGCTCGTGCGCCGCGGCGATCTCCAAGGTGGCCTGCTGACGAAGCTCGGTGGCCTCGGCTCGGGCGGCGGCGGCCTCATCGGTGGCCGAGCGGCGCAGCGTCTCGGACTCGTTGCGCGCAGAGGTGAGGATCTCCTCGGCCTCGCGCTGCGCCTTGCCGACGGTCAGCTCCGCCTCCTGCTTGGCGGCGGAGAGGATTTCCTCTGCCTTCGCCGTGGAGGTCTTGCGCAGCTCGTCGGCTTCGGCCGCGGCCGCCTCGCGGTTGGCGGTGGCGTCGCGCTCGGAGGTGATGGCGATCTCGGCCGCCTGCTTGCGGGCCTGGGACAGGACCAGTGCGGCCTCGCGCTCGGCGGAGGCCCGCATCTCGGTGACGGCCGCCTCGGAGTCGGCGGAGAGCTGGGCCGCCTTGCGCGAGGCGGAGGAGACGAGCTCCTGGGCGCGGGCCTCGGCGTTGGCCAAGGCGGTGGAGGCCTCCCCCTGGGAGCGGGAGCGCAGCTCGCTGGCCTCGCGTCGGGCGTCGGCGAGCAGAGTCGCCGCTTCCGAGGCGCTGCGCTCGGAGAGGTTCTTGGCGTTGGTGCGAGTGCGGGTCAGCAGGGCGTCGGCCTCGGCATTGGCCTTGGACAGGACGGACGCGCTCTGCTCCTCGGCGCTGCGCAGCAGCTGCTCGATCCGCGAACCCAGACCGGCGTAGGTCGGTTTGTCGGACTCTCGCAGCCGGCGCTGAGCGTCGGCCAGTTCGCCGGCCAGCGTCATGGCGCGCTGGTCAAGGCTGGCGACCTCACGACGCGCGTCGGCCAGCTGTCGCGAGAGCTGCTCCAGCTTCCGGTCGACCTGGGCGCGGTCGTAACCGCGCATCGTGATGGCAAACTCGCTGTATTCCTCAGCCACGTCGGGTTCCTCCTCCTGGCGAGCCGGGGACGCTCACCGCAGCCCAAGAGTAACGATTGGGTGTGATCGGGACGGTGGTCACGAAAGCGTGACGATACGCACAATCTAGCAGGTAGAGGTCCGGTTCTGAGCGCGATTGCCGGGGTTGCCGAGGATGCGTTCGGCAGCCGGACGGGTGCGGGTGGACCGCGCCGCCTCGTTTCTCCGAGCGTTCCTCCGGCTCCCGTCTGAGAACTGGTCAGGGCTTGGTGCCCGGCGGTGGTCTTTTCTGCCGACAGGTTTTCGGGAGAGATCGCTTCGCTCTGCGCGTGCTCCGTTGTGATTTTGCGCCGAGGTCAGTGCGTTCGTGGGGTCCGTCATGCGATTCTGGTGCCCGTCGGGCGCACGGTGAGCGCTCGTAGCGATGTCCGACACTTGTAGTCGGCCCTCGTCAACCGTGTCCGCGAGCATAGGAGATCCGCGTCGTGAGTCGACGTATCTTGAGCGTGGTGGTGACCGTCCTCGGACTGATCGTCGTCGCCCTGGCCGTCTGTTCGGCCACCATCTGGAAACCCAGCTCCAAGGTCGAGGCGACGCTCGCCTCCGGTCCTTCCCAGCCCTACGTCGTTACCGCTCCCGGAGTTCTCAGCAGTGCCGAGTCCGATGTCGCAGTGACCGCGAAGTCCTCCGACGGCAAGGACGTCCACCTTTTCGTCGCACGTGCGGCCGACGTCGAGGCCTGGCTGAGCCCCGACGCCGACAACGCTCTTCCCTATACGGTGGTCACCAGCATTGACGCCGACGCCGGCACCCTGGCCTCCAAGGACGAGACCCAGTACTGCCCCGATCCCTCCGCTACCCCGGCGGCCTCTGCCACTCCGGCGGCCCCCGCTACTCCGACCGCCTCCGCGGCGACCGCTTCTCAATCCTCCGCCTCCGCCCAGGCCGGGGCGACGTCGTCGGCCTCCGGGTCGCAGTGCTCGGAGCGCAAGGCCGGCGCCGTGAGCGCCTCGGGCTCCGACCTCTGGTTGGGGGAGAAGACCGGCGGCTCCTCAGTCACCTTCAACACCGCCGAGTCCGCCGATCGCGAGCTGCTGCCGCGCAAGAACCTCGACGAGCAGATCGTCGTCATGGCGTTGACCGACGGCAAGGCCAAGGCCCCTGCCCTGACCATCAGCTGGTCGCGGCAGGTCGAGACGCCCTGGTACTTCTACGGCGGTCTGGCCCTGGGCGGCCTGCTCGTGCTCGCGGGAGCCTTCCTGTTCTTCATTGATCTCCAGCTGCGTCGGGCCGATGTCGAGCGACGGACCCTTTCGGCCGAGCGCGCGGCCCGCATCGCCAATGCCGACTCCGTCTCCACGGAGGGCATTCCCCAGGTGGACGATCCCGACCGGCAGCTGACCCGCCGAGAGCTGAGGGACAAGGAACGGGCTGAGGCCTCCGGCGAGGCCTGGACCGACCCTCGCACCGGCCGCGTCTACCTCGACGGCATCGAGGCTCCCGCCGTTCCCCAAGCGCCCGAGATGCCCACGGCTGACGGCGGTGGCGATGGTTATGGTTATGGATTCGGCGGCTACGGAGAGAGCGGCATCGGGCAGGAGGAGCAGTCGGTCGCGGGGGTCGCCCGGGGCTCGTCGGTCGTCCCCGGCCTCGATGAGGAGGCCACTCAGCAGTACCGGGCCGCCCGTGGACTGGAGGGCCTCCAGGACGGCGAGGCGCTGGCGATCGCCTCGGATGATGCTGGTGCGTCGAGTGCGCCCGGATTCTCCGAGGCTTCCGCTCACGCCAGTCACGTGAACCACCACAGCCACGCGGCTCCGAGTGACGATCCGGCCCCTGAGCAACGTGAGGACCTCCCGGACTACTCTCGTTTCGCCCCGCAGGAGCATCACACCAGTCACGTGGCCGGTGACCCGCACGAGGAGCAGATTCTCGTCGAGAGCGACACAGCCGAGATCGAGGATGTGACGACGTCGGCCCAGCCCCAGGAGCCCGGTCTCCAGATACCCGACGGCCTCACCCAGCCCGAGGCACAGCCCTGGCCAGCCGCTGATCAACCCCAGCCCGAGGCGCAGTCCTGGCCAGCCGCCGACCAGCCCCAGCCCGAGGCGCAGTCCTGGCCGACCGCCGACCGGTCGGAGGCGACCAGTGTGCCGCAGGACCTGGTGGAGGTTGAGGAGGAGGTGCAGGAGCCTGCTTTCTCCGCGACCAGTCCCGCCGACTCGTCCGCGACGTCGACCACCGTGTCATGGCCCTCTTACTCTGATGGCGTTGAGCTGCCCCCTGCTGCTGACCCCGCCGCCATCCAGGCCGCCGCCGCCGAGCCCCTCGGCGAGCCCGATCCCACCGAGGACCCCCACAACCAGGAGCACGCATGAAGTCCACCCGTCGAGCCTTCCTGAGCGCGGGCGGTGCCTCCGCCCTCGCCCTGAGCCTGGCCGCCTGCTCGAAGTCGCAGAAAACCAAGACCGCCGCGACCCAGGCCTCCGGAACGCCCATCGCCGAGCCCGTCCTCAACGACAAGCAGCTCTCCGAGATTCTCCAGCGTGTCCAGGTCGGTCTGGAGACAGCGGACAAGGAGAAGAACGCAGAAAAGCTCAAGGAGGTCATGTCCGGTCCGGCTGCACGGATCCGTGCAGCCGAGTACGCCACGGCCTCCGCCAGCGGGAACAACGAGTTCATCCACCCCGTGACCACCAAGATCCAGGGCGGGGGAGTGGGCCAAACCGCTGGCTTCCCCCGCAACGCCGCGGCGGCCTCGGAGGGCGCCAGCCCCTCGATCCTGTCTCTGGAGCAGAACTCGGCGCGTGACCAGTTCAAGGTATGGGCCTGGGTACAGGGATTCTCGGAGCAGAAGAACATCCCCGTTCTGACCAAGCAGTCAGCTCAGCACGCCAAGCAGGTGACGGCGGACTCCGCAGGTCTGGTCGCAACCCCCAAGGCGGTGCTCGACGCCTATGTCGATGCGCTCAACAACCCCGAGGGCGAGAACGGCAAGGCCTTCCCCGATGACCTGCTGCGCCAGAAGATCCAGGCGACCCGCGCCACCAACCTCAGCTCTTTGGGCGAAGTCTCCGTGACGGCGACTGCCGGGGCGGACGGGTTCCAGGGACTCCAGATGGAGGAGGGCGACGGTGGGGCGCTGGTCTTCACGACCCTGACCTATACGGTCGTCTACAAGCGCACGGTCGACGGATCCGACCTGACCCTGCAGGGTGACGTCGCCGCCCTCATGGGCGGCAACCAGAAGATCATCGGCACGGTCACCGCCACCTACGACTCCATGGTCGCCTTCGCCATCCCCAAGGAGGGCAGCAGCGAGAAGGCGACGATCCTGGGAGCGGAGACCGCACTGATCAAGGTGGACCGGGACGACTCCCAGACACCTGCCCCCACGGCCTCGGCGTCGGCCAGGCCGTCCTGAAACACCACCGCTGCTCGGCCCGATTCCGCGACGATCCTCGGAGTCGGGCCGCCGGCGCGCTCGGGCCTCTGACCGCAGGGCGAGGCTTGTCGGCCTCGTTGGCCCTGAAAGACAACAAAAGACCCTGATTAATGAAGCAACCGGGCTGTGGCCCGAGGAAGGCAACCTGTCAATGAGCATGTTCGGCGCCGTCGACCTATCCAGTTTCACCCCCGCCTCCAAGCCCGCCGGCTCCAGCTCCGGGGCCTCGGCGCAGGCCTCCAGCGACTCCGGTGGTGCCGGAGGCCCAGCGGCTGCGCTTGTGGTCGACGTCGACGCCTCCAGCCTGCGCGATGTGGCCGAGCTCTCCGCCCGGGTCCCCGTCATCGTCGTCCTGCACAGCCCACGCAGCCAGGTCAGCACCGATCTCGCCGCCGTTCTGGAGCGGCTCGCGGGGCAGTACGCCGGCCGCTTCCAGGTGGCTCGCGTAAACGTCGACGCCGCCCCGGAGGTCGCTCAGGCGCTTCAGGCGCAGGCCGTTCCCACGGTCGTGGCCCTCATCGCCGGGCAGCCGGTGCCGATGTTCCAGGGCACGGTTCCCGAGGAGCAGCTGCGCTCGATCCTCGATCAGCTGCTGGAGGTGGCGGCAGCCAACGGTGTCAGCGGCACCATCGCCGTCGACGCGGCGGCCGGTGCAGACGCCCGATCCAGGGAACCCGAGGAGACCGAGGTCGAGCGCGCAGCCCGTGAGGCCCTCGAGGCCGGCGACTTCGCCGCCGCCGAGGAGGTCTACACCCACGCCATCGCTCAGAATCCGGGCGATGAGGAGCTCAAGGTCGCCCGCAACCAGGTGCGCCTCGCGGCCCGCCTGGACGGCAAGGACCCCCATGAGCTACTCGTGGCGGCCGACGCCGAGCCTGCCGACCTCGAGGCATCCCTGGCCGGGGCCGACGCCGCCCTGTCCCTCGGTGACGTCAACGCCGCCCTCGGCCGGGCCCTGGAGGCCGTGCGCACCCACCAGGGGGAGGAGCGCGAGACGGCTCGCCTGCGTCTGCTCGAGTTCTTCGAGATCATCGGCCCCACAGCCCCGGAGGTCGCCCAGGCCCGCCGCCGCCTGGCCACCATGCTCTACTGAGCGCCTGTCGCGCGCCCGCCCCAACAGACGCGACGCCCCCTCACCGTGGTGGTGAGGGGGCGCTCGCGTCTGTGGCTTGAGGATCAGGCGATCGGTTCGGGGTCGATCTTCCAGACCTCGCGGGCGTAGTCGCTGATGGTGCGGTCGGAGGAGAATCGGCCCGAGCGGGTGATGTTCACCCAGGCCCTGCGCTGCCAGGCGCGGGTGTCGGCGTAGTCGGCCGCCATGGCGTCCTTGGTCTCGCGGTAGGAGGCGAAGTCGCCCAGGACGTAGTAGACGTCGGCCGGCTCGTAGGAGGGCTCCAGGAGGCTGCGGCGCAGGTCGGCGAACCAGCCCGAGCCGTTGTCATCGAGGGTGCCGTCGGTGAAGGCGTCCAGGACGCGCTTGAGGCCGGGGACGTGCTCGTAGTGCCACACCGGGTCGTAGCTCTCGCGCAGGCCGGGCAGCTCGTCCTCGGTGGCGCCGAAGATGTAGGCGTTGTCATCACCCACTGCCTCGAGGATCTCCACGTTGGCGCCGTCGAGCGTGCCCAGGGTCAGGGCTCCGTTCATCATGAACTTCATGTTGGAGGTTCCCGAGGCCTCCTTGCCGGCCATCGAGATCTGCTCGGAGACGTCGGCGGCCGGGATGATGTGCTCGGCCGGGGAGACGTTGTAGTTGTGGACGAAGACGACCTTGAGGGTCTTGGAGACGACCGGGTCGTTGTTGACCAGCTCGGCGATGGCATTGATGAGCTTGATGACGCCCTTGGCCCGGATGTAGCCGGGAGCCGCCTTAGCCCCGAAGATGAAGGCCCGCTTGGGGACCTCCAGACTCGGGTCCTGCTTCATGCGGAAGTAGAGGTCCAGGATGTAGATGGCGTTGAGCAGCTGGCGCTTGTACTCGTGGAGGCGCTTGATCTGGACGTCGAAGATCGCCTCGGGGTCGATCTCGACGCCCTCGCGCTGGGCGATCCAGGCGGCGAAGTCCACCTTGTTGGCGTGCTTGATCTCCGCCAGGCGATCGTAGACGGAGTCGTCGACGGAGTCGGTGAAGTCGCCCAGGACGGTGAGGTCCTTGACCCAGGCGTCCGAGCCGGTGACCTCATCCAGAAGCGCAGACAGCCTGGGGTTGCACTGGCGCAGCCAGCGGCGGGGGGTGACGCCGTTGGTCTTGTTGTTGAAGCGCTCGGGCCAGATGGCGTGCCACTCGCCCAGGGTCTCGCGCTTGATGATCTCGGTGTGGAGCGCAGCCACGCCGTTGATGGAGTAGGAGGCGTAGCAGGCGATCCAGGCCATGCGCACCGTGTTGCCGGAGACGGGGGCCATGTAGTCGATGGTGCCCTGGTCCAGGCCGCGTTCGGCCATCTCGACGCGGAAGCGGCGGTCGATCTCGCGGACGATCTCGGTGATGCGCGGGAAGAGGCGGTCGAAGATGGAGATCTCCCAGGTCTCCAGGGCCTCGGCCAGCACCGTGTGGTTGGTGTAGGCGAAGGTCTTGGTGACCACGTCCCAGGCCGCCTCCCAGCCCAGGTGGTGCTCGTCCATGAGGATGCGCATGAGCTCGGGGATGGCGAGCACCGGGTGGGTGTCGTTGAGCTGGATGGCGTTGTAGTCTGCGAAGCCGGACAGGTCTTCGCCGTGGTGGGTGACGTAGTTCTCGACGATCTGCTGGAGGGAGGCCGAGCAGAAGAAGTACTGCTGGCGCACCCGCAGGACCTTGCCCTCGTAGGTGGTGTCGTTGGGGTAGAGGACGCGGGAGATGTCCGAGGTGCGCTCGCGCTCGACGATGGCCTCGGTGAAGCGCTGGGAGTTGAAGGCGTCGTAGTCGAACTCCTCGACCGGCTCGGCCTTCCACAGGCGCAGGTTGCCCACGTTCTTGGTGCCGTAGCCGGTGATGGGCATGTCGTAGGGGATGGCGCGCACGGTCATGTCCCGGTAGCGCACCAGGCGCTGGGCCTCCTCGTGGCGGATGACGAAGGGGTAGCCCTCCTCCATCCAGGGGTCGGGGTGCTCGGTCTGGAAGCCGTCCTCGAAGACCTGCTTGAACAGGCCGTAGCGGTAGAGGATGCCGAAACCGTTGACCGGCAGGTCCAGGGTGGCGCAGGAGTCCAGGAAGCAGGCGGCCAGGCGGCCCAGCCCGCCGTTGCCCAGGGCGGCGTCGGGCTCCTGCTCCAGGACATCGGAGAGACTCACGCCGAAGGAGCCGACGGTCTCACGGGCCTCATCGATCATGCCCAGGTTGGACAGGTTGTTGAGCAGGGCGCGGCCCATGAGGAACTCCGCGGAGAAGTAGTGCTCCTGGCGTCCGGCGCTGTACTTCTGCTCAGTGGCGTACCAGTCGTCCGCGATGGTGTCGACGACGGCGGCGGACAGGCCCTGCCACACCTCCATGAGGGTGGCCGCGCTAGCGGGTCGACCAGATACGGCGCGCACCTGCGCGGGGGCGCTCGTGACCAGCTTCTGTGTCATTCTTCTTCCCTTGTCAGGCTTCGTGGTCGCCGACTGCAAGATTCTTGCAGCGGACTGAAAACAAGCGTACATCGACGAGGGTCGGGCCGTCCGGTCTGCGCGGGGAGCACAAGGCGCCGGAGGCCGCGCTCCTGTGCGAGACAGGGCCCAGACTACCGGCTCACAGGCGATAGTGCCGGGCGCAGATCGAGGTCGTCATCATCCTCGGCATCCAAGGATACGCGGTGGGGCGGGAGGCTCTTCGCCTCCCGCCCCACCGCGTCATACGGTCTCAGATCGTGATGGCCTGTCAGATCGGGTTCGTACGGGACGGTGTCAACCCGTGCCTGCCCGTCTCAGTCCTGAACCGGGCGCAGGAAGACCGCGCCCATCGGGGGGACCCGCAGCCGCACCGAGGCTGGGCGCCCGTTCCAGGGCAGGTCCTCGGCCTCGACGTGGCCCAGGTTGCCCACGCCGGAGCCGCCGTACTCCTCGGAGTCGGTGTTGAGGACCTCCTCCCAGTCCCCGGCGAAGGGCAGGCCCACCCGGTAGCCCTCATGGGGGGTGCCGGCGAAGTTGATGATGCAGACCATGAGGTCGGCCTTGCCGTCGGCGTCGGTTCCCTTGCGCAGGTAGGACAGGACGTTGTGGTCGCCGTCGCCGGCCTCGATCCACTCGAATCCCCGGTGGGAGAAGTCCTCCGACCACAGGGCGGGCGAGTCGAGATAGAGGCGGTTGAGGTCGCCGACCAGGGCGAGCAGGCCCTGGTGGCCCGGGTCGTCCAGGATCCACCAGTCCAGGGAGTTGTCCGCGTTCCACTCGGTCCCCTGACCGAACTCCTGGCCCATGAACAGCAGTTGCTTGCCGGGGTGGGACCACTGATAGGCGTACAGGGCGCGCAGACCCGCCAGCTCCTGCCAGGGGTCTCCGGGCATCTTGGACAGCAGGGAGCCCTTGCCGTGGACGACTTCGTCATGGCTCAGCGGCAGGATGAACTGCTCGGAGAAGGCGTAGACGAGTGAGAAGGTCAGCTCGCCGTGGTGATAGCGGCGGTTGACCGGGTCCTCGGCCAGGTAGCGCAGGGTGTCGTTCATCCACCCCATGTTCCACTTCAGGCCGAAGCCCAGGCCGCCGTACTCGGTGGGGGCGGTCACGCCCGGCCAGGCCGTGGACTCCTCGGCGGCCATGATGATGCCGGGGTTCTTCCGGTAGGCGGTCGCGGTGGCCTCCTGCAGGAAGCTGATGGCCTCCAGGTGCTCGCGGCCGCCGAACTGGTTGGGGTGCCACTGGCCGTCCTGGCGCGAGTAGTCCAGGTAGAGCATGGAGGCCACGGCGTCGACGCGCAGACCGTCGGCGTGGAACTCCTGGAGCCAGTACAGGGCATTGGCGACCAGGAAGTTGCGCACCTCGTTGCGGCCGAAGTTGAACACGTAGGTGCCCCAGTCGGGGTGTTCACCGCGCTGCGGGTCGGGGTCCTCGTAGAGCGCGGTGCCGTCGAAGCGGGCCAGGGCCCACTCGTCCTTGGGGAAGTGGGCGGGCACCCAGTCCAGGATGACGCCGATACCGGCCTGGTGGAGCTGGTCCACCAGGTAGCGGAAGTCATCCGGGGTGCCGAAGCGCGAGGTGGGCGCGTAGTAGCTGGTGACCTGGTAGCCCCAGGACCCGCCGAAGGGGTGCTCGGCCACTGGCAGGAACTCGACATGGGTGAAGCCGGCCTCCTTGACGTAGGGGACCAGCTCCTCGGCCAGGCCGCGGAAGCCCAGGCCCTGGCGCCACGAGCCGATGTGAACCTCGTAGATACTCATCGGGCCGTTGTGGGGGTCGGTGGTGGCGCGCTTGGCCATCCAGTCCTGGTCCCCCCACTCGTGGAACTGGTCGGTGACCACCGAGGCGGTGGCCGGGGGGACCTCGGTGGCCCGGGCCATCGGGTCGGCCTTCTGGTGCCAGGATCCGTCGCCGAAGCAGATCTCGAACTTGTAGCGGGCGCCTACGCCGACGCCGGGGACGAAGAGCTCCCACACGCCGGACGAGCCCAGGGAGCGCATGGCGGTGGCGGTGCCGTCCCAGTAGTTGAAGTCGCCGACGACGCGCACGGCGCGGGCGTTGGGGGCCCATACCGCGAAAGCGGTTCCCTCGACCTCGCCCATGGGGCCGTCGTAGCGCTTGATATGGGCGCCCAGAACCTCCCACAGCTCCTCGTGGCGGCCCTCGGAGATGAGGTAGGTGTCCATCTCGCCCAGAGTGGGCATGTAGCGGTAGGGGTCGTCGACGGTAGTGGTCTCGTCGCCGTAGGTGACCTCGATGCGGTAGTCGGGAACCTCCCGGCCCGGCAGGACCGCGACCCATACGCCGTCCTGCTCGTGGGTGGCCGGGTAGGTGCCCTCCTTGGTGACGACGACGACGTTGTCGGCCAGGTGGCGCACGGTGCGGACGGTCACTCCGTCCTCGCCCACGTGGGCGCCCAGAACCTCGTGCGGGTCGTGGTAGCGCGCGTAGGCGATGTCAGCCAGAACCCAGGGGTCCACGGGGACGGGGGCGAGGTCGGCCGGGGCTTGGGACCTGGGGGCGTTCTCAGGGGTGTTGGCACTCATACAGCAACTCTTCCATGCGTCGGTGATTAGCGGGTGCTTTTGGACGTCGAACCGTTGGGGATGATTGGGGATATAGAGATCGTTCTGTGCTCAGCCCTCCATGGGATCGTTCAGGACCGACGTGATTCCCGCCACGGGGATGCTCAGCCAGTCGGGACGGTTGCGGGCCTCGTAGACGGCCTCGTACAGGGCCTTGTCGAGCTCCAGGCAGGTCAGGACCGTCTGGCGCGAGTCCTCGTACGAGTCCTCGGCCTGTGCTGCCGCATGTGGGGCATGCGGGATGGTCTCGGGGGAGATCTCCCAACGCTCCTGGTGGTAGCCGTCTTCGAAGGCCGTGCGCACGGCGGCCAGCCAGTCGGCGTGGGAGGCTTCGCCGACGGCCGCGGCGTAGTCGAAGGAGCGCAGCATTCCGGCCACGTCCCGGGCCGGCAGGTCGGGATCGGAGCGCTGGGCCAGGGGACGCAGGGGCTCCCCCTCGAAGTCCAGGACGTACCAGCGCTGCTCGCCGTCGATCTCGTGGAGAACCTGTCCCAGGTGGTAATCGCCGTGGATGCGGGTGGCCGGTTCCAGGGCGTCCAGCGCCTCGAG
>NZ_JH470348.1:422072-433552 GCF_000239715.1 Actinomyces sp. oral taxon 849 str. F0330 | reverse complement strand
GTCGTGCGGCCCAGATCGCGGGCCAGGTCGACGGCGCGGGCCCGCACCGGCCCGTCGACGTCGTCGGTGGAGGCCAGGGAGCAGAACAGCTCGAAGCCGTCGTCGGCCCGGGGCACGAAGCTGCATGCCACCGCCGAGTCGGTGGACTCCTCCAGGGCGGGCTGGCCGCAGCCGCCCATGCGCGTCCAGGTCATGGTGGACCAGGCCACCGGCGTGGGCACCCGGTCCCAGCCGCTGCGGGCCAGGGCCACCGACAGCTCCACGTCGGGATTGCGCCCGTGCTCCAGGACCCGCAGGAGCTTGACGATGAGGTCACCGGTGGCGGCGTCCTGCTCCCCAAGAGCCTCGGCGCCCGTTTCCCCATCCGCATTCCCCTCCCCGTCGGCGGGGGCCGGCAGGATCACGGATGTGTTGGACTGCTCCCCGGTGGTCACCCGCAGCCTCGGCGCCCGCTGGGCGATGGCCAGGGCTCCGGCCTCGTCCAGGACGGTGCCCGCCTTCAGGGCGCTCAGGGCCCAGGCCCGCCAGAAGGCCGGGTGGTGGGCGCCGTCGACGAGCGCCACCTGCGTGGGTGACCCCTGAGAGCCGGTGGTCACCAGCAGGCCGTGGTTGCCGGGTGCCTCACCGGGGGTGGCGAAGGAGTCGAGCGCCTCGGCGGCCTCCAGGACCACCGGTACGTGCAGCAGCACGGCGCTCCGGGCGCGCCCACTGTGCCCGGTGTGCTCACCGTGCCCGCTGTCGCCCCGCGGTGCGGCTATGACGAGGTCGCGCACGCCCTCCTCGGGTTCCCAGGAGGCGATGATGCGCAAGGAGCCCGGCACCGGGGCGGCGTCCCCCTTGAGCGGGAACCAGCGGCGCTGAAGCATCCACGGGCCCAGGGCCGCCAGGATCTCGGTGTCGCTGGGCCAGGTCGACGGCGCCCCGGCGCTGCGCAGCGGGGGCGCGGTCGACGCCGCGTTCTGTGCTGCCTTGGCTGCGGAGATGGAATCGGTGGGCATCAGGCATCCTCTCGGTGGGGCGGTTCTGGGCGGTATGGGTAGAGGTGGTGTCGGCCGGGGGCGCGGAGGATTGGGAGTCCCCCGAGTGCTCCGTGCCCCCGGCATTCTCCACGCTCTCCGGCGTGTCCCTGTCGACCGACAGCCAGTAATAGCCGCGCGCGCCCAGCGTCAGGGTGAGGCGGCCGTGTTCGTCGATGGAGGGGAAGGGGCAGCCGCCGAACAGGTCGATGGTGCGTCGCCCGGCCAGCTCGGGAACCTCGATCGTCACCGAGCGGGGCGTGGCCGAGAGGTTGGCGACGCACAGGAGGCTCTCCCCCTCCGGCGCCGAGGGGTCGTCGCAGCGCGTGTGCGCCAGGACGGCGTCGTCGCTGGTGGGGCGCAGGAGGAAGCCTCCGCGCCCCAGCACGGGGTGGGAGCGGCGCAGGTGCAGGATCCGCCGGGTGAAGTGCAGCAGCGAGTCGGGCCGGCCCATCTCGGTGGCCACCGTCAGGTGCGCGTAGCCGGGTGCCTGGATGAGCGGCAGGGTCAGCGCACCGGGGTCGATGACGGTGGAGAAGCCCATGTTGGGGGAGTCGTCCCACTGCATGGGGGTGCGCACCGCGTCGCGGTCCTCCAGCCAGATGTTCTCGCCCATGCCGATCTCGTCGCCGTAGTAGAGGCAGGGGCTGCCCGGCAGGGACAGGAGCAGGGCGTAGGCCAGCTCGACCTCGGCGCGCGAGGCGTCCAGGAGCGGGGCCAGGCGCCGCCGGATCCCGATGTTGGCGCGCATGCGCTCCTCGGGGGCGTACCAGGCGTACATCTGGTCGCGCTCGGCGTCGGTGACCATCTCCAGGGTCAGCTCGTCGTGGTTGCGCAGGAAGGTGCCCCACTGCCCGTGGGCGGGGATGTCTGGGGTCTTCTCCAACACCCAGCGGATGGCCTCGGCCGAGCCCTGGCGCAGCGCGTAGAAGATGCGCGGCATGACCGGGAAGTGGAAGCACATGGTGCACTCGGGAGCCTCCTCGGTGCCGAAGTACTCCACGACGTCGTCGGGCCACTGGTTGGCCTCGGCGATCGTGATGGTCCCGGGGAACTCCCGATCGAGCATCTCGCGGATGCCGGCGATGATCTCGTGGGTGCCGGGCAGGTTCTCGCAGTTGGTGCCCTCAGACTCGGTCAGGTAGGGGATGGCGTCCATGCGGAAGCCGTCCACCCCGGTGCGCGCCCAGAAGCGGATGACGTCGTGGATCGCGTCGACGACCGCCGGATTGTGGAAGTTGAGGTCCGGCTGGTGGGAGAAGAAGCGGTGCCAGTAGAACTGACCGCGTTCGACGTCGTAGGCCCAGTTCGACTCCTCGGTGTCCACGAAGATGATGCGGGCGTCGTCGTAGCCGGAGTCGTCGTCGGCCCACACGTAGAAGTCCCCGTAGGGGCCCTCGGGGTCCGAGCGGGAGGCCTGGAACCAGGGATGGGCATCCGAGGTGTGGTTGACGACCATGTCGATGACGATGCGGATCCCGCGCTGATGGGCCTGGTGGACCAGCTCGCGGAAGTCCTCCATCGTTCCGTAGCGAGGATCGATGGCCGTGTAGTCGGAGATGTCGTAGCCGCCGTCGCGTATGGGCGAGGGGTAGAAGGGCGGAATCCACACGCAGTCCACGCCCAGCCACGCCAGGTAGTCCAGACGGGAGATGAGCCCGCGCAGGTCCCCGATGCCGTCGCCGTCGGAGTCGGCGAAGGAGCGCAGCAGTGCCTCGTAGAAGACGGCCGTGCGGAACCACTCCGGGTCCGCGCTGATGCCGGGGCGGGACTGAGCCGGCAGGACCGGCACCCCGGGGATCGGCGGTGCCACCGTCATCGGCATGGGGATTCCGCCGCTGGGGGTGGGGATCGCCGCCATCGGTGCCGCCACGGGGACCGTCGCTGATGTGGGCTGGCCGAAGGGGCTGGCCTGGCCGGGCTGCCCGGGCTGCATGGGTGCGACGGCCGGCGATGCGGCCGGAACCTCGCTGCCGGCGGGCATCGGGGTGGCGCTCATCGGGTCCGTGCTCACAACGGCTCCACGGAGAAGACGTGGGCGACCTGTCCGGCGAAGGGGTCAAGGCGCACGTAGTTCTGCCCGGACCACTCGTAGGTATCTCCGGTGAGCTCGTCAGTCACCCTGACCACTGGGTGCGAGGCGTCGATCCAGCCGGGCAGGCCCAGGGCTTCCAGGTTGAGGTAGACCTCGCCGGCCCGGGCCCCGTGCGGGTCGAGGTTGACCACTGTCAGGACGACGTCGTCCCTGCCCGTGGGGCTGTGGAAGGCGTCCACCCGCTTGGAGTAGGCGATGATCTGGTCATCGCTGGTGGGGTGGAAGTAGATGTCCCGCAGCTGGCGCAGGGCCGGGTGGGCGGCCCGGGCGGAGTTGAGGCGGGTGAGTAGGTCCTCGATGCCGTTGCGGCGCGCCGTGGCGAAGTCGCGCGGCTTGTACTCGTACTTCTCGTTGTCGATCTGCTCCTCGTATCCCGGGCGGGGGGTGGACTCGGCCAGCTCGTAGCCGGAGTAGATGCCCCAGGTCGGTGAGAGTGTGGCCGCCAGAACGGCGCGCAGCTTGAAGGCGGGCACCTTCCCGTTGGTCATGAAGGGCGTGAGAATGTCATGCGTGGTGGGCCAGAAGGCCGGGCGCAGCAGGTGCGCGGTCGCCTTGCTGAGCTCCATCGTGTAATCGATGAGCTCTTCCTTGGTGTTGCGCCAGGCGAAGTACGTGTAGGACTGGTGGAAGCCGATCATGCCCAGGGTGCGCATCATGGCCGGGCGGGTGAAGGCCTCGGCCAGGAACAGCACGTCCGGGGACTCGGCGTGGATCTCGGCGATGAGCCGCTGCCAGAAGGCCAGGGGCTTGGTGTGGGGGTTGTCCACCCGGAAGATCGTCACCCCGTGCGCGATCCAGGTGTGCACGACCTTCAGGATGGCCTGGTAGATGCCCTCGGGGTCGTTGTCGAAGTTGAGCGGGTAGATGTCCTGGTACTTCTTGGGCGGGTTCTCCGCGTAGGCGATGGAGCCGTCGGCCAGGACCGTGAACCACTCCGGGTGCTCGGTCACCCACGGGTGGTCCGGGGAGCACTGGAGCGCCAGGTCCAGGGCCACCTCCATACCCAGCTCGCGCGAGCGGGCCACCAGGGCGTCGAAATCCTCGAAGGTGCCCAGGTCGGGGTGGATGGCGTCGTGCCCGCCGTCGGGCGAGCCGATGCCGTAGGGGGAGCCGGGATCCCCGGGACGGGCCGTCAGGGTGTTGTTGCGGCCCTTGCGGTTGGTGGTTCCGATCGGGGAGATGGGCGTGAGGTAGAGGACGTCGAAGCCCATGGCCGCGATGCGGTCCAGGCGCTCGGCGGCGGTGCGCAGCGTCCCCGAGTACCAGGTGCCCTCCTCGCTGACCCCCGAGCCCAGCGAGCGCGGGAAGATCTCGTACCAGGCGCCGGCCAGGGCACGCTCACGGTCCACCTGGAGGGGATACTCGGCGGTGGGGGAGACGTGGTCGCGCAGCGGCAGGCGATCCAGGGTCGCCTTGACCGAGTCGGCCAGGCCGGCCGCCAGGCGGTCGCCCACGGGGTTGGAGGGGTCTCGCATGATCCACACCGCGTCGTTGAGAGCCTTGATGCCCTCCTCGTCCCGTCCTTCGACGGCCACTGCCCGGTCCAGGACCCGGGCGCCCTCCTCCAGCATGAGTTCGACGTCGATGCCGGCAGGGACCTTGATGCCGGCGTCGTGGCTCCAGGTGGCGTACGGGTCCGACCAGCCCTCGACGCGGAAGCGCCAGTCCCCGGGGGCGTCGGGAGCCAAGGAAGCCTCGTAGCGATCCAGTCCCGGGGCGATGTCGTGCATGCGGGCACTGGGGCCGTCGCTGCCGTCGGGGCGCACCAGGACCGCGGTGGCCCCGTAGCGGTCGTGCCCCTCGCGGAAGACGGTGGCGCGGATCGGAATGACCTCCCCGACGACGGCCTTGGCCGGCCAGCGCCCGTCCTCAACGACGGGGAAGACTTCGGTGACCGGGATCCGGCCAATCAGCGAGTGCTGGGCCGGCTGCGGTCTGCTCGCCACGGCCACCGTGGACACCGTCTCTGGCGCATCGGTCGGATCGGCAGCGGGCTTGGAGGGACGGGTGGAATGCTTCTTGCCGGCCTCGGGCGTCGTGTTAGGAGTCACAGGAACAAGACTACGGTGAGAAACGATTTGAGTCACATATCTGACTGTGCCACTGTGATCGGCCCGATACGCGCGTCGCGAACCGGGCCGATCGGGCAATACGGGCCGGCGTCTCAGTAGTTCATGTGCATGGCGGTGCGGACGTCGTCGAGCGTCTTCTCGGCGACCTCGTTGGCCCGGGCGTTGCCCTGTCCCAGGACCTCCAGGAGATAGTCCTCGTTGGCGGCCAGCTCGGCGCGACGGGCCCGGATGGGGGCGAAGAACTCGTTGACGGTCTCCGTGACGACCTTCTTGAGCGCGCCCGCGCCGCCGTCGCCGATGCGTTCGGCGATCTCCTCGGGCGCCCCCGCCCCGCACAGGGAGGCCAGCATCAGCAGGTTGGAGACCTCCGGGCGTCCGGTCGGGTCGTAGGTGATGACGCGTTCGGAGTCCGTCTTGGCCTTCTTGAGGAGCTTGGCGGTCTCATCGGCACTCATGCCCAGCTCGATCGTGTTGCGCCGGGATTTGCTCATCTTCTCCCCGTCCAGACCCAGCAGCATCGGTGCTTGGCTGAGCAGCGCCTCGGGGCGGCGGAAGACCGGGTGATCCTTGACGGCCCGTCCGTAGCGCTTGTCGAAGCGCTGGGCGATGAGACGGGCCTGCTCCAGGTGGGGGAGCTGGTCCTTGCCCACCGGCACGAGGTTCGCCTGGCAGAAGAGGATATCGGTGGCCTGATGGACGGGATAGGTGAGCAGCAGGCCGCTCATGGCGCGTCCGCCCGTGGCCTCCAGCTCGGACTTAACCGTGGGGTTGCGATGGAGCTCTGACTCGGTGACCAGGGACAGGAACGGCAGCATCAGCTGGTTCTGGGCCGGGACCGCCGAGTGAGCGAAGATCGTCGAGCGTTGCGGGTCCACGCCCACGGCCAGGGCGTCGGTGACCAGGGACAGGACGCGCTCGCGGATGGGGCCGACGGCGTCGCGGTCGGTGATGACCTGGTAATCGGCCACGAGGATCCAGGTGTCCACGCCCGCGTCCTGGATCGTCTTCCAGGAGTGCATGGTGCCGAAGTAGTGGCCCAGGTGCATGTTCCCGGTGGGGCGCACCCCGGTGAACATCCGGTAGCGGCCGGGGTTGACGGCGATATCGGCCTCGATCTCGGCGGAGCGTGCGATCGAGCGGGCCAGGGAGGCGTCATTGGTGGCGTTGGCCAGGGCCTCCTCGGCCGCGGTGGGGGTCTGAGTCATGGCCACATCCTAGGGGGTGTGGTCTCGGCGCCGCCGCGGCGATGACGGTCGGCTTGGGGTGGTGGGCCCTGACGTCCTGAATTCGCGTGGAGTCGCAGATAACTATGAACTATGAAGAAGGGCCGGGTTGCGGGCCGCCATGAGTGCTGATACCGGCCCAAATGGGTACTTGGCGGAGCTATTATAAGGTGTTGCCTGTTGCTGAAACTTGCTAAGCATTTCCATGTGTTTGCAATAGACGTGCGTGGACAGGAGGGCGGCAGTTGGACGCTCGGCCATGACGCCTGGGGCATGGTCAGCATTGACGTGGCTGAGTTCGTCGAGGCGGTCGTTGGTTGGCCTATTATCATTTCTGGAAATTCATCTGGCGGTATCATCGCCTTGCGGTGCGCATCCCGAGTGAACAAGTGGGTAAAAGCAGACATGTGAGCCAAGCTGAAGCACGTCATCCGGGGCAGCCAGTTGCTTTAGATCAATGGTGCATGCCGGAACTATTGAAGCTATTGTTTAACTCATTGAAGATGTATGATCCGGATTTCGGCCGCGCATTTGTAGATGAGCTAATGTATGGCGACTTCGATCACTCTGCGGCACTGTCGGCTGTGCGTTGCCCTATGTTGGTGCTACATCCCAACTGGAAACGGCTGCCAAGTTACGGTTTGGTTGGTGCTATGGGTGATGGTGACGCAAAACGGATCCAACAATTAGTGCCTCAGGCTCGGTATCGGAGAGTGCGTGCTAATCATGTAATTGACGTCTTCAGGCCGCGAGCCTTCATTCGGGAAATTGTGAATTTTGTGAAGTAAGACTCATCCTCATTGCCAGTGTTGAGCAGAACTGCATTCTGCAGGCCGTGCCGTGTGGGGAGGGTGGATCCGTACCGTTGCGCACGGAGAAGGCCGATTTCGCGCCCCGGATGATGATGCACGGGATTGCCCCGTTAGCCAGAGCGAAGCACCAGCACAATGATCCAGGAGGACTCCGAACGTACCGGCAGCCAGAGGCTCGCGTTCGTAGGGTAGCCATCGCGTTCGTGCCCGATACCCTACGAACTCGAGAGCTACCCTACGAACGCGGTGGCCTAGCCATACCTAGTTGTATGAGGCCAGGGAGGTGATGGTCGCGGTGAGGGGCTGAGCACGATAGTTCGTCCCGCTGTCGGTGACGACTCGCACGAGCTCGGTGATGCCGTGGGCGGCCAGGAAGGCCCGGGCACGGCAGAAGAAGCCGATCGTGGTAGAGGCCTTCTCATCCATCGAGGGCCTCGGCGTAGGCCAGGCGGGAGAAGCCGTCGATGGCGGTGTGCAGGTAGGTGTAGCCGGCCCGGGCGCTCCTGTTCCGCCTGGAGGCCTTCGCCTCACCCATCCTGACAGCCCAAACCCCGCTGCCCCCACCCACGACTACAACCTCATGACTCACAACACCTAGCGCTTGCCGACCGTACCAACCTGTTCGGTCTGGCTGCCCGCCTTGAGGGTCTCCAGCAACTCACCGGAGAAGTAGACCCGTAGGGACAGGGCCTCGAGCATCGTCGTGTCCCCGGGGCGGTCCTGGTGGCAGTCCGTGAGGCCCTCGGAATGCTGAGCACCGCTGCCGGCGCTCGCGGCCCCGCCGGATTTCTCAGTCTTCGGCGAGGCGCCTGCCCCCGAGTCCCCCGCGCGGCGGCTGACGCGACGCGTCTGGGAGAAGGGTGCCGTGTGGGGCTGGGGGACCGCCCAGGTCGAGTCCCAGGCCAGGTGCCAGTCGGTGCCGCGCCCCCCGGGCAGGACGACGTCGACCTGGTCCAGGGCGCCGTTGATGACCACGAGCATGTCGTCGTCGTTCCAGGGGCGCCCCGAGCGCAGCATCTGGACGACGCGCGTGTGCGGATCGTGCCAGGACTCCCCGTCCATCGGGGCGGCGTCGCCCCGGTACCAGGCCAGGTCCGGGATCGCGTCACCCTCGAGGACCTGACCGGTGGCGAAGCGCGAGGGGCGCACCACCGGATGGGTCTGGCGCAGGTGGATGAGGAATCGGGTCGTGGCGACCAGGTCGCGCTGCCAGACCTCGAGGTTCCAGTCGACCCAGGAGAACACCGAGTCCTGGCAGTAGCAGTTGTTGTTGCCCTGCTGGGTACGGCCCATCTCGTCGCCGCCCAGCAGCATGGGCGTCCCGGCGCTCAGAAGCATGGTGGCCAGCAGATTGCGTATGGAGCGGCGCCGCAGCACCTCGATCGGGCCGCCGTTGATGCCCTCGACGACGTCGCCCTCGAAACCGTGGTTCCAGGAGCGGTTGTTGGAAGTGCCGTCCCGGTTGTCCTCCTTGTTGGCCAGGTTGTGCTTGTGGTCGTAGACCACCAGGTCGCGCAGGGTGAAGCCGTCGTGGGCCGCCACGAAGTTGACCGACCCCAGGGGGCCGCGCCCGCCGGGGAACTCCCCGTGGCTGAACAGGTCCGCGCTGCCCGACAGGCGCGTGGCCAGGTCGCGCAGGTCCGATCCCAGGCGCCCCTTGGAGATCTCCGAGGCGTCGTGCAGCCAGAAGGAGCGGGTGGTGTCGCGGAAGTGGTCGTTCCAGTCCTGGAAGGGCTCCGGGAACTGGCCGGTGCGCCAGCCGCCGGGACCCACGTCCCATGGCTCGCTGATGAGCTTGACGATGCTGAGCACCGGATCCGTGGCGATCGCCGTGAGTAGAGGGTGGCGCGGCGAGAACTCCGCGGCGTGGCGGCCCAGCGTGGTGGCTAGGTCGAAGCGGAAGCCGTCCACGCCGACCTCGGTGACCCAGTAGCGCAGCGAGTCCAGAACCATCCGGATCGCCCCGGTGGCCCGGAAGTCCACCGTGTTGCCCGTGCCGGTGACGTCCATGTACTGCGCCGGCAGGTAGGGGGCGTGCAGGTAGTAGTCCAGGTTGTCCAGGCCGCGCAGGCTCAAGGAGGGGCCGTCGACCCCGCCCTCGCAGGTGTGGTTGTAGACGACGTCGAGCACGACTTCCAGGCCCGCCTCGTGGAGCATGGAGACCATGCCGCGCACCTCGTCCAGGACGGCCTGCGGGCCGGCCGCGCGCGCCGCGGCCGTGGCGTAGGAAGGCTCCGGCGCGAAATAGCTCAGCGTCGAGTAGCCCCAGTAGTTGGTCAGGCCCCGCTTGGTCAGGAATGGCTCGGTCACCGAGGCGTGGATCGGCAACAGCTCGATCGTGGTGACCCCCAGGCTCTTGAGGTGCTCGACTGTCACCGAGTG
The DNA here is from genome assembly GCF_000239715.1 of Actinomyces sp. oral taxon 849 str. F0330. Lineage (NCBI taxonomy): Bacteria > Bacillati > Actinomycetota > Actinomycetes > Actinomycetales > Actinomycetaceae > Actinomyces > Actinomyces sp. oral taxon 849. Next base: position 423,952 of record NZ_JH470348.1, on the reverse strand, counting down.
GGCCAGGCCCGCGTAGGTGCCGCGCAGCTCCTCGGGCACGCCGGGCAGCTTGTAGGTCAGGCCCTTGACATGGGCCTCGTAGATGATGGTGCGCTCGCGGGGCACGCGCGGGCCCGGAACGACCGGGAAGGTGTTGCCGGTGACGACGCCGACGGCGGTGCGGCCGGCCGAGTCCAGGTGAGAGGGACGCCATGGCTCGGCCGCGGGGACCAGGTCGTCGGTGACCTCGTGGGCGTAGACGGCCGGTCCCAGATCGACCTGGCCGTCCAATGCGCGGGCGTAGGGATCCAGCAACAGCTTGCGGGGGTTGTAGAGCAGACCCTCGTGCGGGTTCCAGGGCCCGTGGGCGCGGTATCCGTAGCGCTGACCGGCGCAGATGCCGGGCACGTGGGCGCTCCAGATGCCGCGCAGGGGGCCGTGCATCCCGATCCGGGTCTCCTCCGCGATCGTGCCGTCGGTTCCCATGGTCAGGAGGCACAGGTCCATGGCTGTGGCGTGCGGGGCGTGGACCGCGAAGTCCGCGCCGTCGCCGCTGAGAGTGACGCCCAGGCCGTGGTCGGGAGCTGATGGCAGCTCGGCGCGCGGTGCTGGAGCGGGCTCTGGCGTCGAAGGCATAGGTACATTGTCCTGGCGGCCGCTGATTGCGACCACTTGAGGGGCAGTGAGGTCTCACTCGTGCGAGTGCGCCGCGTCGCGTTTACCAGTCGTACAGACATCACATCGTCACCATGCGGGCGCGACCGGGACGGCACGATCAATACTCTGACGCCGTGTCAGGGTGACTCAGCGCTCAGTGGCGAGATGCCGCTGTTATGGCAACCTTGAGCACATGAGAATCGTGGTCTGCATCAAACACGTTCCCGACGTGCAGTCCGAGCGGCGCCTTCAGGACGGCCGGCTCGTGCGAGGCGAGGAGGACGTTCTCAACGAGCTCGATGAGAACGCCGTCGAGGCCGCCGTCTGTCTGGCCGAGGAGACCGACGGTGAGGTCATCGCCCTGACCATGGGACCCGAGGACTCCGAGGACGGGGTGCGCCGCGCCCTCCAGATGGGCGCCGATTCCGGGATCGTCGTCGCCGACGACGCCCTGGCCGGCGCCGACGTCGTGACCACTGCCCGGGTCCTGGCCGCCACCATTGAGCGCATCGGCGAGGTGGACCTGATCGTCACCGGCATGGCCTCCCTGGACTCCTTGACCTCGATGCTGCCGGGCGCGCTGGCGGCCGCCCTGCACCTGCCGGCCCTGACGCTGGCCAACCGGTTCGAGGTCGACGGCGGGACCGTGACCGCCACCCGCACCGTGGGAACCGTCCGCGAGGTCGTCAGCGCCCCGCTGCCCGCCGTCGTCAGCGTCACCGATCAGGCCAACGAGCCCCGCTACCCCAACTTCGCCGCCATGCGCGCCGCGAAGAAGAAGCCCATCGACTTCTGGGACGCCTCCGAGCTCGGCCTTGAGGTCGCCGACCCGGCCGTAAAAGTCGTCGATGACGAGGCCCGGCCCGCACGCGAGTCCGGAATTATCCGCACCGACGCCGGCGAGGCGGGCCGCGAGCTCGCCGCCTGGCTCGTGGAGAACAAGCTCGTCTGACGGTGAGCCGCAGCGCCAGCCCGTGCCCTTCAGCAGGGGTACCGGAGCCCGCCGCGTTGTCCCACCCGCCTCATACCACCCGCGAAAGAAGCTGATTCCCATGCTCGATGCCCCCATCCTCGTGCTCGTCGACCTCGAGACCACCGAGACGGAGCCCGCCCCCACCGGCCCCAGCCTGGAGCTGCTCACCGCCGCTCGGGGCCTGACCAGCGGCGACGTCGTCGCCCTGACCCTCCGGCCCCTGGACGATGCGGCCTCCGCGGTCCTGGCCGGCGCCGGAGCCACCCGCCTG
>NZ_JH470348.1:416182-421677 GCF_000239715.1 Actinomyces sp. oral taxon 849 str. F0330 | reverse complement strand
ACTGGCCGCCGAGCCCCTCGATGTGCCCGTCAGCGCCGAGGCCGCCGCCGTGCGCCTCGTCTTGCGCGAGGCCACCTCCGTCGCTTCCGGCCCCGCCCTGACTGAGGCCCGCACCGTCGTCGTGGGCGGTCGCGGCGTGGACGGCGACTTCGACCTGGTCCGCTCCTTGGCCGAGCCGCTTGACGCCGCCGTCGGCGCCACTCGTGTGGCCTGCGACGAAGGCTGGATCGAGCGCAGCGCCCAGATCGGCCAGACCGGCGAGACGATCTCCCCGCGCCTGTACATCGGGCTCGGTGTCTCCGGCGCTGTCCACCACACCAGCGGCATCCAGGGGGCCGGGACGGTGGTGGCGATCTGCGACGACTCCGAGGCCCCGATTTTCGAGATGGCCGACTTCGGCGTCGTCGGCGACGTCACCGAGGTCGTGCCCCAGCTCGTCGAGGAGCTCGCCAAGCTGCGCGGCTGAGCTGCCAGTGGGGGCGCCGCGCAGCACCGACCGGTCTGGGGGAGGACGATGACCGCAGGATCGACGAGCCGCCCAGAGCCCGCAGAGGGAAGAGCGCTGCGTCCTGCAGCCGAGGAGCGGTGGGCCGATGAGCTGGCTGCTCTGGCTGCAGCAGATGCCGAGTCCGGTGCGGAGATCCCCCGGGGATGGCGCCTGTCGCCCCGCTCCGTGCGCACCTTCATCGTCGGGGACGAGGACCTCGGCGTCACCCGGAAGTTCTACGGTGACGATCCCCTGATCGACCGGGCGATCGTCACCCTGCTGGGCCGTCAGGGACTCATGCTCGTCGGAGAGCCGGGGACCGCGAAGTCCATGCTCTCAGAGCTGCTCGCAGCCGCGATCTGTGGGACCTCGACCCTGACGATCCAGGGCTCGGCGGGCACCACCGAGGACCACGTCCGCTACTCGTGGAACTACGCGCTCCTCATCGCCGAGGGCCCCTCGCGCAGAGCCCTGGTGCCCTCACCGGTCTACCAGGCCATGGAGCGGGGCGCCGTCGTGCGCTTCGAGGAGATCACCCGCTGCCCGCCCGAGATCCAGGACACGCTCGTCTCGGTGCTCTCCGAGAAGCAGCTCATGGTCCCAGAGCTGGAAGACGGCTTCCGCGTCAGCGCGGCTCAGGGATTCAACGTCATCGCCACTGCCAACCTGCGTGACCGCGGTGTCCACGAGATGTCCTCCGCGCTCAAGCGGCGCTTCAACTTCGAGACGGTGAGGCCCATCCCCGACCGCGCCTTCGAGGCCGAGCTCATCGCCAGCGCCCTGGATACCGAGCTCGGTGAGCAGCGCGTGCCGATGAGCCCGAAGGTGCTCGACGTCCTGGTGACTGTCTTCGCCGACCTGCGCACCGGGACCACCGCCACCGGGACCCCGGTCAAACGTCCCGAGACCGTCATGTCCACCGCCGAGGCCGTCAATGTTGGCGTGGCCGCCTCGTTGAGCGCGCGCTACCTGGGTGACGGTGCGGTGCGGGCCTCCGATATCGCCCGCCAGCTGGTGGGGGTGGCCCTCAAGGGCCAGGACGAGGACGCCAAGCGCATGCGGTTCTACATCGACTCGGTGGTGCGCGAGCGCGCCGCCTCCAGTACCGATTGGAAGGACTTCCTGACCGCCTCTCAAGGACTGTGGGAGTGAGCGCGCCGACGACACAGGTCCCCACCCGGCTCCAGCGCGCCCTGGACTCCCAGCAGCGCTGGGGCCTGGCGGGCGTCCACCTCGTCCCGATCCGGCACCACTCGCCGGCCTGCGCGCTGGCCCTGTCGGCGCTCCTGGAGGAGGTGCGTCCCGCCACGGTCCTCATCGAGGGGCCGGTCGAGTACGCCGCCCTCCTGCCCGCCCTCCAGGACCCGGCGACCGTCCCTCCGGTGGCGATCCTCTCCCTGGGGGAGCGCACCGCCTCCTACTATCCGCTGGCCGAGTTCTCTCCGGAGTGGGTCGCTCTGCGGTGGGCGGGTGAGCACGGGGCCGAGGCCGTCTTCATCGACCGCAGCGCCTGTCTTCGAGATGATGACGATCCCCACGACGATGCCCGCGGCGCTGTCGCCCGCACGCTCCAGGCCGAGCGGTACCTCGCCCGATCTCGCAGCCTGGACGCCCTCGCCCGGAGCCTGGGTTGCCGGGACCATGACGAGGTCTGGGAGCACCTCTTCGAGGACCGCGCCACCGCCGAAATCCGCAGCTGGCGGGGCTTCTTCTCCGACACGCTGGCCTGGTCCGGGCTGGCCCGCCTCGACACTGAGCGCGAGGTCCTCGACGCCGACGGTACCCACGCCCGCGAGGCCGTCATGACGGCGGCTCTGCGAGACCACCTGCCCGGTACCACCGAGGCGATCACAACATCCAGGGACGCCACCACGGCGCCGATCGTCATCGTCACCGGAGGATTCCACACCTTGGCGCTGCTCGACTGCCTCGATGGAACGGAGCACGCCGCCTGGCTGACCGAACCGCAGCTCCAGCCCGGCGGGCCGGCCTGGCTCATTCGCTACGACTTCGCCCGCCTCGACGCCCTGCGCGGCTATGGCGCTGGCATGCCCTCACCGGGACTGTGGCAGCGCGCCTGGCAGGCCCGCACCGGTTCCAGCCCGCCGCCCGATCGCAGCAGCGGATCGAACACGGCCGTGCGGCAGGCCGCGCAGACCGTCCCCGAATCGGTGAGAGCCGCCCGAGACTTCGCCACCACCGTGCTCCTCGACATCGCCACCGCTCTGCGCGAGCTCGGCGAACCACTGGGGACCGCCCAGGTGCTGGCCGCCGTTGAGCACGCCCTGGGATTAGCCGCCCTGCGCGGGCGCGCCTGGCCCGGCCGCTGCGACCTCATCGACGCCCTCACCAGCTGCCTGGTCAAGGACGACTCCGGCATATCCGGCAACCTGGGGGCAGCCGTCGCCTCCGTCCTGGCCCCCTCCGACGTCGGACAGATCCCCGAGGGCACCGCCATTCCACCACTGGTCTCCCAGGTGCGCGACCAGCTGCGCGCCGCGCGCATCATCACCGACGACGCCGTCGAGCACCGCGTCAGCCTCGACACCAGCCGCAGACCGCGCCACCGCGAGCGCCGTGAGCTGCTCGCCCGCCTGCGTTTCGTCGGCTCCGGCTTCGCCCACCAGATCTCGGGGGCCGATCTCGTCGCCGGCACCGGCATGGGCCAGTTCTTCGAGGAATGGGTCTACGCCTGGACCCCCATCGTGGAGGCCGCACTCGTGCGCGCGGCCCAGGAGGCCCCCGATCTCGACGTCCTCGTGCGAACCCGACTGGCCGAACGACTCACCGGTGAGCTCGACGCCGACACCTTGGCCACCCTGGTCAGTGAGCTGGCGGTCATGGGGCTCGACACCGAGGCCGGCGAAGTCTGCGACCGCCTGGAGGACCGTCTCGGTCGGCTCAGCGACCTGAGTGAGCTCGTCGAGGCCCTGCACCGGTTGACGGGGCTGATCGAGTCCACCTCTCGTCTACGCCTAGACCACGCCGTGCCCCGAATTCGTGCCATGGTGCGCCGAGGCTCCGCCATGATCGCCCGTCTCGTCCCGGACCTGGCAGGTCTGGAGGATCAGGAGGCCGAGGCGGCCGTCGACGCCCTCATCTCGGTGCGTGATCTCCTTGTCCGGCTGACGGCTTGGGACCACCGCGGCAGCGGTGACGATGGCGGCAAGGGGCCGCACGCCGGCCTCGGCGCGGTGATGCGTGAGATCGAGGCCCTTCGCCTCAGCCGTGACGCCGCCGCGGTGCTGGTCGGCTGCGCCACCGGAGTCGCAGCATCCGCCGGGGCGCTGACCGGGCAGGAGACGAGGAGCGCCGTCGTCGCCCATCTCGCGGTGGGTGCGGATCCGACGCGGGCGGCTGACTTCATCGTGGGACTGGTGCGCACCTCCCCGGATGTGCTCCTGCACTGCCCGGACACCGTCGAGGCCGTCACCTCTGCTCTCACGGCGCTGGACGACCAGGCCTTCGTCGCCGTCCTGCCGGACCTGCGTCGCGCCTTCACGACGCTTCGCCCCATCGAGACCCACCGCCTGGCCGGCACGGTGGCCGGGCTCGTGGGAACCAGCGCAGCCAACCTCGACGTCGTCTGGAGCGTCGACCCCGCTCAGGCCGCCCTGGGAGCCCAGGTCGAACGGGATCTGGTCGCCTCGCTGGTGCGCGACGGACTGGGGCAGTGGGCGCGATGACGAGCAGTGCGCCGTCGAACCGTCCCGGCTCCTGGACGGGGACGGACCGGGAGCTGGCGGCACGCCGCTGGCGCATGGTCCTGGGGCGCTACGCCGAGCCGGCTCTGCCGCGCAGCCAGCAGGACGCTGAGCTTGATGAGGCGCTGGGCTACGTCTACGACCGCGAGTACACCGGCCGCGGACACCGCCTGGGCCGTGGCGGTGGAGGCAGTGACGATCGGGCGCGCGGCGGATCAGGCCCCTCGGTTCTGCGGGCGGTCGACTGGCTCGACGGTGCCCGCCGGCTCTTCCCCGCCTCCACCCTGGAGCGTCTGGAGAGCGATGCCCTGACCCGCTACGGGCTCACTGAACTGCTCGCGGACCCGGCCGCCGTCGACTCCATCGACACCAGTGCCGAGTTGGGAGCCGCCCTGCTGTGTATCAAGGGAAGGATCCCGCCCCGGCTCTCCGACGGGCTGCGGGCCCTTATTTCCCGGGTTGTCGCCGACATCATGGAACGGCTGCGCCGCCCCGTGACGACCGCCCTGAGCGGCTCCCGGCGGCGCAGTAGCGCCAGTCCCCATGCCTTAGCGCGCAATTTCGACTGGCGTCGCACCATCACCGCCAACCTGGGCAACGTGGACCCCGAGACCGGCCGCATGATTGTTGAGGACGTGCGCTTCATGGCGCGCCAGAGGAGACGTCACCTGACCTGGGACGTCATCATCCTGGTGGACCAGTCCGCCTCCATGGCCTCCTGCCTGCTTCACAGCGCGGTGATGGCCTCGATCCTCGCGGGCCTTCCCGGTCTGTCCGTGCGCCTGGCCGTCTTCGACACCACCGTCGTCGACCTCAGCCACCTGGTTGACGATCCCGTCGAGGTCCTCATGACCAGTCAGCTGGGAGGCGGAACAGACATCGCCAACGCCGTCGGATACGCCGCCGAAGCGGTCTCCAGCCCCAGCCGCACCATCGTGACGGTCATCAGCGACTTCCAGGAGGGCGGATCGGTGTCCACCCTCGTGAAACGAGTGCATGACCTGGTCGCGCAGGGAGTCACCGTGCTGGGGCTGGCATCTCTGGGCGACGAGGGCCGCGTCTGGTACGACCACGACGTCGCCGAACGGCTCTCCGAGGTCGGAATGAGGATCGCCGCCATGACCCCGGACCGCTTCGCCACCTGGCTGGCGGAGGCGACCGCATGAACGTGCGGCGCGGCCCCGCTCGGCTCTCCTCCGACGGCCCCAGTTCCCCGGAGCGGCCCGAGCCCGCTGGACAATCCCCCTATGCGGCCTTCGCGGTATACGGTGCGCTCGACGACGTCGCCCTGGCCGCCCTGGGCA
>NZ_JH470348.1:399202-415699 GCF_000239715.1 Actinomyces sp. oral taxon 849 str. F0330 | reverse complement strand
GGCCGACACCGAGACGGCCGAGACCGGCCTGCTGCTACCACTGAGCGCCACCTGGTGGACGACCCCCTCGGGAAGCCGAGGACTGACCATCAGGCTCTGGGATCTGGACAACGGCCGACCGGAGGCGGTCACCACCGGACGAGCCGCCGGGGTCGATGCGGCCTTCCGCTACTCCGAGGACGCGACCCTCCTGTGGGGCACCTCGGTGAAGAACATCCTGTCTGGCCCCTTGCGTCTGACGGGCGCCGCGCGCCGGCCCGACGGCGCCCTGGCCCCCTCCAGCCGCACTGCCGTCACCCGCCGCAGCGGGGAGGCCGACTACGACGACGTCGACCTGGAAGCCGTGGCCGAACGTCTTCAACAGGTCTGCTCCGGGCCGGAGGCCGCCCGCTTCGAAGCCCCCGTGGCCCGGGTCCGTCTGATCATGGTCGCCAAGGACGGCCTGGGACCGATCGACATCGACGAGGTCCACCAGCGCTACCTGTGGCCGGTGACGAGCACCGATGGGCACAGGCATCTGCTGACCATGGAGGTCGGCGGTCGGGAGATGCAGATGGTCTCCGACGTGCTGTCCCGCGAGCTTCAGGTGCACGCCATCACCGTCGAGGGCGACCGCCCGGCTGGTGTCTTCGTGCGCGAGCACGGCCGGATCTGCCTTCTGGCGACAACCTTCCCTCCTTCACGCAGCGCCTCCAACCGGGAGTACCGCCGGCTGCGCCGACGTACGGAGCAGATGCACAGCCGGATGCGCACCCAAGCACCGGATAAGAACGGGACGGGCCGGACGCCGATGCGGGCGCTGGCCCTGGACGTGCACGAGGCGCTCACTGCGCTCGCGGCCTCCGGGACGACTCGTCCCACAGGCATGGTGGCGCACGTGCTGCGCACGCGCGCTCGCATGGCCGATGACCTCCAGCTCACCACCCTGGCGGCCGTGCTCGCCGAGGTGGACAACCGGCCGAGCCCCGGTGCCGTACTGCGGGCCTGCGCCGTCGTCGACCGGCTCGACGCCTTGACGCGCTGATACCGCTGAGCGCGCTGATATCACCGGTCCCACTGGTGCCGCTCGCCGGAGCCGGGGGAGTGCTCCCCCGGGTATCGGGGCTGACGGGGAGCACGCGGCTCGCTAACCTCCGAGTGTCTCCGTGAATCGGGGCGGAGGGGGACCACGAGCGAGATCACCTCGCAGGAACCGTCGCGGCGCGATGCCGAACAGCAGAGAAGAACCAGGGGGCACAACAATGTTCGCACTCGCATCCCCGGCACGCAGGCTCGTCTCCCGGGCCCTGGAACCGCTGAAGAATGCGGGGCAGGACATGCACCGGCGCGCGGTCGACTACGTCATTTCCGGCGAGGACCCGCAGATCCTGGACGCCATCGGCTCCTGCCCGGCCGGTTCCGGGACCAGCTCGGCGAGTGCGCAGGTCACCTCCTGGAGTTCAGTGCTTCAGGACCTCAGGCAGGAGGACGAGGCCCCGGCGACCTCAGGGACTGGACGGCGAGACAGCTTGTACAGCAGCAATGCCCTGACCACCGAGCAGTGGGGGCGATTGGGACGCCTACTGGAGGCGATCGATCAAGTCGGCTCGCAGAAGGAGAGTCCGGCGCTCACCATGTTCCCGGCCTGGTTATCCCGGTTGACCGCAGACATGCTCAGCTGCTCCGCCATCGCACGCGAGCACGACCCGAGGGCGCGCCGAGTCCTGGACGAGCCGTTGTCGAGCGCCTCGGTGATGGCCGCCATGCGGCCCGGATGGGACCTCTCGCGTCTTACGGCCCTCCTCGATGACGGCGGCCTCGGCCCCGAGGACTTTCCCGCCGCGATCTTCCTCCTCGCCTTCGCCGAGAGCGGGGGAGCCAGGCGCGACGGGTTCACCTCCCACCGTCTCCTGCCTGTGGCCCTGCCCGGAGTACTGGACTATCTCACCGAGCACGCCCGTGAGCTGCCCACGGAGCTGATGGACCAGCTGAGCCTTGAAGAACGAGCCCGGGTGCTGGCCTGCGCCAGGGCCGATGCGCCATGGGCACTCGCCGGAGCCCACCTGGTCGGTGCACTCGCCGTCGGCTCATCCAAGAGGCTGCGCAAGGAGGCTATCGACATCCTGAAGGGCCTGGATGCATCGACGTGCCGTCAGGTACTGGCACCGGCACTGGCCACGGCGCGGCCGTCCTACGCCGCAGAGCTGGAGGACTTCCTGTTGACCGTCGAGGGTGGAGAGGAACTGCTCGCTCAGGCGGCCGGCTCCAACAAGCGGCTGGGTGACATGATGGCCCGCAGGCAGGCCAACCGGGCGATCCTCGATACCGACGCCACTGGTGGGAGTACCGGTGAGGGCGATGGTGACTCCCAGGACGAGGAGACGGTCGAGCTCGCGCCCCTGCCCGTGATCGACCCGAATGCGGCCGTTGCCGAGCCCGCTGAGCTGCGCCGAGTCGTCGAGCAGGTCATACGGCGCTCGGACTCCTGGGACGCCAGGGCCGACCGGGCCTCGCAGTCCGCACTTGAGAAGCTGGTGGCGGTGGCCGAGGGAAGGAAGCGGAAGCTTCCGATCTTCATGCGCCACCGCTTCGGAGATATGTGGTGGATCATCGACTGCGCCCCGCACCTGAACCCCGCCCATGTTCTGCGCCTCATCCGCGCCCACGTTCTCAAGCCCTACTTCCTCGCTGTGCGCTACTGCGTGGAGTGCGATATCGACCCGCGAGTGCTCCTGCGCCTGATCGACAACCTCGGCCTGAGCAGCCACGAAGTCGATGAGGCCATCGAGGAGATGTCCGCCGCCATTGTCTCCGGAACGCCTCCGCGGCTGGCGTGGCCGTGGTGCGCCGAACATCCCGAGCTGCTGCGCGAGGCCCTCGACAACCCGGCTCGCATCGCCGATGCCTTGAAGATCCTGGCCCAGTTCCCCCGCATCCCGGCCGAGCTCAGGATCCCTGTCGGCGCGATCGCCCTCGGGTCCTCGAAGGTCAACCGGCCCCTGGCGCAACAGGCCCTGCGCACCTACCCGCGGGCGCACGAGCTAGCCGAACAGTCCCTGACATCGAAGTCCCAGGAGGTGCGATCCTGGGCGGCGGACTGGATCCGCTCCCTGGCTGATCCCGCCTCCATCGAACCCCTGCGGACCGCGCTACTCAAGGAGAAGAAACCCGTACCCCGAGCGGCGCTCCTGGCGGCGCTGCGCGACTGCGGCGCCGACAAGGACGAGTTCCTCTCCCCGTCGGTCCTAAGTGCCGAGGCCGCCGAGGGCCTCAAGGCCAAGAGAGCCCCGTCGCTGCGATGGTTTCACATGGGCTCCCTGCCGGCAGTGCGCTGGAGGGACGGCTCCGACGTCGAGCCGCAGATCGTCCAGTGGTGGGTCACGATCGCCGAGAAGCTGAAGAACCCCGACGGCAGGGGGCCGATCGACTTCTACCTCTCCCTGCTGGATCCGTGCGACGCCGCCGTCCTGGCCGCCCACGTCACCCGTGCCTGGGCGGCCCAGGACACCCGTCACCCCGCGGTGGAGGACAGCCGGGAACACGCGGACAGGGTGGGGCGGCAGGAGCACGACCGGGCGCAGGCCTGGCTGCGACGGTGCCGGCAGAGCGCCGCTCAGGCGCGCTTCCTCAAGGAGGCCGAGGAGGAGGCGGCAGTGCCGCTGGAGGCGCGGATCGCCGCCGCCTTCGCACGCCACCAGCGCGAGTATCTGGGATCGGCCGTGGCCAGCAAGGGCCTGCTCGCCTTCTCGGTGCGTATGGACGGCGGGGAGCTGGCGGCCTTCGTGCGCGCCTTCATGCGGGACAACCCCGGTCGGCGCGCCCAGTTCGACGCGCTGGTCCACTGCCTGTACGCCCACTCCAGCAACGAGACGCTGCATGTGCTTCTGAGCATCGCGCGGCGGCACAAGATGCGGGGCATTCAGGCCACCGCAGGCGACCTCGCCAGGGCGGTTGCCGAGGAGCGCGGATGGAGCGATGACGAGCTCGCCGACCGGACCGTACCGACGGCAGGATTCGACGATGACGGCCTCCTGCACCTGTCCTACGGGACCCGGGATTTGACCGGGCGCGTGACCCCTGAGCTCAGGATCGCGCTGTCCGACGCCGACGGAAAGACATACGCCTCCCTGCCCGCCGCCCGGGTGGGTGAGGACGAGGGGCTCGTCAAGGCCGCCAAGAAGCAGCTGACGGCCGCCCGCAAGGAGGCCAAGGCTGTCCTGACCCTCCAGAAGGGGCGCCTGTACGAGGCCATGTGCGCGGGACGGACCTGGAAAGGGGCCCAGTGGCGCGAGTCGCTGGCGGCCCACCCTCTCATGAGGCAGCTCTGCACCCGCCTCATCTGGGCTGTGATCCGCGCCGACGATGCCGTGTCCACAACATTCCGGCTCGCCGAGGACGGCGCCCTCATCGGCGTCGATGACTCCACGATCGATCTTCCCGACGACGCCGACATCGCGCTCGCCTACGGAACCATGCTCAGCCAGAGTCAGTGCAGCGCCTGGCGCGAGCACCTGGCCGACTACGAGGTGACGCCCCTATTCGATCAGTTGACGGCCACCGCCCCCGAGATCGAGCCCGGGCAGAAGGCCTTCACCGACCTGGAAGGGCATCTCACGGACACTTTCGCGTTCCGTACGACGGCGACCAAACGCGGCTACGAGCGCGGCGCCCCGGTGGACGGCAGCTGGTTCGACGACTACGTCAAGGAGTTCACCTCGGCCGGGCTGAGCGCCACCATCCGGTTCACCGGCTCCAACCTGCCCGAGGACAAGATCACCTGCGCCACCCGAGACCTCACCTTCAGGAGCGGGTACCGGACGCTCTCACTGTCCTCGGTGCCCCCGGTACTGCTGGCCGAGTGCTACGCGGACTACGCGGCCCTCGCCGCGCTGGGGGCATTCGACCCGAACTGGGAGAACAAAACCAGGTTGATCTGATCGTGTTCGAGGACGTGGTTCGGGGCGGGAAGGATCCAGGTCCTTCCCGCCCCGAGTGCTATGGGCGCTCGGCCACTTCCCAGCCGTCCCCGAGGTCCTGGAGCCGGCCTCACGATTCTCGACGACATCTCGCGCCCGCACGCCGCCCGCAAGAGTGAGGACAACTGAGGACAGCGAGGTCGCGGCCCGGGCCAGGCGCCGTCCGACTCCGACCCGCAAGGAGGCGGCCGCTGTCCTCAAGGTCCGGAGGGGGCGTCTGTACGAGGCCATGCGTATGGGGCGCGCCTGGCCGGCTCCGCTGTTGCGAGTGCTATTCGCCGGCCACCGGTGGCCGGGTTTCCGGTAGCTCGCATGGCCTAGATGGCCCATAGCCGGGATGAGGGAGTGCGAAACGGTGAGTCCGCCGCCGTTCGGCTTGACGGTACCTCCCCTCTGTGTCACTGTATTAGTGCAGTAATACAGGCGGTCTGATGAGGTCGCCTGTGCTGTGCTCATGAGCAGTACCCGTACCCGACCACTAGGAGAGCCATGGATCTCGACGACTCCCGTCCGATCTGGGTTCAGCTGGCCGACGTCTTCCGCCGCCGGATCGTCTCCGGCCAGTGGCCCCCGGGCACCAAGGTTCCCAGCGTGCGCGAGCTCGCCGCGGACACCGGCGTCAACCCCAACACCGTCCAGCGGGCGCTGGGCGCGCTGGATCGCGAGGGGCTCACCGCGGCAGAACGGACTGCCGGGCGCTTCGTCACCACCAGGAAAAGCGTCATCAACTTCGTTCGCCGGAACCTGGCCTCCGGGGCCACGGACGCCTACATCGACACCCTCACCGCCATCGGCATGGACCTGGACCAGACCACGGCGCTCCTCACCGAGCGCTGGTGGGCCCCGGACCGCCAGGGCCGCCAGACAACAGGAGATGCGTCATGAGCGCACAGACCCTCAGCACAACCACCACCATCCCCTCCCTCGACGGCGCCGCACCGCTGGTCGTCGTCGAGAACCTCACCAAGACCTTCCGGGGCCTGCCTGCGCTGGACGGGCTGAGTCTCGAGCTGCCTCCCGGGCGGATCATCGGCCTCATGGGCTCCAACGGCTCGGGCAAGACCACACTGCTCAAGATCCTGGCCGGAGTCCTGGCCGACTACGACGGCCGGGTCCGTATCGCCGGACACGATCCCGGTCCCGAGTCCAAGGCGCTCGTCTCCTTCCTCCCCGATGCGAGCTTCCTGGCCCCCGGTCTGACCGCCCCGGCCGCCATCGCCCAGTACCGGCGATTCTTCTCCGACTTCGACGCGGACAAGGCCGCCGAGCTCGTGCGCTTCTTCAACCTGCCGACTCACCGCACCCTCAAGGAGATGAGCAAGGGCATGGGGGAGAAGCTGCGCATCAGCCTGGCCATGTCGCGCCGGGTCCGCGTCTATCTCCTCGATGAGCCAATCTCCGGAGTCGATCCCGCCGCCCGTGACGTCATCCTCGACGGCATCCTGCGCGACTTCAACCCCGAGGCTCTCATGCTGATCTCCACCCACCTCATTGCCGACGTCGAACCCATCATCGACTCCGCCGTCTTCCTCAAGGACGGCCGCCTGCTGATGGCCGGTGACGCCGATGACCTGCGCCAGGATCACGGTATGAGCCTGGACACCCTGTTCAGGAAGGAGTACCACTGATGTTCACCACACTGCTCATGGAAGAGGCCCGTACCCAGGCTCGGCGCAATGCAGGAGTCGTGGGGATCGTGGCGGTCATCGCCGTCGGCTCCATACTTCTGAGCCTGCTCGAGCTTCCCGTGCTCTCCTCGATGCTGCTTGTTGCCGCGTTCGTGGCGCTCGTGGCCATGCCCGCCGTCGTGAGCGTCCAGATCGGTATCGAGTACTGGGCTTCCATGTACGGCGCCCGCGGCTATCTCACCATGAGCCTGCCGGTGAGGGGACGCACCTTGTTCGCCGCCAAGACGCTGTACGCCGTCATTGCGGTGCTGGCGTCGGTCGCGGTGGCGACGCTCCTGATGGTCGGCTGGTTCGCTGCCTACGCGCACCTGCTCGGTATCACGCTGGGAGAGTTTTTCGAACCGGTGCGTCAGCTGATCAGCATGGTGGGAACCGACATGCTCGTCTTCTACGGGCTGACCATGGTGGAGGGCGTCGTCGCGACGATCATTGAGGTCGCCGCGGTGATGAGCATCGGGGCGCAGGGGCGCTGGAACCGGTTCGGTTTCGGGGCGCCCGCAGCCGGCCTGGTCATCCTGTACACGGTCAACCAGCTCGTGGCCCTGGTCGCCACGATGCTGCTGCCGCTGTCGCTCGATGTGACCAGCGGGCGGATCGTCACACGCATGATGCTCCCGCAGTTCATTGAGGCTATCCGCACGAACCAGGAACCGCAGCTGGTGGGAATCGGTTCCCCAGTGGCGGCGCTGATTCTGGTCGCAATCCTGGTCTGGTGGGCGGTGCGAGCGATCGAGCGGCACACCTGCCTGCGCTGATCGCTGCCCGATGAGCCCGGCGCACGTGTGCCCGGGGCGCGGTGACTACTCCGTGGCCCCGGGCACCGTCGCGTCGCCGATTTTGGGCGCGGCCGCGTCGAAGGCGGCCGCGACGACGTCGGCATAGTCGGCCGGGTTCACCAGGGCGATTCCCTGGGCGCGGTCCGCCAGGAGGAGCAGGCTGTCCCCCGGGGCCAGGTTGAAGATCTCCCGGACCTCCTTGGGGATGACGATCTGCGACTTGGGGCCGAGCTTGACGGTGGCGATGTAGCGCCCCGGATTCTGGGCAGGGAGATCGGACGGGGCGCCGGGCTGCTTGTCCGACGGAGAGTCGGCGGGCGTGTCGGCTGGCATAGTGGGAGGTCCCTTTCCTGCTGGTGCTGTTGGGCTCCGGGATTCCCCTTAACCCTAGCTCTTCCGCGCGATGACGGCGCGGTGGGAGCCCAAGGGGCGGCCGGGCTGTCAGGCGACGGCCCGGCCGGAGGCCCGAGCGGAGGCGACGGTGGCCTGGGCGAGGACCTGATCGCCGTCGGCACCGCCGTAGACGACCAGGCTCTGACCGGCGGCGACGCCGCGCAGGGGGGTGTTCAGCTCGGCGTTCAGGAGGCCCGATGCCTCATCGACGCGGACCTTTGCCGGAACCGGGCGGCCGTGGGCGCGCACCTGGACGCTGGCCTCCTGCCAGCCGACGGCGGGGGAGTCGTTGGGGGCGGATGCGGCGTTGATGGGCAGATCGGCGAGCGGCTCGGGCTCGGCCAGCAGGACGAGCCCGTCGCCGTCGACCGTGGTACGGCTGAGCAGCTCCTCCGGGCCAACGACCACCTCGTTGGTGGCCGGGCGGGTCTCGATGACGTAGCGGGGGCGGCCGTCGTCGGCCGGGCGGGACAGGCCCAGGCCCTTGCGCTGGCCGACGGTGAAGCCGAAGTAGCCCTGGTGGGTACCCAGGACCTCGCCGTCGGGCGAGACCATGGCGCCCTCGTGGGCGCCGAGCGAGCGGGTCAGGAAGCCTCTCGTGTCGCCGTCGGCCACGAAGCAGATGTCGTAGGAGTCCGGCTTGGAAGCCACCGGTAGACTGCGGGCCTCGGCCTCGGCGCGCACCTGTGCCTTGGAGGGCGCGTCGCCCAGCGGGAAGAGGGCGCGGGCCAGGCCCTCGCGGCCGGAGACCGCCAGCACATAGGACTGGTCCTTGGCGGCGTCGACGGCGCGGCGCAGGATCAGGCCGGAAGTGTCGCCGGGGCGGCCGGAGGCGGCGCCGCCGCTTAAGCGCGCGTAGTGGCCGGTGGCGACGGCGTCGAAGCCCAGGGCCAGGGCGCGCTCCAGGAGGGCGTCGAACTTGACGCGCTCGTTGCAGCGCACGCAGGGGTTGGGGGTGCGCCCGGCGCGGTACTCGTCGAGGAAGTCGGCCACGACGCGCTCTTCGAACTCCTCGGACAGGTCCCACACGTAGAAGGGGATACCCAGGATCTGGGCGGCCCAGCGGGCGTCGGCGGAGTCCTCGATGGAGCAGCAGCCGCGCGATCCCGTACGGGTCTGGGCCCGGTTGCGGGTCAGGGCCATGTGGACCCCGACGACCTCGTGCCCGGCGTCGACGGCGCGCGCGGCCGCGACGGCGGAGTCGACTCCGCCGGACAGGGCGGCCAGGACGCGCACGGGGGTCTCCTTCACAGCTACGGCTACGGCCGTGGCAGGCTACCGCAGGTCGACGGCGATGGGGGAACCGGGAGAACACAGGCGACGTTGTGGTGACCGGCATAGGGTGGTGGAGAGGAAGGGGGTGATGACTGACGAGTACGCCGTCGATTCCCGCAGCTCCGCCCGGATGCTGCGCGATCAGCGTTGAGATGACGAGGGACTGCCACTGGTTCGGTCGTCCGTGTCAATCGCATTCAGGTTTGTTTCTTCAAGAAGGAGGCGCAGTGTTTAATTTATGGTTCGTTCTTTCGATAGCTGTCTTGGTCCTGCTGCCGCTGCTGATCATTCTGATTGTGGTGGGCGGCCGGAGGCGGTCGACGAAGAAGCGGGAGCGCCGGTAGTCCCCTAGAACCTGAGGACTGCCGGTCGAGCTCATACATTCGGAGAGCTACGCTATCCCGGCCGTCGTCCCCGGCACGTAGCTGACCGGATCGAGTTGTTTCGATTGCCGGCGCTGCAACGGAACCCACCGCCACCAGGTGACGCACCGCCATGCCCACTCCAGGGGGCCGTAGGCGAACCGGGAGAGCCAAAGACGGCAGAACACCCATTGGATGGGCAGAACTGCGGCAGCGACGATGAGGCCGGGAATCACGTCTTGGGTGGAGCGCGAATCGAGCAGCACTCCCGCCGGCACCATGACGAAGGAAGCGGTGACGTAGCAGGTCAGCGCCATGCGGCCCAGGGGCTCGAATACCGCGCTCAGGGCCCGCCGCACCGGGGTGCGCCAGAGCAGCGCCAGAAGGCAGACATAGAGACAGGCCATGAGTCCTCCGGCGACTCCTCCCGCCGTGAAGAATCGGGGATCACCGCCCTCGGCGACCTGCCAGGGGATCGCGGCCGCACTGGCGGCTGCGAATACGAGCGTCGCCGCTCCGATCCGACGGTCGGCGTGCTCGAGCCGTGCCGGAAGGCCGTAGGCCTGGGCCGCCGATCCCAGAAGGAACAGCCCGGGCAGCGATAGTGCCCCTCCTCCTGTGAATGCGTAGGCGCCGATCGTCGCCAGCAGACCGAGTACCAGACGCACGGAGCGCGGGACCTTGAGGATGAATGGCAAGAGGATGACTCCCGCAACAGCGTAGTCGCGCAGTATCTCGCCGGGATAGAGGATCGAGTGGAGTAGCCCGATCACCAGGAGGGCGGCCAGGCGGCGCAGCAGGATTTTCCAGGCGGGGGCGCCCCGGCGGATCGCGGAATCGATGACGAACCCCATGCTCATTCCGAACATGAAGGAGAAGATCGGTACGAAGCGGGTCGCCACCAGGAAGTTCAGGACGTTCTCCGCCAACGGGATGGCTTGGAAGGGCCGGACCGGGACGTCATACCCCAGGCACATGAGATCGGCGGCGTTGACGAGGAGAATGCCTGCGACGGCGAAGCCGCGCAAGGAGTCGAGGAAATGGAACCGGTTGCTGGTACTCATGGAGCCGACCGTAGAGCCCGACGACGGTCATCGTGACTGATGAGGGCCAGTTTCCACCTGGGGTTGCAAGGTGTCGGGGCGATTTCCAACCCGGGGACGCGCAACCCGGTGCCGGATTACCCACCCACGCGCACGAGTCCGCTCTCGTAGGCCAGCACAATGAGCTGGGCCCGGTCCCGTAGTTCCAGCTTGTGCAGGATCCGGTTGAGGTGGGACTTGATCGTCGACTCGGCCAGGACGAGGTGCTGGGCGATCTCGGCGTTGCTCATGGCGCGTCCGACCAGCGTGACGATCTCCTTCTCCCGATCGGACAGAGCACCGATGGAGTCTTTGTGCACGGTGCCGGCTCCGTGCTCCCAGGGGCCGGCTGGGCCTGCGGTGTGACCGGCAGGGGTGAACCACCGCTTCAGCAGCCGGCGCGTGGCCGACGGCGCCACCACCGAGTCTCCTCGGGCCACGGCGCGGATACCGGCCAGGAGCTCGGGCGCCGTCGAGTCCTTGAGCAGGAAGCCCGAGGCCCCGGCCCGCATCGCCGCCACGAGGTAGTCGTCCAGATCGAAGGTGGTCAGGATGAGCACCTTCAGGTCGGGGTGGCTGTCCAGAACCGCGTGGGTGGCGGAGATGCCGTCCAAGGTGGGCATCCTGATATCCATGAGGACGATGTCGGGCTGAGCGGCCTTGACCATGGGAAGAACACCAACGCCATCGGAGGCCTGGCCGACCACGCACATGTCCTTCTGGGCATCGAGAATCATGCGGAAGCCGGAACGGACCAGGTCCTGATCGTCCACCAGCGCAATGCGCAGAGTTCGGGTCATATCGGTTTTCCTCCTGGGTTCACGACTGTCGACTGAGGGGCCTCGGAGGGAATGCGGGCGCGCACGATGAATCCTCCCCCGGGGCCCGGGCCCGCCTCCAGGGAGCCGCCGACCGCCGCCAGGCGTTGGCGCAGGTTCACCAGTCCCTGGCCCCCGCCGGTATCCGCGGGCTTCTGCTGGGACGACGGGAGGCGGCCGCCGACCCTCGGGGCAGGCACCCCGGTGCCGGGAGCGCTGGGCTGATCGGCGACGGTCAGGACGACCTCCTTGTGAGCCTCGTCGTCACGGTACTCCAGCCTCACCTCGACCGCGGCCGCCTCGGCGTGCTTGAGCACGTTGGTCAGAGACTCCTGCGTCGTTCGGTACAGGGCGAGCTCCGCCTGCGCGCTGAGCGGACTGCGGCCTCCCGTCTGCTCTCCCTCACTGATCAGCCGGTCGTCCACTGACAGGGTGACCGGCAGCCCGGTCGCACGGACGTCGTCGACGATCCTGGGCAGATCGGCGATCCTCGGGACCGGACGCAGCGGCGTCTCGGTGACCGGGGAGGCGGGCCGGGCATCGTCGGGCTCAGCGGGTTCTGCGGCGCTTCGGTGCTCTTTCGATTGCGGGGGAGAGGCCAGAGTGCGGGTCAGGCTGCGGGTGTCGGCCAGGGCCGAATGCGCGGTCGCCCGGATCTGCCCGAGCGCCTGAGCCGCCTGCTCCAGTCGCTCGTCGGCGGGGAGGTCGATGTCCTCGGAGCCGGCCGCCAGGTAGTGGCCCGCCTCGGCCTGCACGGCGATCAGCGCCAGGGCGTGTCCGACGACGTCGTGAACCTCCCTGGCGATCTCGTTGCGCAGCGCGGCGTCGTGCGCAGCCCGGCGCTGCTCCTCCGCCGTCAGGCGGCTGGCCCGCAGCTGGCGGCGCTGCGTCACGAATCTTCCCAGGCCCCAGGCGATGGCGGCGCTGCACAGCTGTGCGAAGGAGGCCTGCGCCATGTCCTGGGCCCAGAGGGAGAGCGGGACGATTCCCAGCTCATCCCGGTTCCAGTCCCACGCCCCCAGCGTCGAGCCGACGACGACGGCTATGGCCCACACCGGCGCGAGCTCCCGTTCGCCCCACCGGCCTGCCGCGTACAGGGACACGACGATCGTCAGATCCGCGGGCAGCGGGGCGTCGGTGACGCCGAGCTGGAGTGCGCACAGCACAAGATGGACGCCGAGGACGGCGTCGGGCTTCTCTCGGCGCCACCGCAGCACGATGACTGCCAGCGCGGCACCAGCCGTGATGCCCCAGGAGCCGGCGGAGACCTGCCATGTGCCCACGATCGCGAAGAGCATGAGAACGCCGGCGCCCACGGCTCGCACGCAGCGGGTCACGATGCGTCTGTTCTGCCTGGGCATGCCCTCACTATGGCAGAGAGTTTCGGGCGATAACAGCGTTTCGCCGCCGGAGTCAACCCGCAATATCGTCGTGTCATATGTGTCGTAGGTCAGGTGTAGATATGAGGACGTAAGCCGATTGGCCAACTCAATGAGGAGTGATTCGTATGTCAAGTTGCAGTTCCTTCGGGAACTGCACTTCACTGAGGCAGGCGGGAATTGAGATGCCCTATTTCGGCTTTCGATTCCCGTCTGCCGCCTCATGTGTCACCCCACAGGCGCGCCCGGCCCCCTCCAGGGCACCGGGCAAGGCGGTGAACAACCGGTCGCGTCGACGGCGCTCGCGGCCGCGACGACGGAGTCGACTCCGCCGGACAGGGAGGCCAAGACGTGCACGAGGATCTCCTTCAGGCAGACGGGTAGTCGTCACTACGACTGTGGCAGGCAATCGCAGGGCGACCGCGACGGGGCAACCGGAAGAACCCAGGGGATCTTGCGGTGACCGGCACAGGACGGCGCTGAGGAAGGAACTGTCATGACTGACGAGTACGCCATTGACGCCCGCAGCTTCTCCCAGCCCCTGCACGATCAGCGTCGAGATGATGAAGGACTACCACCGGATTCTCAAGCGGGGGACCGCCGATGCGAGGCGGCCGTCGTTCGCCGGCGGGGACTGCAAACGTGTTCCCAACGTGGCGGGAGGACGTGAGACAGGCTCATTGAGCGGCGAACTCGTGTCCTGCGCGAATGAGGTCCCTGAGCCAGCCGCTCTCCGCTGCCTCCATCGTCTTGACGACGACGTGGTGATTCCACCTGTTCGCGCTGACTTGGTCGACGCGGTGGAAGTGCGGATCCTCCATGGAGCGGTCGAGTCTCACGTTCAGGAACAGGGTGCCGTCGGCCGTCTTCTCATAGGCCCAGACCCATAGGAACTTCCGGTTGACGGAGAAGCTCACCTGGGCCGTCAGGTGCTTCGTGACGGCGCCAAGCGACATGACATAGGACTCGATTGCGGTGTACATGGCGGCCGATGCCGGCTTGCCGCTGAAGTCGCCGATCATCTTGTTCGAGGCGGTTGGCATGCGATTCTCCTCGGCACTTGTTGACTTGGATACGGTTAAAAGTGTTCCCCTGCCGTCTTGTGTGTTGCCTTCCAAGCGCGCCTGGCCCCCTCTCGGGCGGCGGGCAGAGCGGAGAGCAGACGCTCGACGTCGTCGGGACTCGTCTCCCGGCCCAGGGAGCAGCGCAGCGTGGAGCGGGCCGGCCCCTCCTCGAAGCCCATCGCCAGCATCACATGGCTCGGCTGAGCGACCCCGGCGTGACAGGCCGATCCCGCCGATGCATCAATACCCGCCATATCCAGGGCCATGAGCAGCGCCTCGGCCTGCGCATCCTCGAACCACAGGTGGGCGGTCGAGGGCAGGTGAGCAACCCCCGCAGGGAGCGTGGCATGCACGCCATCCAGGGCAGCGACCGCCTGCAGGAGCCTGTCCCGCAGCGCTCCCAGGCGCGCAGCCTCAGCCTCGCGCTCGCCCACCGCCAGCTCCACGGCCAGTGCCAGGGCCCGGGCCCCCACGACATCCTGCGTGCCCGAGCGGATGCCCCGCTCCTGGCCACCCCCGCCCGTCACCGGCCTCAGCTCCAGATCGCGGCGAACCACCAGAGCTCCCACCCCTACCGGCGCGCCCAGCTTGTGGCCGCTCAGGCTCATGGCATCCAGCCCCCACCCGTGGAAGTCCACGGCCGTCTTGCCCAGGGCCGCCACGACATCGGAGTGCACCGGCACGTAGCCAGGCCGCCCGGGGCGCTCGACCCCCGTGGCGCGGCGCACCTCGCCGACCACCGCAGCCATGTCCTGGACCACCCCGGTCTCATTATTGGCCGCCATGACCGACACCAGGCTCACCGGCGCAGCAGGATCCTGACCAGAGGGCGCGAGCGCAGCGGCCACAGACCCGAGGACCACTCGACCGGCGCCGTCGACCTCCAGCACGCTCACATCCGCACCCAGCTGCTCGGCGGCGGTGCGCGCGGATTCCAGCACCGCCGGATGCTCGATGGGGGAGACCACCAATCGCCCGCCGGGCACGGCGCGCGCCCGGCCGGCGATCACCAGCGCGCTGGCCTCGGTGCCGCCGGAAGTCAGGACCACCTCATGGGCGTTAACCCCGAGGGCCTGGGCGATCCTGGCGCGCGCCTGGGCCAGCAGACCCGCGACCCGCCGGCCTGAGGCGTGCTGGGAGCTGGGATTGGCCCACCCGCCCAGCCCCTCGGCCAAATCCTGTGCCATCTGCTCGGCCACCTGGGGGCGGATAGGGCTGGAGGCGGCGTGATCGAGGTAGGCGCGCGCGGGCATGCCTCCACCCTAGTTGCACATCTTCGGATCGGGGCCAACGGGATCATACGGACAACTCGGGGATGGCCGGCCAGAACCCGCCTGGAGATGCGCTGCGGGGCAGGGGCGGGCCATTAGGGTGGACGGGCTGGAGTAGGGCGCCGAGCGCGGGGAGGCGGGCGCCCTCATCATGCTCGGGGCGGGCGAGAGCCGGTCCTTCACTATGACCACGGGACTCAAGGAGAACTGACATGGCAGCCGATCGCACCAACCTCACAGGCGCCGCGAGCAGTGCCGACGGGGACGGCAACGACATCGCCGTCATCGGGTCCAGCAATATGGATCTCATCACCTACATCACCCGCATGCCCGGCGAGGGCGAGACCGTAGAGGCGCCCGACTTCGCCATGGGCTTCGGCGGCAAGGGCGCCAACCAGGCAGTCAGCGCCTCCAGACTGGGCTCACGGGTGCTCATGCTCACCCGGGTCGGCAATGACCTCTTCGCCGAGAGCACTATCGAGAACTACCGGCGCAACGGCATCGATACCACCCATGTCCTGTCCACCGAGGCCGCCAGCGGGGTGGCGCCGATCTTCGTCGATGAGGAGTCGCGCAACTCCATCCTCATCGTCAAGGGGGCCAACGCCCTGCTCAGTCCGCAGGATGTGCGTCGGGCTGAGGCCCGGATCGCCGCCTGCCGGCTCATCGTCCTGCAGCTCGAGATCCCCCTGGAGACGGTCTATGAGGCGGTGGCCCTGGGCAAGCGCCACTCCATCCCCGTGCTGCTCAACCCGGCCCCGGCCCAGCCCGACCTGGAGCTGGAGAAGGTGCGCGACTGCCAGTACATCGTGCCCAATGAGAGCGAGCTGTCCCTGCTGACCGGCATGCCCGTGGACAGCCTCGACGACGTGCGCAATGCCGCGGCGGTCCTGCTGGAGGTGGGCATCGCCAATGTCATCGTCACTCTGGGCTCGCGCGGCGCCCTGTGGATGACCCGCACCGAGGACCGGCTCATTCCCGGTGTGGCGGTCGAGGCGCGCGACACCACCGGCGCGGGGGATGCCTTCATCGGCTGCTTCAGCCACTTCCTGGTCTCCACCGGCGATACGGCCGCCTCCCTGGAGATGGCCAACCGCTACTCGGCAGACTCGGTGACCAAGCGGGGCACTCAGTCCTCCTACGCCTCCAAAGAGGAGTTCGAGGAGATCCTGCGGGGGTAGGCCCTCCACGATGCTCCCCGCATGAAAGGCCGGCGCAGGACATCTGCGCCCGCCCGCAGCGCGACCGGGCCCACTGCCGGGAGTCGATGCTCTTCCCCCATCCGTATAGGTGTGCCTATGTGCGCTCCTCTTCTCCGGGTGGGAGAGTGAGGCCATGCGCATCGACCAGCTCGCCCTGTCCCGCTCCGCCACCGACCGCGACGCCGAACGGCGCAGCGAGCCCGGGCTGCTGGAGCGCCTCGCGGCCGACCCC
>NZ_JH470348.1:396805-398013 GCF_000239715.1 Actinomyces sp. oral taxon 849 str. F0330 | reverse complement strand
GTCTGCGGCGGGCGCACCGAGGTCACCGAGGCCGGCTGGGCCCGCAGGTGCACCGACTGCGCCACCGTCCACTTCCCGCGCACCGACCCGGCCGTCATCATGACGGTCGTCGACGAGTCCGACCGCCTCCTCCTCGTGCGCGGTGCCGCCTGGGCGCCCCGGCGCTTCTCGGTGGTGGCCGGCTTCGTCGAGGCCGGCGAGTCCGTCGAGGCGGCCGTGGCCCGCGAGGTGCGGGAGGAGACCGGGCTGTGCGTGGCCGAGGTCGAGTACATCGCCTCCCAGCCCTGGCCCTTCCCTCGCTCCCTCATGCTCGGCTGCCGGGCGCGACTGGCCCTGGGCGAAGACCGGCCCCGCCCCGACGGCCAAGAGGTCGTCGAAGCCCGCCTCGTCTCCCGCGACGAGCTCACCGCGGGCGCCGACGACGGCAGCATCCTCCTGCCCGGCCCCACCTCCATCGCCCGCCTCCTCATCGAGGACTGGTACGGCGGCCCCATCGTAGGTTGACGTCGGCCGAATAGCGATTGTTGATGCTTGGGGGCGTGGTGAGCGGGAGTAGAAAGGGATGGCCGTACTGATGAGGGCGAGGAGATGGGTCTTGCTGGCCGGTGCCGTCTTGCTGGCCGGTGCCGCGGGGGCGGTGGCGGTGTTGGTCTTTTGGTTGTGGGGGTGGTTTACGGTGGATCCGGCTGTGTTGCGTGATGGGGAGACTCGGACTTCGGCGTCGGGGCGGTACACCTCGGAGTTTTTCGCGGAGGAGATCGACGGGAAGCGCAATGTGTACCCGGTGATCAAGAATGCGGCGGGTGAGGTGGTGTGGGCCGACGATCGGCGTTATCTCATGAGTGCGCATTCGGTGGGGGTGGTGTGGCAGGAGGACGCCGACGTGTTGTGGCTGCTGTCCAGAGATATTGGTTCGTCGTGCGTGGTGGAGAAGGATGGGGTGTGGGTCAAGGATTGGAACTGGAGCGCACTACCTTCCGATATCGAGAAGATCGAGAAGGGATAATAATGAAAGGAGATTTATTCACAGGATGAGATAGGTGCTTGCTGGCCTGGGTAAACGCAGATGACTGGTATGTTCGTGAATAACCCTTAAGGGGTTGAACCAGTTGAATCCACCCGGCATCGGTCGGTTTCCATCGCGTCGGCTCACTGCCACTGATTCTCGTCACCGACCCGTGGCAGGCTGGTCCCGATGAGCCCGACCG
>NZ_JH470348.1:382566-396634 GCF_000239715.1 Actinomyces sp. oral taxon 849 str. F0330 | reverse complement strand
CCCTGCGCCAGCTCACCTACTTCTGGCCCACCGCCATCGGCGGGCGCCGCCCCGACATCCAGGCCCACAAGGCGCCCCTGGTCGGCGCCGCCGCCCGGCGCTTGAGCCTGCCCACCGACCGGGCCACCGTGCGGGACCTGGCCGCCGAGGTCGAGTGGGCCAAGGTCACCATGACCCTGCCCGAGGACTACGCCCAGGCCGCCATCGCCGCCGGCCGCACCGACGTGGCCGGGCAGGAGGCCGCCACGGTCGCCCAGGTCCTGGCCCTCTACGAGGAGGCCAAGAGCGAGCGCGGCGTCATCGACTTCGAGGACGTGCTCCTGCTGACCATCGGCATACTCCTGGACCGCGAGGACATCGCCTCCCAGGTGCGCGGCCAGTACAAGCACTTCGTCGTCGACGAGTACCAGGACGTCTCCCCGCTCCAGCAGCGCCTGCTGGACCTGTGGCTGGGCAGGCGCCGCCAGCTGTGCGTCGTCGGCGACGTCTCCCAAACCATCTACTCCTTCACCGGGGCCACCCCCGCGTTCCTGACCGGCTTCACCACCCGCTACGAGGACGCCCGCACCGTGCGCCTGAGCCGCGACTACCGCTCCACCCCGCAGGTCGTCTCCCTGGCCAACCAGGTCCTCGCGCGCTCGCGGCGCGGGGGAGATGGCCCGCGCCTTCCCGCCGGCGCCGTCGAACTGGTCGCCCAGCGGCCCAGTGGCCCCGCCGTGCGCTTCAAGACCTACGACGACGACCTCGCCGAGGCCGAGGGCGCCGTCGCCCAGGTGCGCCGCCTGCAGGCCACCGGGGTCCCCCTGAGCGAGATCGCGATCCTGTACCGCACCAACTCCCAGTCCGAGGCTTTCGAGCAGGCCCTGGCCGGAGCCCAGATCGGCTATCTCGTGCGCGGCGGCGAGCGCTTCTTCGAGCGCGAGGAGGTCAAGCGCGCCATGGCCGTCATCCTGGGGGCCGCCCGCACCGAGAAGGCCACCCTGACCGGAGACCTCGGCCAGGATGCGCGCACCGTCCTGTCTCGCGAGGGGTGGAGCGAGGAGCCGCCCGCCCCCCGCGGAGCCGTGCGCGAGCGCTGGGACGCCCTCAACGCCCTGGTGGCCCTGGCCGACGAGATGGCCCAGACCCGAGGCGCCGACCTCGACGCCTTCCACACCGAGCTGCGCGAGCGCGCCGATGCCCAGAACGCCCCCACCGTCGAGGGCGTCACCCTGTCCTCTCTGCACGCCGCCAAGGGCCTGGAGTGGGACGCCGTCATCCTCGTGGGCGCCTGTGAGGGCCTGCTGCCGATCTCCCTGGCCGAGGGGCACACCGCCATCGAGGAGGAACGGCGCCTGCTCTACGTGGGCGTCACCCGTGCGCGCGAGCACCTCATCATCTCCTACGCCCGAGCCCGCAACGCCGGAGGCCGAGCCTCCCGAAAGGCCTCCCGCTTCCTGGACGGCCTGTGGCCCAACGCCCACGGATCCCGAGACGCCTCCCGGCGGCAGAGCCGCCAGTCCGCCAGGGAGCGCTCCCGGCAGTCCGCCGCCGACTTCGAGGCCAACAACGACCCGCGCACTATCGCCCTGTTCGAGGAACTGCGGGCCTGGCGCTCCCAGATCGCCAAGGAGCGCTCCAGGCCCGCCTACACGGTCTTCGCCGATGCCACCCTGCGGGACATCGCCGTCGTCAAGCCCACCAGCCTGCCCCAGCTCTCCCTCATCCACGGCGTGGGCGCCAACAAGCTCCAAGAGTACGGCGGCCAGGTACTCGCCCTCCTGCGGGACTTCGAGGCCGGCGGCTGAACAGCGCATGCCCTCGCGGGCGACGGCGCTCGGGCATCGCTCACAGCTGCGAGCACAGGCACTCGGGATGGCGCTGCCAGGCCTGGCGCCGCCCCAGGGGATCCCGGCCGTCGACCTCGACCGAGTGCGTGGCCCACCAGAGGGCGGAGCCTCCGGTCGGATCGCCGGTTCCGCTGCAACCGCCCGCAGCATCCTCGACGGGAGGCGCCTGACCCAGGAGCGTGTCGACGACGGCCCGAGCCGCCAGCGCCGCCGACTCGTGCAGGACCAGGCGCTCGACGTCGGGCATCGGCAGGGTGCGCATCTGCGTGGCCAGTGCCGGCCAGCACGGATCGGCGTCCCGCTCCCACAATTCCAGGCAGGTCGAGCACGGGCCGCCGCTACCCAGGACCGGGCCGACGCGAACCCCTGCCTCACCGACGACGACCGGCAGATGGATGATGCCCTCCTGGGCGAGCCTGCGGGCCAGCAGTGGCTCCACTACATGCGCATCCACCGTCACCATGACATCGGGTCGAGTGCGTAGCGGAGCCCGCGTCCTCAGGGCGGGGAAGCGCGCCGACAAAAGCGGCTCCAGACCGCCGTCCTTGGGGGCTCGCGTGGACAGGATCGTGCCCACCCCGGCCTCCGCCAGCCACAGGGCGGCCTCCTGGGCCAGGGCGCTGACGCCGTGAAGCGCTAGGACCGCTTGGGATAAGGCCGCTCCACGGCGCTTGGCATCGGCGCCCAGCCGGTCCCAGTAGACGCCGTCGGCCCCGCCGAGCTCGCTGGTCGCCGAGGAGACCAGGGCGCCCTGCCTCTCCAGCTCCTCCACGATCTGGCGTGCCCGCGTCATGGGCACCCGGCTGCGCCTGGCGGCCCGGTAGACGCCACTGGACTCCAGGGAGCGGGCGAACTCGTCCAGCAGCCGCTGCTCGGCCGGGCTCAGATCGCCGACAATGGTGCGCCGCGCGGGGCTCGTGCCGATCTGGCTGACTCCCTGCTGGCGCCACAGGATGGCGCACCCGCCTCGAATACGCATCGTGCCTCCTCAAGCCTCCCGGCGTCCTCGCCAGGACGTGGGAACCCTCGGTCCCGACTACCGCGTTGAGACCCGATCCGAGAATGGCACGAGCCAGTTCGAGGCGGCCAGAGGCGACCACGGGCCTGTGGATAACTCTGCCGGGCGCTCAGCGGGCGGAGCAGGTGGTCAGGCCGGAGGTGTTGCCCGAGGCGATCGCCTCGGTAGCGGTGACCGCCTCATGCAGGGTGCTCACGGCGAAGACCTGCATCCCCTCGGGCTCATGGTCCTTGACCTCGTCGCAGTTGCTCGCTGGCGCCAGGAAGAACTTCGAGCCGGAGTTGCGGGCCCCCGCCATCTTCTGCTGGATACCGCCGATGGGGCCGACCTGCCCATCCATATCGATCGTCCCGGTCCCCGCGATGTCCTTGCCACCGGTCAGGGAACCGGGGGTGATCTCGTCGACGACCCCCAGGGCGAACATCATTCCGGCACTGGGCCCGCCGACGTCGGACAGGCCGAAGGTGGCTTCCACCGGGCTGTCCACCGAGATCTTGAGGTTCAGCCCCAGCAGCGAGCCGGTGGTCCCCTCCTGCGGGGCGATCGTGGTGAGCGCGGCGGAGACCTGCTGCTCGCCGCGGCGCACGCCGAGCGAGACCCTCGTCCCCTCGGGGATGGTGGTCATCAGCTCGCGAAGCTGGGAGAAGGAGGAGATGGCGGTCGTCTCGCCGCCCTCGGGCGTGATGGACTCCAGGACGTCGTCGGCCTGGACCTCGGTGGAGGTCTGCTGCTTGGTCACTTCGGTGACGGTCAGGCGCATGGACGTGGCCAGGCCGGTCTCGATGAGTGCGGCGATGACGGCCGAGTCCTGCGAGGCGGTCATCTGGGCCTTGCCGGTCTCCTCGACCTGCTCGGCGCTCTGGTCCCGGGGGCAGACCTCGTTGCGGTCCACGATCCGCTTGTCCGATGAGAACCATGCGGCGATGAGGTCCGCGGTCGTCACCGGGTATCCGGGGCAGCCCGACACGGAGACGGTCGTCATCCGTAGGGCGCCTTCGGTCGGATAGGTCTCAGTGCCCGTGACCTTCAGCACGTCCTGGTCCGACGACGAGCCGTTGTCCAGCACGTTCCAGGTGGGGCCGGGGGCCTCGATGACCACGTTAAGCGGCACCATGAAAATGGCGACGACCAGGGCGACAGCCAGGACGAACGCTCCTGCGGCCACGGCGCGCCGCAGCCTGCGCCGGTGCCAGTCCGGCTCGGGAAGGTCTTCGTCGAGCTCCTGCGGCAGGTCGACCCGGTCGATTCTGTCCTCGTCATTCTCCCGGGGCGGCTGGGGAAGGTCGGAACCGGTCGAGTCGGCCGCGTCGGCGGCGCTGTGCTGGTCTGGGTGCGTCACGCGCTCATCATGCGACATCTTCCATGGGAAGACAGACGATTATCGATACGAACTTGGCACGAAGTCGACACGATGACAACACGGCAGGGCGGGAGCGCGGATCGGAGAGGCATCTGGCACGCCGTCGGCGAACGGAGCATGGCCCCTGTACAGGAATGGGTGCGACCATAAGGCCGTTAGTGACGATGTCCAGATAATGTTGTTCCAGCACCACCCGGCGAGAGGAAAGCCCGTGAGCGAGGACGCCTTCGACGAGCTCGAGAAGATGCTCGCATCACTTTTCGGCGAGCAGATGGCATCCGACGCCGTCGGGGCTCTGCGTTCATCCGGGGTGGATCCAAGCGCTATCGCCCAGATGCCGGGCGTGGGGGACATCTCCCAGCTCAGCCCCGGCCAGCTGCTGGCCATGCGCGCCCAGTTCCAGCAGATGTTCTCCGCCTCCACCACCGAGCCGGTCAACTGGCAGATGGGTCAGGAACTGGCCCTCCGGCAGGCGCGCGGCGACGGCGACCCCACGGTGACCGCCACGGTCGCCGACTCCACGCGCCAGGCCCTTCAGGTGGCCGACCTGTGGCTCGACACCGCCACCGAGCTCATGCCCGCCCCCGGGCAGCGGGAGGCCTGGAGCCGCAGCACCTGGGTCGAGCGCACCCTGCCGGTGTGGAAGGACGTGTGCGCCCCCGTGGCCGAGGCCGTCACCGCCGCCCTGGCCCGCACCCTGGAGAAGCAGATCCGTGAGATGCCCGCCGAGATGGAGCAGGCCGCCCAGCAGATGGGGGCGCTCGGATCCATCATGCGGACCATGGCGGGCACGGCCTTCGGACTCCAGATCGGCCAGGCCATCGGAGAGCTGGCCAAGGAGGCTCTGGGGGCGACGGACACCGGTCTGCCGCTGACCCGCGAACCGGGCACCGCGCTGATTCCCGCCAACGTGTCCGCCTTCGCCGAGGGCCTGGAGGTCGATGAGGACGAGGCCCGCATGTTCCTGGCGGTGCGCGAGGCCGCCACCGCCCGTCTCTACGCCCATGTGCCGTGGCTGCGCGGGCAGGTGCTCCAGGCCGTGGCCGCCTACGCCCGGGAGATCCGCATCGATACCGAAACCCTGGAGTCGGCGGTGGCCCAGGTGGATCCCAACGACCCCGACGCACTGCGTGAGGCTCTCGAGAGTGGACTGTTCGCACCCCAGGAGACACAGGCCCAGCGGGAGGCCCTTGAGAACCTGGAGACGCTGCTGGCCCTGGTCGAGGGCTGGGTCGAGGTGGTCACCGCCCGTGCCGCCTCACCCCATCTGCCCCACCTCATGGCGCTGGCCGAGATGATGCGCCGGCGCCGGGCCCAGGGCGGGGCCGCCGAACAGGTCTTCGCCCGCCTCATCGGGCTGACCTTCCGCCCCCGCCGGGCCCGGGAGGCCGCCGAGCTGTGGTCGCACCTGGGCGCCCAGGCCGGCGACGTCGAGCGCGATGCCTTCTGGAACCACCCCGACGTCATGCCCACCGCTTCCGAGCTCGCCAACCCCAGGGACTTCCTCACCATGCGGCGCATGGCCCAGGACATCGACGCCGAGATCGACGCCGACCTGGCCTCCCTCCTGGACGGCACCCTCGGATACGCCGAGGGCGCCAAGGAGGCGGACGAGAACAGCCCCGAGGGGCTCGGGGACCGGATCTCCCCGTCCTCCGCCGAGACCTCGCAGGAGCTGAACGAATCCGCAGCCTCTGACAGCGCCGACGATGATTGGCCCGACGGCGCGGACTCGGACCGCCCGGAAACGGACTGAGAGCGGGAAGGGTCGCGCGATGGCGCCCGCCCTCCCGAGATCGGGGCCTACAGGTCGGGGTCTACAGGAAGGTCGTCGCCAGCGCTTCGACCAGCCCCGGTACCAGCTGCTCGCCCTGGTAGACGGAGGCGTCGTCGTCATGGGCGCGTGAGCGCAGCGCGCACCAGGACTCGCCGCTGCGCAGGACCCCCACCACCATGCGGATGTCCTCACGGTCGGGGCGCGCCTGGAGGAAGGCGAGGCGCTCGGTGGCGTCGGTGATGGCGTCGGCCTCCTCCTGCGCCGCAGGGGGCAGGACCAGGCGCTCGACGCTGATGGCCGCTCCGTGGACGGATTCGGGCCAGGCCAACTGGGCCAGCAGATGCTCCAGGTCCGCGGCGGCCGGCAGGCCCTCCTGCTCCACAACCGTGAGCAGCTCGAGGTCGGTGCGCGCTTCCTCCACGGCGGAGGCGTCCAGGAACTCGGCCAGGTCCGGGTCGGTCCGAAGGGCCTCGGCGGTGCGCGCCAGGGCGAAGACGCGCACCGGCTGGTCCCAGCCGAAGGCCGCCACGTGGACCTCGGTCTCCGCCACCGCACGGGCGAGGGCCCGACTCCGGGGAGAGGCGGACCGAACCCCATTGGCCGCAGAGGTCCCGGGAGCCGAAGCGGGGGAGGGCTCGGAAACGGCTCGACGCGAGACGGAATCGGGGTCGGGCGGCGGGGTGGGCGTATCGTCAATCACGGGGCCATCGTCTCACCGGCGCCTCTGACGGATCGAATGACACGGCCCCGTGTGCACGGCTTTCGCGCTGCGGCCGGCCGGAAGTCGGCTTCTCGCCTTCTCGCCCCGAAGAAGGTTTATGGACGCGTCGATGGTGTGTGGGACGATGGCCCGAGCGGCCCTTCCGGCCGATGGCGCCGCGCTGGACCATGCGCGGGGCAGCGTAACAACGTACGTCAGACAGGGAGCAGGATCGTGAGTACCACGCCCGATGACGAGTCCCGGGACTCTTCCTCCGACGAGTCCTCGAGCACGTCTTCCGGCTCGTCCCGGCAGAAGAAATCCTCCAGTGACAGGACAGGGCTGTTCGGCTTGGGGCGCTTCGGTAGAGGCGGGATCCGCCCTCCGCGCGCACCGCGCAGCAGGACCGCGCGGCGTCGTCCCGGGCCCCTGGCGCTGACCATCTCGATCATCGCCGCGATCGCCGTCATCATCGGCATCATGTCGCAGGTGTGGACCGAGGTCCTCTGGTACAGCCAGATCGGCTACGCCCGCGTGTTGTGGACGCAGTGGATTGCTCTCATTGTCCTGTTCCTGGTGGGGTTCGCCGTCATGTTCGGAGCCGTCTTCGTCTCGATGACGGCGGCCTACCGGGCCCGGGAGATCGGGGTGCCCGACGACGAGGCCACCCGTAACCTGGAGGCTTACCGCACGGTCATCGAGCCCCTGCGACGGCGCCTGACTTGGGCGGTGCCCGCTGTGCTGGCTCTGTTCGGCTCGGCCTGGGAGCTGGCCCCCAGCTGGCGCGAGGTTCTCCTGGCCTTCAATGCGCAGTCCTTCGGCGTCAAGGATCCCCAGTTCGGTATCGACGTCTCCTTCTACGTCTTCATTCTGCCCGCCGTGCTGATACTCCTCTCCTTCCTGTCGGGCGTCGTCCTGTTCTCCGGGGTGGCCTCCGTCGTCGTCCACTACCTGTACGGCGGCATCTCCGTGGTGCGCAGGCCCCACTTCACCAAGGCGGCCCGCATCCACCTGGCCGTCTTCCTGGCGCTGTACGCTGTCATCCGGGCGGTGGGCTACTGGCTGGGGCGCTACAGCGCCCTGTACGCCTCCAACTCCAAGTTCGACGGCGCCAACTACACCGACGTCAACGCGGTCATCCCCGCCAACGCCATCCTCGCGGCGATCGCGTTGGCAGTGGCGATCCTCTTCATCGCCTCGGTGCGCTCCAGCTCCTGGCGCCTGCCGATCATCGGTGTGGTCGTCATGATCGTCTCCTCGCTGGTGGTGGGCACCGCCTACCCGCTGGTGATCCAGAACTTCGTCGTCGACCCCAACGCCCAGCGCCAGGAGGCGGAGTACATCCAGCGCAACATCAACGCCACCAAGGCCGCCTACGGCCTGGAGAACGTGGAGACCACCAACTACGACGCCACGACGACGGCGACGGCCGGACAGCTGGAGAAGGACGCGGAATCCACCGCCTCGATCCGTCTGCTCGACCCGGGCCTGGTCTCACCGACCTTCCAGCAGCTCCAGCAGAACAAGCAGTACTACTCGTTTGCGAACCGCCTCAACGTGGACCGCTACAAGTTGGACTCCACCAGCCGGGATACGGTCATCGCCGTGCGGGAGCTGAACCTGTCCGGCCTCGGTGAGGGGCAGCAGACCTGGGTCAACGAGCACACGGTGTACACCCACGGCTACGGCGTGGTGAACGCCTACGGCAACACGGTGGCCTCCGGCGGCTACCCCTCCTTCTGGGAAGGCGGTATCCCGTCCAAGGGGGACCTGGGCGAGTACGAGCCCCGGATCTACTTCGGTCAGTCCTTGCCGTCGTACTCCATCGTCGGCGGCAAGGATAACGGCTCGCCGCGCGAGCTGGACTACCCCGATGACGAGTCCAAGACCGGCCAGGTCAACACCACCTTCTCCGGCAACGGTGGGCCGAGCGTATCGAACCCGCTCAACCGGCTGCTCTACGCCGCCAAGTTCCAGGAGGCCAACATCCTCTTCTCCCAGGAGGTGCGCGAGGGCTCCCAGATCCTCTACGACCGGAACCCGGCCACGCGCGTCTCCAAGGTGGCCCCCTGGCTGACTCTGGACAACAGCCCCTACCCGGCCGTCGTCGACCATGATGACAACCCGGCCACGCCCAAGCGGGTGATGTGGATCCTCGACGGCTACACCACCACGAACAACTATCCCTACTCCCAGCACGAGTCGCTGGCCAAGGCCTCGGCCACCGCCAACGGCCAGGGCGGACTGCTCGGGGCGCCGGAGGAGTCCAACTACGTGCGCAACTCCGTCAAGGCCGTCGTCGACGCCTACGACGGATCGGTCAAGCTCTACCAGTGGGACGACAAGGACCCGATCCTCAAGGCCTGGGAGAAGGTCTTCCCCGGCTCGGTCACGCCCATGAGTCAGATGAGCGCCGACCTCATCGCGCACATGCGCTACCCGGAGGACCTGTTCAACGTCCAGCGCACGATGATGGCGAGCTATCACGTCAACGATGCCGCGGAGTTCTACTCCGGTGGTGACTTCTGGAAGATCCCAGATGACCCGACCACGACCAACCAGGACCAGCAGGCCCCCTACTACCTGACCCTCAAGATGCCGGGCCAGGATCAGGCGACCTTCTCCCTGTCCAGCGTCTACATCATCGGCGGAAACACCAACCGCAACGTGCTCACCGGCTTCCTCGCGGTGGACTCCGAGACGTCTCCCGGAACCGGGAAGAAGGGCGAGCGCAGTCCCAGCTACGGCAAACTGAGACTCCTGGAGCTGCCGAGGTCATCGAACGTCTCCGGGCCGGGCCAGGTCCAGAACATCTTCGACTCCAACCCGACGGCCTCCACGACCCTGAACCTGCTCTCCCAGCAGGGCTCCCAGGTCATCAAGGGCAACCTGCTGACGCTGCCCGTGGGAGGCGGCCTGCTCTACGTCCAGCCGGTCTACGTCCAGTCCTCATCCGGTACGCAATACCCGCTACTGCGCAAGGTGCTGGTCTCCTTCGGAGACAACGTCGGCTTCGCGGATACCCTCTCCGAGGCGCTCGACCAGGTCTTCGGCGGCAATTCCGGGGCGACGACGGGGGAGCAGGCCGTTAACGGGGATGCCGGCGCCGCCAATGACACCAATGAGTCCACCGATGGCAACAATCCGACGGCGGGCGGGGGAGCGGCCTCGCCGGCCCCCAGCGCCGAGACCACGGCCTCCGCAAGCGCACCGGCGTCCCAGTCCGCGGACCCGTCGGCCTCCGGAGCCTCGGATCCGAAGGCGGAACTCAGTCAGGCCCTGTCGGACGCCCAGGCCGCGATGACCGATTCGGACAACGCCAGGAGCAAGGGCGACTGGGCCGCCTACGGTGAGGCGCAGAAGCGCCTCAGCGACGCCGTCAACCGGGCCGCCGTCGCACAGCAGAAGATGGGCTGAGCGCACTGCCTGCAACATGAGGACGTGCCCTGCCACCCGCCTCACCGGGCGGTGAGCAAGGGCACGTCCTCGCTATTTGCCCTGAGGGCGCGACGGAGCCTAAGGTTGGTCTCGCCAACGCGGGGTGGAGCAGTTCGGTAGCTCGCCGGGCTCATAACCCGGAGGTCGCAGGTTCGAATCCTGTCCCCGCTACCACTCCAGAGGAGCCCAGTCCTTCCCAGGACCGGGCTCCTCTGCTCTGTCTGTGCGGAGGATTGTCGGTTGGGGTTGTGGGTTGTCTGCGCGCTCGGCGGATCTGTGCGAAACTCAAGTATGGCGAAGAAGCACCCCACCATGGACCGTTCCCTGTACGAGGCCGAGCTGCTGAGGCTACAGGCGGAGCTGGTCGAGATGCAGGAGTGGGTCAGGGCCACTGGAGCCCGCGTCGTCGTCATCTTCGAGGGGCGTGATGCGGCCGGCAAGGGCGGAGCGATCAAGCGCATCACCGAGTACCTCAACCCGCGCATCGCCCGTGTGGTCGCGCTGCCCGTGCCCACCGAGCGCGAGCGCACCCAGTGGTACTTCCAGCGCTACATCGCGCACCTGCCCGCTGCTGGTGAGATCTGCCTGTTCGACCGCTCCTGGTACAACCGCGGCGGCGTCGAGCACGTTATGGGCTACTGCACCCCGGAGGAGCACCGGCGCTTCCTCCAGCAGTGCCCGGTCTTCGAGAGGATGCTCGTCGACGACGGCATCCTGCTGCGCAAGTACTGGTTCTCCGTGCCCCAGAAGGAGCAGTACAAGCGCTTCAAATCGAGGATGACCGACCCCATGCGCCGATGGAAGCTCTCGCCCACGGACCTGGAGGCTCTGCCCCGCTGGGAGGACTACTCGCGCGCCAAGGACGAGATGTTCGTCCACACCGACATCGACTCCGCCCGCTGGCACGTCGTGGAGTCCGCGGACAAGCGTAAGGCGCGCATCAATATGATCCACCACCTGCTGGAGTCCATCCCCTACCAGCACGTGGAACGCCCAGAGATGAAGTTCCCGAAGAAGGCCTCATTGCCGTCAACGGGCTACCGCCGCACGGATCGTTCCCTCCAGAGCGAGGTGCCCGACTACGCTGCCACTCTCAGTGAGTCTGAGGTACCCGAGCGCTACGTGGACCTCGAGGACCAGGGGATCGGTTAGGGAAGCCGCCCCAGGCGCTCCAGCTCCTGGAAGACCTGGCCGACCGGCTCGCGGACGATGAGGTCGGCGCGGGAGTCGTAGGGAGTAGGAGTCGCGTTCATGAGGACCAGGCGCTTACCGGCGTAGTAGTCGATGAGGCCCGCCGCCGGGTAGACGACCAGGCTCGTTCCCGCCACGATGAGCAGGTCCGCCTCCGAAATCGCCCGGACGGCGCCCTCGAGGACATCGCTGTCCAGCATTTCGCCGTAGAACACGATGTCCGGCCGCAGCACCGAGTCGCATTCGCGGCAGCGGGGAACCGCACCGGAGCGGGCGTCGTCGACGTCGGAGAGCGAGAATCGTTCGCCGCAGCCGGTGCAGATCAGGCGCGACCAGTTGCCGTGCAGCTCGAGGACCCGCTCGGAGCCCGCTCGCTGGTGGAGGCCGTCGATGTTCTGCGTGACCACCGCCGACAGCCTCCCGGCCCTCTCCAGGTCGGCCACGAATCTGTGGGCGGCATTGGGGGCGACTCCCTCGCGGGCGTTCTCCTGGGCGAACCACTCCCAGTAGGCCCGCGGGTTCACCGTGAAGAAGTCGATGGAGAGCACCTGCTCCAGGGGGATCTCGCGGTCCTGGTGGTAGAAGCCCTTAGCGCCCCGGAAGTCCGGGATGCCGGACTCCGTGGAGACCCCGGCGCCGCCGAAGAAGACGACGCGCTTGGATTCCGCGATCCACTGGGCGAGCAGGCCCCATCGGCTGTCCTGTTGGTCCATGCACCCCAGCCTAACGCCGGAAGCCGCCCTGGCAGGGGCGGAGGCGGAACCCGTCGCGACGCCAGACGAGGTACAGGCTCAAGGCGCACGTGAGAGTCGACAGCGTCCCGGTGGCATAGCGCTCGAAGGCGCTGGCGGTGATGAAGAGATTGAACACCGAGGCGATAAGCAGCCACAGGGTCGAGACGTACACGATGCTGCGCGCGGTGCGATCACGTAGAGGACGGCGCAGCAGGCCGCCGTACCTGAGGTACGCCAGGGCGCAAGCTGACCAGGTCAGGAAGAAGGCCAGGTTGAGCGGCCTGAGCATGGGAGGGGAGACGGTGTAGGCCCCGCCCAGGACGAACCGTCCCAGAGGAAGACCCAGGGCCAGTAACAGCTGCAGTACACCGTTGGCGAGGAAGGAGGCGGCGCACACAGCCGCGATCACGGGTGACCTCATGAGAGCGACTGTATCGGTCCGCATCCTGACAACGTGAAGAATCGAGGGGTAGGTAGACAGCTCAGCGTTGAGTTAGGTTTCAGTGGATTGGCCGGTAGTTGGTGCGATCGGCCTCGGTCACGTCCCGAATCACCCGAGCCGGGTTGCCCGCAGCGATGACACCGGGTGGAATGCTGCGGGTAACAACGCTGCCTCCTCCGACCACACTACTCGAGCCAATGGCCACGCCGGGGAGGACCGTGACGTTGCCACCGATCCAGACGTCGTCGCCAATCGTGATCGGACGAGCTCGGCAGGCGCCGTCGGCGCGCTCACGAGGATCCAGCGCATGGTTGGAGGTGTACAGGCCGACCTTGGGGCCCAGAAGCACATTGTCTCCGATGGAGATGGGGGCGCCGTCGAGCATGACGCAGTCGAAGTTCGCAAAGAAATGGGAGCCGAGGTGGATATTGCGTCCGAACTCGCACCGGAACGTCGGCTCGAGGTTCACTTCGCGGCCCATCGACCC
Organism: Actinomyces sp. oral taxon 849 str. F0330; assembly: GCF_000239715.1. NCBI lineage: Bacteria > Bacillati > Actinomycetota > Actinomycetes > Actinomycetales > Actinomycetaceae > Actinomyces > Actinomyces sp. oral taxon 849. The sequence continues at coordinate 383,658 of NZ_JH470348.1, read as the reverse complement.
CACGATCCGACGCAACAAGGCCTCACGTTCCTCAGCGGGCCGACCGTAAGAGCGATTGTAGACATCAATGGCCTGGACGGCTTCGACCCGAGCTGCAATGAGTTCGGGTGTCAGGTCATCGTACATCGCGCCAGTAGCCATATGAGCGAATTGCTCCGTCAGGTTCATGCTGACCGGTCCTATTTCCTGCTGTGTCGGTTCATCGTCTCAAAGAGACTAGACCCGATGCGGTCTCGTGGGTGATGGCATGGGATCCGGGTAAGAAATCGAGCGATTACTACCGCCCGATTTCCCGGATATCCGGGGTGTTGATCTCAGCCTCTTTGCAGGACGCCGAGCAGAACGGCAAGGGCCCAGACCGACGGCGGAATGGTTTGGATTGTGGTCCGCCAGATCTGGGCTCTTTGCGCGCTCGCCCAGAAGAAGAGGCTCAGATACCGAAGCCGACCCGGCGGGGCTCGGCCTCGCCAAGCTCCACGTACGCCAGAGACCCGGCCGGGACGAAGACCTTGCGCCCCTTGTCATCGGTGAGGGTGACGGCCTTGGTCTCGGCGTCGGCCACGGCGGCCAGCACCTTCTCCTGCGAGTCGGAGGTCTCCAGCGAGAGCTCGCGGCTGGCGTGCTTGATTCCGATCGTGACCTGCATGGGACTCCTTCGCATCATCTGTGTGCCGTATAGAGCGGCGTGCCGCCCGTCGGGGAGGGGCGCGAACCTGACCTGATCCTAGAGGCGCAAGGATGCGCCCGACGCCCGAGCGCCCTGGGAACCGCGCCGTTTCGCGTCACGCGGACATGCGAGTCGCCGACTTCCGAGGAGGGAAGGGCCTCATCGGCGGTGACGATCGTTTAACGACGCACGCTCATCTCAGTTGCTCGTGGTGAGATGGTCCCATGTCCCAGGACCCCGTCCGTCTCCTTCCGCCCCCCGAGGCACCGGAGCTCCCCGCTGCCGACGCCGATGGGCAGCGGGTCCTGGATCGCGTGGCCGAGGGCACCAACGTCGTCGTCCTGGGCGCGCCGGGGACCGGCAAGACGTCGCTGGCCCTGAGACTGCTGGCCGAGACGGTCCCCGGTGGTCGGGACGCCGTCCTG
>NZ_JH470348.1:376234-382104 GCF_000239715.1 Actinomyces sp. oral taxon 849 str. F0330 | reverse complement strand
TGCGTACCCCCGCCGCTCTCGCCCTGACGATCCTGACCACCTCACTGACCAGGCGACCTGACCCACTGCCGCCTCCGGTCCTCCTGGCCGGTGCGGAGGAGGACTCCGTCCTGGCCTCCATGATCAGCGCCATCAGTTGGCCGGGGCTCCCCGCCGAGGCGACCGGCTCCAGGGCCTTCCGCTCCGAACTGCGCAACCTTCTGGCGCGCGCCGGAGAGCTCGGCATCACCGCCGACGAGCTGGCCGACCTGGGGCGACGGCTCGACGTCCCCATCTGGGGGCCGGCCGCGCAGCTCCTGCGCACCTGGGATGCGCAGGGCAGGCCCAGCGCCGACAGGAGGGCGCAGACCCGCAAGATGGACACCGCCCGCCTCCAGGACCGGGCCGTGGAATCCCTACGGACGTGGGGCGCCGACGGCGTCACCGTGCCCCGCCCCGTCCCCGACCTCGTCATCGTCGATGACTACCAGGACTGCACGGCCGCCACCGCTCGGCTCCTGACGGCCCTGGCCACCCCGGACCCCGATGGGCACCGGGCGCAGATCGTGGTCGTGGGAGACCCGGACATTGCGGTGGAGACCTTCCGTGGCGGTACGCCCAGCCTGCTGATCGCCGCCGAGGACAACTCGGGGCTGGGGGCCACCCGACTGCGGCTGAGCACCTGCTACCGGGGCGACCCGATGATCGCGATGGCGGTCGCCGACCAGAGCGCCCGCGTCCCGGTGACGGGGACCGCCGCCCACCGGCGGACGACCCTGGCCCCCCGTACTCCGGTATCGCGCATCCTCCAGGCGCCCGACGAGGACCGGGCGGCGGCGCCGGCAGGCGTCGAGGCGATCCTGGCCTCGAGCAGCTGGCAGGAGCGCGCCCACGTCGCCCGCGTGCTGCGGCTCGAGCACGTCCACCACGGAACCCCCTGGTCGCAGATGGCGGTCATCGTCCGGAGTGCCAAAGAGGCTGAGGCTCTCGCCAGGGATCTGCGCAGGAGGGGGGTGCCCCTGGCCTCCCGCACACCCGCGGTACTGCTGCGCGCAGAACCGGCCGCGGCCGCTCTTCTGGATATCGTGCGCGCAGGCCTTCGCGACCAGCTGGGGGATGGAGGCGAACCGCCGCAGCGCGAGGCCGCCATCAACCTGCTCACCAGTCCCCTAGTGGGGCTGACCACCATGGACCTGCGCCGACTGCGTCGCAGACTGCGCCAGGACCATGACGCGGCCCAGCTCGCGACGAGCACTGGCGAGGCGGAGGCATCCGAAGGAACGGACACGCGGACCGGCGCCGACGCTGCGCTCCTGGCCCTGTTGACGGACGCCGATCGGGCTGGCGCCCTCGCCCGCTCCCTGGAGGGGGAGTCCCTCGGCATCCAGGCGGGCCGGCTCTTCACCGCCTCCCGGATCATCGAGGCCCTGCGCACCGCCATGCGCGACACGGTCACCGATGCCCCTCGTGACGTCGAGGCCCTCCTGTGGGCCGCCTGGGATGCCTCCGGCCGGGCGGAGGCGTGGCGCGCCACCGCCCTGCGGCCCTCCGGCGACTCTGCACGCTCGGTCCTGTCCGAGGCTGCAGAGCACGACCTCGACGTCGTCACCACCCTGTTCAAGCGCGCCGAGGTCTGGGCCGAGCGCCACCCGGGCCAGGACGCGAGCGGCTTCCTGGCCGAGCTCGACGCCGAGGTCCTCCCCTCCGACTCAGTGGCCCCTCGGGGCAGGCGCCCCGAGGGCGTCGCCGTCATGACCCCGGCGCGCTGTGCGGGCCAGGAATGGGAATTCGTCGTGGTCACCGGCCTGGAACGCGACCGCTGGCCCGACCTGCGTCTGCGCGACTCGCTGACCCGCACCGGCCTCCTCGTCGACGCCGTCACCGACCGCCTGCCTGTGAGTGCCGACGTTGCAGGAACCGCGGATGACAACGGAGACGACGGAGCCATCGCGGCTGCCCGGGCGCAGGTGCGCGCCGATGAGCGGCGCATGCTCATCATGGCTCTCTCCCGCGCCTCCCGCCGTCTCCTGTTGACCGCCACTGCCGACGCCGAGCACGCTCCCTCACCCTTCCTGATGGAGATCGCTCGGACCACTGGAATCCAACTCGCCGACGATGACGGTGCACCCATCATCACTCCCGACACCGGGGACCTCACCCTGCGCGGCCTGGTGGGGGAGCTGCGCCGTGCTGCCGTCGCCGGGAGTCTGGAGACCGCCGCCCCCGCCGAACGCCAACTCGGCCGGGCGGCCGCCGCGATGCTCGCCGAACTCGCCGACCAGAACGTCCCCGGTGCCGACCCCGCCACCTGGATCGGCGCCGGAGGGCCCACCTCCACCACCCCGCTCGTCGCCGAGGGGCAGCGGATACGGGTCAGCCCCTCCGACGTCGAGGGCCTGTCCGCCTGCCCGCTCAAATGGTTCCTGTCACGCAACGGTGGCTCGGCCCCGGCCGGTGACGCCCAGACCCTGGGCAGCCTCGTTCATGCCGTCGCAGAAAAGGCGGAGAGGGAGCACCTGCGCGGTCCCGCCCTGCGGGAGCTCTTCGAAGAGCGCCTGGGCGACCTCGGCTACCCCGACACCTGGCAGGGCGGCCTGGCCGCTGACCGCGCCCGCGCCATGATCGAGCGCCTCGACGCCTACCTGAAAGACTGCGACGCCCTGGGCATTCGCGCCGACGTCGAGCAGCCCGTCCGAGCCCACCTCGACATTCCGCTGGAGGTGCTCAGCCCAGAGGTGCGCAGCCGGGTGGAGGAACGGGTGCCCGCCTCCGGACCGCGGATCCTGCCCGTGACGATTTCGGGGCGCATCGACAGGCTCGAGCACCTCGGCGAGGCCCCTCAAGACGGCCCGGACGGCGATGAGGAGAACGACGTCGTGCGGGTCATGGACCTCAAGACCGGCCGGCGCGTCCCCAGGGCCGCCCATCGCCACCCTCAGCTCGCGGTATACCAGCTCGCCTTGAGCTCGCAGGGACTCGACGTCATCGGCGGGGCCCTCGTACTCCTGGGCAAGGAGCCCACCAGGCGGTCCGCGGACGGCTACGTCCTGGCCCCTGTGGGCGCCGCCCTCGATCCCAATCCTTACGTGCTGCGCCTGCCCAGTGATGATCTCGATACCGACCTCGTCGACCCGGAACTCGAGGACGAGAGCGGTGGCGGCGCCGCAGATGATGCCGAGGCCCCGGCTGAGTTCCGGCAGGACTACTGGACCGAGGATCTCGTGGCGAGTGCGGCTGTGGCCGGCATGGGGCCCCTGATCGAGGCCCGCACCGGCGAGCAATGCCGCACCTGCATGGTCAAGGACTCCTGTCCCGTTCAGGTCGAGGGAAGGCGAGTCGTCTCATGAGCCCTACCAGCACCGGCGAGCTCACCCCGAAGTCACTGGCCATCGCGCTGGGGATCCACACCCCCACTCAGGAGCAGGCGCGCGTCATCGCCTACCGGCTCAGCCCGCTCCTGGTCGTCGCCGGTGCCGGGTCGGGCAAGACGGCTACGATGGCGCAGCGGGTCGTCTACCTGGTCGCCACCGGACAGGTCCGCCCCGACCAGGTCCTTGGATTGACTTTCACCCGCAAGGCCACCTCCGAGCTGGACCAGCGCGTCGCCTCCCGCCTGTCTGGCCTGGGAGCAGCCGGTCTGCTCCCGACCACAGCGCTGGACGGTGGGGGCATCGGCGATGCGGGCGACCTCGGAGAGCCGATGATCGCCACCTACAACTCCTTCGCCGGCTCACTGGTGCGCGACCACGGCCTGCGTATCGGCGTCGACCCCGACTCCGCCCTCATCACCCAGGCCCGGTCCTGGCAGATCGTCACTTCCCTGATCGAGGCGCGCACGCTCCCTCTGCCCAGCGAGAGCCTCGTTCACAACGCGAACGCGGCCCTGGTCCTGAGCGACGCCCTGAGTCAGAACCTGCTGACCATTGACGAGGCCGCTGAGAACCTGGCCGACCTAAACGAGCAGTTCACGGCCCTGGCCTCCATCAAGGGCTGCAAGACACTGGTCGGCAAGGCGCCGGCCGTCATGGCCGAGTGGGAGGCCCTGCTCGACGTCGTCGCCGAGCTGCAGCGCTACAAGCGCTGCCACGGTCTGCTCGACTTCGGCGACCAGATCGCCCTGGCCTGCACCATCGCCGAGTCCGTCCCCGAGGCGGCCGCCCAGGTAAGAGCACAGTACCCCGCCGTCCTGCTGGACGAGTTCCAGGACACCTCGGTCGCCCAGGTCCGACTCCTGTCCGCGCTCTTCGCCGACTCCGGGGTGACCGCCGTCGGCGACCCGCATCAGGCCATCTACGGGTGGCGCGGGGCGAGCGCCGGAGCGCTGGACACCTTCCACCAGCGCTTCAATCCCACCGGAACCGCCCGCCTCGCCTCCGGGGAACCGCCGGCCGACGCCGCCCCCGTCCTGGAGCTGTCGACCTCCTGGCGCAATGACTCCGCTATCCTCGAGGCAGCTAATGCCGTCTCGGCGCCCCTGCGCTCCGGCGTCATCCAGGACGGGGATCCGGTGGGGGAGCACATCGCCGTCGCGCCCCTGCGGGCCCGGCCCGTCGCCTTCGGCCTGAAGCCGGGCACGGTGCACGGAGCCTTTCTCCAGGATCCCGTCGAGGAGGCCCGTACCGTCGCCGGCTTCCTCGCCGAGCGCTGGTCGCCCAGCGCCGAGATGGCTGTCCTGTGTCGCAGTCGGGCGCAGATGGAGCCCATCGCTGCCGAGCTGGAGACGGCCGGTGTGCCCTACACGATCGTGGGCCTGGGCGGGATGCTGTACGTCCCCGAGGTCGCCGACGTCCGCGCCCTGCTGACCGTCGCCTCCGATCCCGAGCGCGGGGACCGGGTGGTCAGGCTTCTGACCGGTTTCGGCATCGGCGCCGGCGACCTGCGCGCCCTGGCGGCATTGGCCCGCGAGGTTGTCCGCCCGGTCCCGGAGGCGAGCAGGACCGCTACGGAGAGCCGAAGTGCCCAGGACGAGGCCGACTCGCCGCTGATCAGCGAAGCCCTAGACACCCTGCTGCGATGGCACGAGGAGGGGGTGGAGAACCTGGCGACCGCCGTCGAGCTGACGCCGGCGGGGCTCGCCGTCGCCCTGCGCACCGCCCGGGCGATCAGGCGCGTCCGCGAGGCCATCGCCCTGCCCCTTCCCGACCTTGTCGCCCTGGCCGAGCAGGCCCTCGACCTTGACATCGAGATCGCCGCCCGAGTCGGCAACCCGATGGGGCACCGCGCCCTCGACTCCTTCCAGGAGACGGCCCTCGCCTTCGCCACGGACACCGACTCGGCCACGCTCACCGGCTTCCTGGAGTGGCTCGACGCCGCCGAGGAGCACGAGGACGCCATGAGCGCTCCCGAGGTCGACCCCTCGCCCGGGGCGGTCCAGCTCCTCACCGTCCACGCCGCCAAGGGCCTGGAGTGGGATGTCGTCGCCGTGCCCGGCATGGTTGAACAGGTCTTCCCCTCCTACACCAGCAGTGCCAAGGTCGACCTGAGCGTAGTGGAGACGGGGTGGATGGGCAGCACCTTGACCTTCCCGTTCCCCCTGCGGGCCGACGCCGACGACCTGCCTCCCTTCTCCGTCGGTGGTCTCGACCCCGCTGTCACGGACAAGTCCCTTCTGGCTGAGACCATGACCACCTACAAGGAGGCCCTGGGACGCCACAGCCTGCGCGAGGAGCGCCGCCTGGCCTATGTCGCCTTCACTCGGGCCCGCCACGAGCTCCTCCTGACCGGCTCCCACCTGTCCAAGACCGCCTCTAAATCGCGCCCGCCGTCGCGCTTCCTCACCGAGCTCCGACGACGCGACCTGCTCGTCGTCCACGGAGACGGCTGGGTCTACTTCGACGATTCCCGACCGAACCCGCTGGTTGCCCTGAGCCACGTGGGCACCTGGCCCCTGG
>NZ_JH470348.1:338970-375704 GCF_000239715.1 Actinomyces sp. oral taxon 849 str. F0330 | reverse complement strand
GAACCGTCTTCCACGACGCCGTCGCCCAGCGCCTGAGCGCACGCGGCACCCTGTTCGACTTGGCCGAGGCAGGCGTTCCCGACGGCCTCGACCCTCGGGACCGGGCCCGTATCGAGCGCTGGCTGGAGACGGCCGAGAACCTGCCGCTCCTGGAGGACTACGTCCTGGCTGAGACTGAGACGGAACGGGAGATCACCATCGGTGCCACCACCCTGCGCTGCCGCATGGACGCCGTCTTCCGCCGCCTGGATGGGACCGGCTGGCTCATCGTCGACTGGAAGACCGGGCGCCGCCGGGTCCCCGTCGACCAGCTCAGCGTCTACGTCCACGCTTGGGCGGCGTCCCAGGGCGTGCCGACCGGCTCGGTGCGCGCCGCCTACGTGTACGTCGACTACCCCGGAGGACGTATCGACGAGCTCAGCGCCGCCGGCCTGCTCGGCCTCGACCAGATCGGGGCGGCCCTGACTCCCGACTCCTCGACCAACGAGATGACGCCTCTTCCCGCACCCGAGCAGCCGAGCTAACGCCGACCTCGGGCCGGCCTCGGCTTAACCACTCGGGCTGAAGCGCACTAGGTCCGGCAAACAGCTGTTGGACGGGGGCCTGCTCGGCATCGTCAACCTGGTGTGAGCCAGCGCCTTCTCGGTACTCATGAGTCGCAACCCGCTGACCTGACCCCGATAGGGGCGGGAGGCGGAGTCAGTCGTCCTCGTCGTCGACGCGCACCATCGCCACCGGGTTGGTGATCGCGTCGGGCTCCGCGGGCTCGCGCTCCCCGGGCACCGGCGCCAGCCGGGGCGCGGCAGGCTCCACCAGCGGGGCATCGCCCACCTGGGCGGCCAGGTCCTCCAGCATCGCCACCGCGTCGTTGATGACCGGCTTGTCCCCGGTCCTGACCCCGTGCAGGAGCCATCGCGCCAGGCTGAGCTCACTGACCAGCTCGGCCCGCTCGCGCAGATGCCGGTCCACTCCCTCGGAGCGGGCGATATCGTAGGCGTCCTCGATGGAGTCCAGACAGTCTACCGGCGCCGAGGAGTACACCCAGGCCAGGTCCTCGGCCGGATCGCCCACGTGCGCCTGCGACCAGCCACGCACGGCCACGACCGTGCCGCCGGCCACCAGCACGTTCTCCTCGGCGAGGTCGCCGTGGACCACGGTGGGGCGGAACCGCCACAGGGCCGTGTCCTCCAGCGCTTGCTCCCAGCGTCCCAGCAGGGTAGGCGGGGTCTTGCCCGTCGCGGCGGCGTCGTCCAGAAGGCTCAGCCAGCGTCGGCGCACCTCCTCGGCGTCGTAGACCGGCATGCCCGCCTCGGAGATCACCGACATGTCCAGCTCGTGGATCTCGCCGAGGGCCTTGCCCAATCCCGCCGACATCCCCGGCCCCGGACGGAGCGCCTCCACAGGGATCGGCTTGCCCTCCACATGGGAGCGGACCTGGATGTGGGCGCCCTGCTGGCGCAGCGACCCGCTGACGCGAGGCACGTCGAAGGAGAGCCGCCCGTCGTCGACGACCCGGCCGATGCGTCGCAGCACTTCGGCCTCCGCCTCCAGGGACGCGCCGACGGCGTCGGTGCGCGCCTCATGAACCTCCCAGTGCCGGCCCTGGGTGTCGATGACGCCGGTGATGTGCCGCTCCGGAGTCTCGGACTGCGGCAGCGCCAGGCGAGCCGGGTTGAGCCCGGCGACGGCGACGCTCGCCATCGCAGCCAGAGCCAGGGCCGAATGGCGGGGGCGGGGAGTGGCGGATTGGGTCTCCGGAGTCGGCCGGCTGTTCTTGGGCGGGCCGGCCGACGCGCCCGGTAACGGGGCGACGACGACGGGCGCCCGGTAGTCGTCGTCATGCCCGCCGGGATGCTCGACCTGCTGCTTGCCGTGGTCGTCGTGGTCGTCGCCAGCCGGAGCCGCAGCGCGCTCGACGTCGGAGGCCGCCTCATCGGTGAGATCGTCGACACGGCCGTCGACATCGGTGCTGCCGGGGGCGTCCGGGGACTGCGGAGGCTGTGACATGGTCCAACCGTAGGCGACAGGTCCCATATCTCGCAGGACAGCCGCGCCCGTCCGCTGGCGGCAAACGTCGAGAACGGTGGGAAACAGGCCGATGAAGATTCAACGCTTCCCGGGTTATCCACAGGCTATGTCGAGGTGGTGGCCAATTCGTGACCAGGTGCCCTAGAGTTAATCCGTGACATCGGTCACCGATCGGCCGGTGCGTCTGAGTTCAACGCAGAGCTCCTGCTCGATCCGCAATCATCTACACCCGATCCCATTCAGATACTCGCTGAGAGGCATCATGGACGCTGCCGATCTCCTTCTCACGGAGGTTCGTGAGCTGGTTCGCGCTCGCGGAATCGATCCGCTCAAGGACAACTCCGACCTTGAACGGCTCGTCACCGAGGCCGAGGACGACTACCTGCGCCGCTCCGACGCCGGTCTCGTCCCGCCGCTCGTCGACCCCACGGGAGCCCGCTGTCACGTACTGGACTCGATGGCGGGCCTGGGGCCGCTCCAGAACTACCTCGACGACGAGTCCATCGAGGAGATCTGGATCAATGCCCCCGGTCGTGTCTTCGTCGCCCGCTCCGGGCGCCCCGAGCTGACCACCACGATCCTGGAGAACGAGGACCTCACCGTCCTGGTCGAACGGATGCTGCGGGCCTCCGGGCGCCGCCTGGACCTGTCCAGTCCCTTCGTCGACGCCCAGTTGGCGGGCGGACAGCGCCTTCACGTCGTCATCCCGCCCATCACCTCCCAGCACTGGGCGGTCAACATCCGTAAGCACACCTCCCGCGCCTCGCGCACCAGTGACCTCGTGCGCATGGGCTCCCTGACCAGCCAGGTGGCCGCCTTCCTGGATGCCTCCGTGCAGTCCGGCCTCAACATCCTGGTCTCGGGGGCCACCCAGGCCGGAAAGACCACGATGGTCCGGGCACTGGCCGGAGCCATCCCCGGTGGACAGCGGGTCATCTCCTGCGAGGAGGTTTTCGAACTGGCCTTGAGGAACCGGGACTGCGTGGCCATGCAGACCCGGCCGCCCAACCTCGAAGGCGTTGGCGAGATCAGCCTGCGTCGCCTGGTCAAGGAGGCCCTGCGCATGCGCCCTGACCGCCTCCTTATCGGCGAGGTCCGCGAGGCCGAGGCTCTCGACCTTCTTATCGCCATGAACTCTGGGCTCCCTTCGATGTGTACATTGCACGCCAACTCCGCGCGAGAGGCCGTCATCAAGATCTGCACTCTGCCCCTGCTGGCGGGGGAGAACGTCTCCAGCGACTTCGTGGTCCCCACCGTCGCCAGCGCCATCGACCTGGTCGTCCACCTCGACCTGGACCGCAACGGACGCCGCACCGTCAGAGAGGTCGCCGCCATGTCGGGCAGGGTCGAGAACGGTGTCATCGAGCTCTCCGACGTCTTCCACCGCGATCCCGCAGGCAACCTCGTACGGGGCGCGGGTGTGCCCGGCGCCGCCGAGCGTTTCAGTCGAGCCGGCTACGACCTCACGGCGCTGTTGAACGGGCGGCCCTCCGTCGGCAAGGAGGCCTACTGATGGGCGCCGTCGCCGGACTCCTTGGGGGAGTGGGAATGCTGCTCATCTGGATGGCCTGCACCTCCGATCCGCCCCAGTGGCGCTCGAGACGCTCTCGTCTCCTTGCGGACATCCTGGTTCAGGCCGGTGCTGGCCGCACCAGCCCCACGATGTTCGCCCTGGGCTCGCTCGGACTGGGACTGCTCATCGGCATGGTATTCCTGGGAATGTCGCGGGCCTGGCCTGTCGCCGTCTCCTTCGCGGCCATCTTCACCGCGATTCCCTTCCTCATCATCTCCTCCCGGGCGCGCAACCGACGGACCCGCCTGCGCGAGGTATGGCCCGAGGCCGTCGATACCCTCGTCTCGGGGGTTCGCGCGGGCATGAGCCTGCCCGAGGCCCTGACCAACCTCGGAGAGCGCGGCCCGGAGGCCGTCCGTCCGCAGTTCCGCGCCTTCGCCGCCGACTATGCCGCCACAGCCCGCTTCGATAACTCTCTGGACCGGCTTAAGGCCCGCTTCGCCGACCCTGTCGCCGACCGGATCGTCGAGGCCCTACGCCTAGCTCACGAGGTCGGCGGTACCGACCTGGGTACTCTGCTGCGCTCTCTGTCGCAGATGCTGCGCGAGGACATGCGCACCCGCGGCGAGCTCGAGGCGCGCCAGTCCTGGACCGTCAATGGCGCCAAGGTCGCCGTTGCCGCCCCGTGGTTCGTTCTGGCGCTGTTATCCACCCGTCCTCAGGCGGCGGCCGCCTACGCCACCGCGACCGGCGCCGTCATCCTTCTGGCCGGGGCCGTTGTTTCGATCATCGCCTACCGGCTCATGCTGCGCCTGGGGCGCCTCCCTGAAGAGGAGAGGATGCTGCGATGACACCTCTCAACGCAACATTCGTCGGAGGACTTGCGGGACTGGTGGGAGCAGTGGGGGTCCTGGTTATCATCTCGGCCGTACGCCGACGCCGGCCCACCCTCATGGCCAGGCTGGAGCCCTACGTCCACCAGCAGCCCACCACCTCGGGTCTGCTGACCGCCCCGGCGGGGCTGACCTCGGACGGGCGCACCGTCGTCGGCCTGCTCATGGCCTCCACTGCCGGTGCCCTCAACCTCGGCCGGATGATGGAAACCCTGGGGTCCTCGGCGGAGTCGGTCCGTCGGCGTCTCATGCGGTCCGGGTCGCCCCTTGGCCTGGACCAGTTCCGCCTCCAACAGGTCCTGTGGTCGACGACGGCGCTCCTCCTCGTCCTGGCAACCGGTGGACTGGCGGCCCTGATCAGGTCCGTCAACGTTCCGGCACTCATCATCCTGTCCGTCTTGGCCACCGTGGCCGGGGCTGCCGCCCGCGACTGGTGGCTCAGTCGGGCCGTGGCGAAACGGCTGTCGCGAATCGAGGCCCAGCTGCCCGACGTCGTCGAGCTCCTCGCCCTGGCCGTGGGGGCCGGTCAGGGACCCGTGGCCGCCATCGAACGCGTCGTTGCGCTCGGGCGAGGCGATCTCATCGAGGAGCTGGGCGCCACCTTGACCGACATCCGCTCCGGCACCGTCCTGTCCACCGCCCTGGACCGTATGGAGAGGCGAGTCGGTTCCGTCCACGTCACTCGTCTGTGCGAGGCCATCGTCGTGGCTCTCGAGCGCGGTACACCTCTGGCTGATGTCCTGCGGTCCCAGGCGACCGACGTGCGCGAGGCGGCGCGTCAGGACCTCATGGAGGAGGGAGGCAGGCGCGAGATTGCGCAAATGGTCCCCGTCGTCTTCCTCGTGCTGCCCATCACCGTCGTCTTCGCCCTCTTCCCGGGCCTGTTCGTCCTCAGGCTGGGGGTGTAGCGCATCCGTCGTCCCCTTCTGCCCTCCGGCCCTCCTCGCCCCCGTCCTTTCGTTCAGTTTCCCACCCGTCGCCAAGGAGCAGTCATGAAGCGCATCCTCCTCTCGCCTCGTTCGTCCCGTCTCGCCCTCAGGTCGTGGTGGAGGTCTCTCCCGGCCCGGATCGATCTGACTGACGAGCGCGGTGATGTCCCCGGCTGGGTCCTGGTGACCCTCATGACCGCCGGTCTCGTCGTGGCCCTGTGGACGGTGGCCGGCAGCACGCTGACCGAGGTCTTCCTCAACGCCATTGCGAAGGTCACGAGTGCTATCTGATCAGGATCGCCGTCGGGCGCCGTGTGAGAGCCGCGCCGTCCTCCGGGACTGTTGGCGCCGTGTGCGAGCTCAAAGCGAGTCGGGTTCCGCCGTCGTCGACTTCGTCCTGGTCGGCGCGCTCGTCATCACTGTGTTCGTGGCCCTCCTCCAGGTCGTACTGGGCGTCTACGCGCGCAATGTCCTCACCGACGCCGCCGGTGACGGGGCCCGCCGGGCCGCCCTGGTCGGGGGGACCGAGGCCGAGGCCCGTCAGCGGGTGCAGACCCTGTCCGACGCGGCGCTGCGTCGTGGCTACGTGGATACCGTCTCCGTCGCGCGGGTTCCTTCCGGTGACCTGTCGATCGTTGAGGTGACGGTGACGGCGCCCTTTCCGGTTCTGGGACTCTTCGGACCCGCAGGGACACTGACGGTGAAGGGGCACGCGGTTGATGAGTCCTCCCTGGTCCGGGAGAAGTGAGCGCAGGTGATCCCCGTGGCCTTTCCCAGGATTCTCAGACGCCTTGCCCCGGGGCTTCCGGGCGTGAGACTCATTGCCGCAGTCGGTCTGCGGACGCGGCGGACCGTGCGCTGGCTCCGGTGCGTTTTCGGGGGTATCGGCCGGGACCCCCGGGCGCTGGTACATCGGGAGGAGGGCAACGCCGTCGTCGAGTTCATCGGTTGGAGCGTCATCCTGGTCGCACCTGTTCTCTACCTCGTGGTCGCGCTCGCTCAGATCCAGGCCACGACCTTCGCCGTCGCCTCGGCGGCCGACGCCGCCAGCCGTGTCCTGGAGGTCGACGACTCGCCATCCGCCATGGACAAGGCTCAAGTGGCGGTGGGGCTGGCCCTGTCCGATCAGGGAATCGACGCCGATCCAGCCGGATCGCTGCTAGTCACCTGCGCCCACGGCTGCGCTCGAGGGCAGACCGCGGTCGTCAAGGTCGCGGTCGGCGTAGACCTGCCGGGCTTCGCCTCCCTGGGGATCGGCCGCGACGTCGTCGTCGTGGACACCGAACGCTCCATCACCTTGCCGGGCAAGGAGGAGCCGTGAGCAGGAGGCCGGTCCCCGGGGGCGTTCTTCGACGAGTATCGAAGCAGATGCGTCGCCTGCGCCGTGAGGAGGACGGACAGACGCTTCTGCTGGGAATCGGGCTCATCTGTATCGTCTTCGCCCTGCTGTTCATCGCGGCTTCGGCGACAGCCGTCTACCTCGACCTCAAGACTCTCACGTCGCTGGCTGACTCGGCCGCGGCCGCGGGAGCGGACGGAACAGACGCGAACCCTTACTACGGGGGCGATGGGACGGGCGCGGCGCCTGGCGTTCTGACTGATGCGGAGGTGGGCGCCAACGCCACTGCCGATCTGTCGGCTCAGCCGGCGGCCGCCAAGCTGGCTGGGACCACGATCATCGGCGCCCGGGCCGCCGATGGCCAGACCGCCGTGGTGACGTTGCAGGCCCGCTCCCGTCCGCCCTTCCTGCCCTGGGGCATCATCCCTGCCGATGGTTTCACCATCACCGCCACCGGCTCGGCCAGAATGACGACGACGCAGTGAGCCGACAGGAGACTCACTGCGCCGTAGCGGGTTGGTTGGGTTGCTGCTGAGCGGGATGGTGACGGGCCGGGAGCCGCAGTCAGGCCTGCTCGACGAAGCCCGTCGAGACGACGGGGGAGGGGCGCCGGTGCAGGTGCATCCGGGCGCGCAGCTCCTCCTTCTGCCGACGTGAGAGCTGGGCGATGTAGGCCCGCTTCACCGTGAACAGGATGTTGATGCCCACCAGGAGGTAGAAGGCGTTGGCGATGACGCTGGGCCAGGCCCCGGAGCTCGCGCAGTTGATGGTCAGCAGTACCGAACCTGTGATGTTGAGGGCCTGGTACTTGAGGGAATCGCCCGCGATCGTGCCCTTGGAGACCAGGAAGTAGGCCACGAGGAGCTCGGCGGCACCGATCCAGCCGCCGAGAGAGATGAGGGAGGGGAGCACATCGTTCACGGAACCGATTCTTGGCCCGTCCTCCGATGAAGGTCAATCGCATCTCTCTGCATGAGGGGTGTAGATTTACTTCATGCAGGTACTGCCTCAGAGACTCTCGGTTCTATTGGCCGTCCACCGGGCCGGAGGAGTCGTCGCAGCGGCAGATATCCTTCACATCACGCCGTCCGCAGTCTCCCAGCAGATTCGCCTGCTGGAGCGCGAGTGCGGCGCCCGGGTACTGGATCGCGCACCCACCGGAGCCGTGCTCACCGTGGCCGGCAAGGTTCTGGCGGATGCGGCCGAGCGCATCGAGGACGAGTTGACCACCGTGCGCCGTGAGCTGGCGGACCTGGACGACTCCATCCCCTCCGGTGTGGTGCGTGTGGGCAGCTTCGCCTCCGCCGTCCGCGCCCTCCTGCTGCCCCTGCTGTCGTCGCTAGCGACCACCAGTCCGGAGCTGGAGGTGATCGTTGAGGAGGTCGAGGAGCGCAATGCCCTGTCCCGGCTGCGCCGGGGCGAACTCGACCTGGTCCTCATCGAGCGCGACGAGCACACGCTTCCATCCGCGCCCCGGGGTATGGCAGATATGCCGTTACTGGACGAGTCCTGGCTCGTCGTCGTGCCGGCCGAGCAGGCGACTCCCTCCACCCTGGCGGATTTGGCGAGGGCAACCTGGATTGACCTCGCCCCGGGGACGGCGGGCGCCTTCGCCTTGGACCGATTGGAGCGCCAGCTGGGGACGCCGTTGACGATGCGGCACGTCGCCTACGACTACGACGTCGTCCTGGCCATGGTCAGCCAGGGACTGGGGTGCGCGCTCCTGCCTGAGCTGGCCGTCTACTCCGGGCTCGTCCCGGACGAGCTCAGTGTGGTGCGCCTGCCCGGCCTGGGTGTGCGCCAGCTGGTGGTGCGCCATCGCTCGACCCGCACCGAACCGAGCCCGGCGACGCGCGCGGTGCTCGAGGCGCTGCTCGCCCAGGCCCAGGGGCTCGAGCTGGGGTGACGGATCAGACGTGCTGCAGCTTGCGGACGAGCGCCGGCGAGGGGCTTGATGGTCGGTGCCGACCGACGAAACGGCGCCGACGATGCCCCAGGCGCGTTCTGCCGTAGACTCGTCTCCGTGGCCACTGACTTCTCCTCCGAGATCGAACGACTCCGACACACCTACGCCTCCATCGCCGCGGTGACTGACCCCGATGCCCTGCGCGCCCGCATCGCCGAGCTCTCCGAGCAGGCCTCCGCCCCGGACCTGTGGGACGACCCCGACTCCGCCCAAGTGGTCACCTCCGCCCTGTCCCACGCCCAGGCCGACCTCAAGCGCGTCGAGAGCCTGGGCGAGCGCATTGAGGACCTCGAGGCGATGGTCGAGCTCGCCGGTGAGGAGGAGGGAGACGACGCCGCCGAGATCCTCGCCGAGGCCGAGACGGACCTGGCTGCCATCAGCAAGGACCTCTCCGACTTGGAAATCCGCACGCTACTGAGTGGCGAGTACGATCCGCGCGACGCCGTCGTCACCATCCGCTCGGGCGCCGGCGGCGTGGATGCCGCCGACTTCGCCGAGATGCTCCTGCGCATGTACACCCGGTGGGCCGAGCGGCACGACTATCCCGTCAAGGTCCTCAACACCTCCTACGCAGAGGAGGCGGGCCTGAAGTCGGTCACCTTCGAGGTCCACGCCCCCTACGCCTACGGGACTCTGAGCGTCGAGGGCGGCACGCACCGCCTGGTGCGCATCAGCCCCTTCGACAACCAGGGCCGCCGCCAGACCTCTTTCGCCGCCGTCGAGGTCATCCCTCTCATCGAGTCCACCGACCACATCGACATCCCCGAGACCGACATCCGCATCGACGTCTTCCGCTCCTCGGGACCCGGCGGGCAGAGCGTCAACACCACCGACTCCGCCGTGCGCATCACCCACCTGCCCACAGGTCTGGTGGTCTCCATGCAGGATGAGAAGTCCCAGATCCAGAACCGCGCCGCCGCCATGCGCGTCCTTCAATCGCGGCTGCTCCTGCTTAAGCAGCAGGAGGAGGACGCCAAAAAAAAGGAGCTCGCCGGGGACGTCAAGGCCTCCTGGGGGGACCAGATGCGCTCCTACGTCCTCAACCCCTACCAGATGGTCAAGGACCTGCGAACCAACTTCGAGGTCGGCAACCCCGACTCGGTGTTCGACGGCGACATCGACGGCTTCATTGACGCCGGTATCCGCTGGCGCAAGCAGCAGGAGACCGCCGAGGACTGAGCGGCTTGTTTCATTAGAAACGTCATCGGAGTCAGGGATCCCCCGGAGGGATCCCTGATTTCTTTTCCATGCGCCCCTGGTTCTTCTTACCTGCGATTGAAAGGCCATAATAGTGGGCGTACCGTGAATTTTATGAGCGCATCACATGAAAAACCTCGGTCGGTGGAAGTCTCATCAACACTCTCGTCTCTCGAGTCCTCGGATCTCAGTGAGGATCGATCGGATCAAGGTCGTCACCTCACTGTAGGTGGCAAGGTTGTGCGCATCGTGATTGCGTTTGCGATGATGTTCGCCTGCGCGCTCGCTCCGCCTTTACTGAAGCAGGTTCCTGTCATCCAGTCTTTTGCTCTCGCACATGAGAATCCCATTGGTCTCGTGGAGTCCTTCGCGGTGGGGTCGTGTGTGTTGCTGATCTATGGGGTGGCGGTGGTGCTCGCTCTTATCCTGTGTTATGTCTTGGGTCGCACGCTTGACCGAGGCCGGCATGTCAGTGTGGGGCTGCGCACCGACAGACGTGCGCTGCTTTGGCTGGCAGGGATGATTCTGGCTGCGCTCGTCGTAGACCTTGTGGTGGCCGGCATGCTTCATGTCTTCGGGATTGCTGGTGGAGGCCAGCCGTTACCCCAGAGCCCAGCGTGGCTCATGATCGTCGAGTCCTTCTCCATAGCCTTCCTTCTCCAGGGAATTCCTGAGGAGATCATATGGAGGGGGTGGCTCTACTCCTCACTGGGTGAGACGCGTTTCGCAGCAGTGTCCAGCGTCCTCGGATTCACTGCTCTTCATATTCTCTCTCAAGGAGGTCAGCAGAATCTTCTTGAGCACCTCACGTATCTCGCTCCACCGTGCGGATTTGCGGTGACAGCATTGATTGTTCGAACGATCTCCGGGTCGACCTGGGCGGCCATCGGCGTGCACGGGGGATTTCATGTGGCGAACGACTTGTTGTCGGATCGGTTGCATCTCCCCGTCGGTTCGATCACCTGGGTGCTCCAAGGTTTGATCTGGGCCGCGGTCGGACTTCTCATTCTCGTGTTCCACCGACGTCAGCGGCGGTTGGCCACATCATCATCGTCGGAGTGATGGAGCGTCGATGATCACCTTAAGAGGGGAGAAGATAGACGAGAGGACGTGCGATGATTATGAATCTGTTTTGGACATGGGATAGGGGACGACAAGGCCATAACGAACTAGTTGGGCAGCAAATTTTGCATTGAGTAGGGAGAGTAGCCTGAGAGGTCTCTGGGAGACTTCGGAATTATGTCCGACGTACGACTGAGCTGCCTATGATAGGCGACACTGCTAGTGTCGGAGGTATGAATAACTCACGATCTCCAGCACTCACCCCTGCCCCAGTAAACGACCTCTCCCAACGACGTCGGCTCCCCGGCCGCGTAGGAACGGTCCTGCGCGTTGCACTCGCAGTGATTGTCATGGCCGCAGGCGATCTCGTGCTCCTTCCTCTGGTGCCACTCGGAGTGCTCAGGAATGCGGATGGCATAGCGGAGACGATGATCGAGACTGTGGCAATGTCCGGATCGTCCTTGTTCGTTCTGCTTCTGATCTGGTTGGCGGTGACCCGATTGGATGGGAGGAGTCTGAGTGATCTGCGTCTGCGGGTCGATCGGCACGCCATGGTCTGGATGTTGGTCATGATGGTGGTAGCGGCTGCCGTTGTGGTGATCGTGGGGGCCGTGATGAACCTGCTTGGTATCGAATCCACCGCCGAAAGGATCAAGAATCTGCCCCTCCCCATCGTCGGGGCTTTCGTCCTCCACCAAGTGAATCTTGCGTTCCTGCTCCAGGGGTTCCCGGAGGAGCTCGTGTGGCGGGGCTGGCTCGTCAGGTCGCTGGGTGATAGACGCACCGCAGGTGTCATTTCGGTCATTGGTTTCACGCTGATCCACCTCATCTCCAAAGGCGGGCAGGAGGGTTGGATTGAGCGCATTGTGTATCTGGCGACTCCTTTCGGTTTCGCTGTCGCGGCAGTGGTGGTCCTGTGGGCATCGGACTCGACGTGGGCGGCCGTCGGTGTGCACGCGGGCTCCCACATGGCCAATGTAGTCTTGCTTGTCATGCCGATCGATAGGACTCATCCTGTGGCCTGGGTGCTTGAGGGTGCCCTGTGGCTGGTGGTGGCCGGTGTGGTCTGGTTCCTGACACGACGCCGCGCCCTTATTGCCTCCCGCTGAATCATTCGTATCGGGGACCATCCCGAGAGGGCTTCGAATTCCGGGTTGAGCTCCCCTGATTTCTTCCGCGTGCAGTTGAAGTCGCCATGTCGTGGGTGTGCGTTATTCTGACGATCGCGATTGATCGGTGGCGTAGTGTCGATCTCACTCTGCGCTTTACTCGAGATACGGCGCTATGGGTGGTTGGGATGATAACTGCACCCGGTGTTCCGACACAGCGATGGCCCGGCGTGCACCGTCTCACCTCCGCCGTCGTCGCCATTGCTCCGGGGCTCCCTTAGGCTTGGCCACGGTGCGCACGGACGGGACCGGCCGGTCGCCGTCGTCGCGCAGAACCTCCGCTCACACCCTGACGAAAGGCGCAGACGAGCAGTGGCTGAGTACATCTACCAGATGATCAAGGCGCGCAAGGCCCACGGCGACAAGGTCATCCTCGACGACGTCACCATGGCCTTCCTCCCCGGAGCCAAGATCGGCATGGTCGGCCCCAACGGCGCCGGCAAGTCTTCCATCCTCAAGATCATGGCCGGCATTGACCAGCCCTCCAACGGCGAGGCCCGCCTGACCCCCGGCTACAGCGTCGGCATCCTCCTTCAGGAGCCTCCGCTCAATGAGGACAAGACCGTTCTGGGCAACGTCGAGGAGGGCGTTGCCGAGATCAAGTCCAAGCTGGACCGCTACAACGAGATCAGCGCCGCCATGGCGGACCCGGACGCCGACTTCGACGCCCTCATGGCGGAGATGGGCACCCTCCAGGACGCCCTGGACGCGGCCAATGCCTGGGACCTCGACTCCCAGCTGGAGCAGGCCATGGACGCCCTGCGCTGCCCCCCGCCGGACGCCGAGGTCAAGAACCTCTCCGGTGGTGAGCGCCGCCGCGTGGCCCTGTGCAAGCTGCTCCTCGAGGCCCCGGACCTCCTCCTGCTGGACGAGCCCACCAACCACCTCGACGCCGAGTCCGTCCTCTGGCTCGAGCAGCACCTGGCCAGCTACCAGGGCGCCGTCATCGCCGTCACCCACGACCGCTACTTCCTCGACCATGTCGCCCAGTGGATCGCCGAGGTCGACCGCGGCCACCTCTACCCTTATGAGGGCAACTACTCCACCTACCTGGAGACCAAGGAGAAGCGCCTCGAGGTCCAGGGCAAGAAGGATGCCAAACTCGCCAAGCGCCTCAAGGAGGAGCTCGAGTGGGTGCGATCCTCCGCCAAGGGGCGCCAGGCCAAGTCCAAGGCACGTCTGGCCCGCTACGAGGAGATGGCCGCCGAGGCCGAGCGCACCCGCAAGCTCGACTTCGAGGAGATCCAGATCCCGCCGGGTCCCCGCCTGGGCAACCAGGTCCTGGAGGCCACCAACCTCAACAAGGGCTTCGACGGGCGCACTCTCATTGACGGGCTCTCCTTCACCCTGCCGCGTAATGGCATTGTCGGGGTCGTCGGCCCTAACGGCGTCGGAAAGTCCACCCTGTTCAAGACCATCGTTGGCCTGGAGCCGCTGGACGGCGGAGACCTCAAGATCGGCCAGACCGTCAAGCTCTCCTATGTCGACCAGTCCCGGGCTGGCATCGATCCCAAGAAGACCCTCTGGGAGGTCGTCTCCGACGGACTGGACTACATTCAGGTGGGCAACGTGGAGATGCCCTCACGCGCCTACGTCGCCTCCTTCGGCTTCAAGGGGGCTGACCAGCAAAAGCCTGCCGGCGTGCTCTCCGGCGGTGAGCGCAACCGCCTCAACCTGGCGCTGACCCTCAAGCAGGGCGGCAACCTCATTCTCCTGGACGAGCCCACCAATGACCTCGACGTTGAGACCCTGGGGTCGCTGGAGAACGCCCTGCTGGAGTTCCCCGGCTGCGCCGTGGTCATCACCCACGACCGATGGTTCCTCGACCGCGTGGCCACACACATCCTCGCTTGGGAGGGAACCGATGAGGACCCGGCCAGCTGGTACTGGTTCGAGGGGAACTTCGCCTCCTACGAGGAGAACAAGGTCGAGCGCCTCGGACCCGAGGCGGCCCGGCCTCACCGGGTCACCTACCGGAAGCTGACCCGAGACTAAGCCCTGAGGTGATCGAGCTCCGGCTCGATCCGCCATCTCAGACAGAGACGCCATTCCCTCAGCCGGTCGGCTGAGGGAATGGCGTCTCTGTTACAGACAATGAGGGCACCGCGTCATGGTGCTGAAAACCGTCATCGCTGGAGACTCTGGGGTCTGCACCAAGAGTGGTGGTGCCGGCGTTGGCGCGACTGGATGGAGAAAACTAACTAACA
Source organism: Actinomyces sp. oral taxon 849 str. F0330 (assembly GCF_000239715.1). Lineage (NCBI taxonomy): Bacteria > Bacillati > Actinomycetota > Actinomycetes > Actinomycetales > Actinomycetaceae > Actinomyces > Actinomyces sp. oral taxon 849. The sequence continues at coordinate 361,401 of NZ_JH470348.1, read as the reverse complement.
GTAGTGGTTGGGGTAGATTTTCGTCAAGGGGGATCGACCGCTCTGGTGAGTTTCGCAAGGTGGATTCTATGGTCATTTTCAGGTGGTGACCTCGTGCGGTCGGGGTGCCGCCTCGAGTACTCCGCCACTTTGAAAGGATAATCATCATGGGTGCGACAATGGCTCGCCGTATCGCAAGTGCCGGCTCACTTCTCTTGCTTACCGCCGGCGCTTTCCTGATTCCGACCTCGGCGGCAAGTGCTGCTGAGAGGGACGGCGTCTGTGATGACGGGGAGGTCTGCTTCTACTACAACAGCAACGGGGAAGGATCGGTTTCCGACTTCAGTAGTTCCGTCCCAAACTATGGGGGCAGTCAGCCCAATTGCTATGAGTTCAAGGGGGACGGAAATGGTCGAGGTGAGTGTGTGAAGAACAATGTGGCCTCGGTCTGGAATCGGACGGGCCAGCCGGTGACCATTTACTACAACTCTAACTACTCGGGGCCTAGTCAAACAATTCCTGATGGTGAGCCGGTGAACCTCCGTCCTGACCTCAAGAATGAGAATGCATCGCATTCTATCAGCAATTTTAGGCAGTGCATGAATGGGGTGTGTGCCGTGTAGCTTGAGTTGACAGGGGATCGTTGTCAACGGTGGTGCCAGTCGACTTCAACAGACGTCGACTGGCACCACTCTCATAATAAACACCCCCGATTGCGTCTCACTCGCCTTGCCTGGCAACATTGACCGTGCTTAGAGTGCCTATTGGGAGGTGTCGCGATGAGTAGGAAGACACCGGGGTTCATTCCTGACGGCGGTGTCATAGGGAGGCTTCCGTTCGACGGGCGGTGGCTGACCGAGGTCAGTCCCACGCGCCGCGTCCCGAGCCACGGGACCGACCTGTTTGGCACCACGTACGCGCTCGACTTCCTCGCCGTCGACGATGACGGTCGCACGGCTCCAGCGCGCAGCTTGCGCACGGTCTTTGCCACTGAACCGCCAGAGCTCTTCTACGCCTTCGGGCGCCCCCTGTACTCGCCCGTCGCAGGAACCGTGGTGTCTGTTCACGACGGCGAACCCGACCATGAGGCGCGCCGCTCGATACTGACGCTCGTCCCGTACGGGTTGAGTCAGTCCCGGAGGATTCGGCGGGGACTGACCGCGGTCCTTGGGAATCACGTCATCATCCAGGTTGCAGAATGCCCTTATTACGTTGGACTTGTGCACCTTCAGCGAGGCTCCGTTCAAGCGTCGCCTGGTGACCGGGTGAGTGCTGGCGATCAGATCGGCAGATGCGGGAACTCCGGGAACTCCACGCAGCCCCATCTCCACATTCAGGCGATGGACAGCCCTGATCCCTATGCCGCGAAAGGTATGCCGCTTCGTTTCGACGAGTTCCAGCAATACCGTCCGAGGCAAGGTGCCCCGTGGACGCTGCGTGAGCAGGCTTGCCCTGAGCAGGGCGCGGTCATCGCTCGACTTTGATATGACGCCATAGAATGACTCTCAGATCTGGCGTGACGATCCGTCGCGGGACTGCTGCGGCCTGGTGGCGACGAGAAGTAGGGGATGAGCCTATGGTGCGGTGCGCTGGATCTGATCGGGGGCGTACTTTTCCGGCGAGGACTGCGTTTTCCTGCAAACCTCTGAGATCCGGTGGCAGTCATTTGTAGGAGAAGTGCGTCCTGGACGGAAAACGCAGTTCCCACCCCGCCTCATCTGACCCCGAGGCCAGCATGGCTGCTCATCATCGCAGGCCCTCCTGAGGATGGCAGGCACCAAACGGTCCTTGTCACGCCGGATAGCGTTCCTCGAACCATGCCACCACTGTGTCAAGATGCGGGGGCTGGCCAAGGAAGTGCTGACCACCCTCGATCTGGACGAGCTCGACCCCGGGCGCGCCGACGAACCGGCTGAGGGCGTCCAGGGGGACCACTTCATCCTGGTCGCCGCGAATAATCCAACTGGGAATATCCAATCTCGCCGGATGCTTCTCGACGAAACGTAAGTAGGGCCACTCGAGCACCCCACGAGGCGTGTTGATCACGGTCTCTGCCTCCAGCTGCTCATCTGTCACCGAGCACTCGGCCATCATGTCCCGGATGTAGTACTCGAGGTCAAGAAGCGGCGACACCAGCCAAGCGCGCTCGAAGATCCCGGCAGGCGTGTCACACAAGGAGAAGTAGGCCCCAATACTGTTCGCGAGCAGACCGACCTCGGTCGACTGGCTGCGGGCCAGCTGCGCGAACGCCCGCACCTCGGGACTCGCCTCCATGGGGTTGAAGGCCTTATCGTCCTGACGATCACCGTGGATGGGCAGATCGAAGGTGATCAGCTGGTCGCCCCGCGATGCAATCACGTCGCCGCACTGCGCCATGACGGGATCGCGCTTGTTCGACAACCGGCCGTGCACGCCGATAACGGCCCGCCCACCGGGCCTTCCCCACCTCAAGGCGGGGATTCCGTCAAGGACAAGTTCCTCCGGCTCGGTGCCCATGAATCATCTCTCCTTCAGAGCCAGAATTCTGTGAACAGCAAAAGCAGTAGTGACTCCTATGAGGAAACCTTTATCTTAGGCACACCATGTCATAGTGCCGTGAATGATTGCCGCGATTGATGGACCAACGATCATGGCCGGCTCTCTGCGTCGGATACCGATACCGACGTCGACGATTTGGACCACCGTTGCAGCAATGAGGATCAGCCTGACGATAGTAACGTCTGAAGCTGCGACGAAAGGCACAACTGCGGTGACCATGCCAAAGGGAACCGCTCGAGCCGCATACATCTGAGCGAAGAACCTCTCCCCGGGGCTGACCTCTCGCGACTTACTCATGATCTGAGGTCGGAAGACGATCAGCAGCGACGACGTCATGCTGATAGTGGCAGCAATGGCGTTGAGGACCTGAAGCATAGCAATCACCGCCATGAGCCGTTTGAGACGATAGAAATGCGGAAAAGGCGTCAGCCGGGGAGCGCGCTGCCGTCGTCGCCCTCGCCCATGCGGATCCGCCAACGGCCTGATCCGGCGCCGGTCGCTGAGTCCGTGGGTACACGGACGATGCCCTCCTGGGCGATAGTCGACACGAGCCTGCCGGATGAATTGAAGACCTGGGCGCGCGCCATCCCGCGGCCGCCTTGTGAGGAGGGGGAATCCTGCACGTAGAGCAGCCAGTCGCCCATGTTGACGTCGCGGTGGAACCACTGGGCGTGATCGAGAGTCGCCAGACTCATGCCCTCGCTGCGCCAGGACAGCCCCTGGCTGCGCAGCACCGGTTCCAGCATGACCTGGTCGCACACGTAGGCCAGCAGAGCCCGGTGCACGGTCTGGGAGGTCTGCTCCGGGATACGGCTGCGCGAACGCATCCACAGGTGCTGGACGCCGGCTCGCTCCTTGGCAGGGCGCAGATAGAGGTTGCCCTCCACGTGCCTGAGGTCGAATGCCGCCGTTCGCCCCAGAAAGCGCGCCACCGGGTGATCGATGGTGCGGAAGATCTCCAGGGCGCTCGTCAGGTCCTCAGGCCGCGGCACTGAGGGAGCAGTGACGTGAATGTCAGCCCCCTCCTGTTCCTCCTGGAAGGAGGTGAGCATCGTGAGGATCGGTGCGCCCTCCTGAGACGCCGCGGTGCGTCTCTGAGAGAAGGAACGCCCGTCATGCAGCCGCTCGACGGCGAAACTGATCGTTTTGTCCGGCTGACCGCCCCGCATGAAGAAGGCGTGGACCGCGTGCGGTAGGCGCTCACCGTCTCCGTCGTCTTCGACCGTGGCGGCTGCGGCGAGCATGCCCTGGGCAACCACCTGGCCGCCATAAACCCGACCCGAGAGCTGGGGCAGAGAACCGCCGGTGAAGACGTCCCTCCCGTCTCCCGCCGCCAGGCCGAGGACTCGGGTCACCGAACCGAGGGGCTCCTCCGTGGCGGCGGGGACGGGATACGGGACCGTCACAGACCGAGCTCCTCCAGGATCGGCAGCTTGGCGCGCACGGCTGTGCGGGCGTCCTCGGCGGTGGCCGCGGCGATGGCGATCTTGGCCAGTTCCCGGCACTCGTCGAGGGTGACGGACTTCAGAACGGCGTCGACGTCGGGCAGGGCACGTGCCGTCATCGACAGCGAGGCGACACCCAGGCCCACCAGCACGGTTGCCAGTGCCGGGTCCGCAGCGGCCTCACCGCATACGCCCACCGGGCGGCCATTGGGGGAGGCTCCCTCGCATGCTGTGCCGATCAGACGAAGCACGGCCGGTTGCCAGGCCGTGGACAGGTCAGCCAGCGAGGACAGCAGGCGGTCGGCCGCCATGACGTACTGGGTGAGGTCGTTGGTGCCCACGGAGGCGAAGTCCGCATGCTCGAAGAGCTTGTCCGCCATGAGCGCGGCGGAGGGCACCTCGATCATCATTCCGGCCGTCTTCAAGCCGTAGGAGCGCGCCTTCTCCGTGAACGCCTTGGCCTCATCCGCTGTGGAGATCATCGGGGCCATGACCCACACCTTGGCCTCGGTAGCGGCCTCAGCCTTGGCCAGCGCCTCGAGCTGGTGCTCCAGCACCTCGGGGTCGCGGCGCGTGGTCCGGTAGGCGCGCACGCCGAGCGCCGGATTGGCCTCGGTGGCATCGGTCAGGAACGGCAGCGGCTTGTCAGCTCCGGCGTCGAGGGTGCGCACGACGACCTTCTTGCCGGGGAAGGCCTCCAGAACGCCCTGGTAGGCCTCCACCTGAGCCTCCACCGTGGGCTCCTCTGGCTGGTCGAGGAAGCAGAACTCGGTGCGGAACAGGCCGATTCCCATCGCGCCGGCCTCCGCAGCACTGCGGGCGCCGGCCGCATCGCCGACATTGGCCAGCAGCTGGACCTCGTGGCCGTCCTTGGTGGCGCCGTCGCCGTTGAAGACACGCACGCGCGAGGCCAGCTCGCGGGCCCGGCTCAGGGCATCCTCGGAGGGGTTGATGGTGATCGTTCCTTTGGTGCCGTCCACCAGGACGATGTCGCCCTCGGCCAGCGCATCGGTGACCTTCTCGCCGGTACCGACGATCGCCGGCATACCCAGGGCCCGCGCCAGGATGGCGGTGTGAGAGGTGGGCCCGCCCTCGGAGGTGATGAAGGCGATGACCTTCTCCGGATCCAGCAGCGCGGTGTCGGCTGGGGCCAGGTCGGCGGCCACGAGCACGAAGGGCTCGGGCAGACGGGGGATGCCCGGCATGGGGGACTCGGTCAAGACGGCGACGATACGGTCGCGCACGTCCTGCACGTCACGAGTGCGCTCAGCCATGTAGCCGCCCAGCGACTCCAGCATGGTGGCCAGTGTCCCCGCAGACTCCCACACGGCACGCTCGGGAACCAGGCGCTTCTCTCGCACCATGGCCTGCGCCGTCGAGGTCAGAGTGGGATCGGCCGCCATCTGCGCTGTGGTCTCAAGGAGCGTGCGGGCCTCGGCCTTGGCCTCGGCGGCGGACAGCTCCAGGCCCTTCTTGACCTGCTGAGCCGCCAGTGCGATGCGCTCGCACTCCTTCTCGATGTCACGGCTGGGCTCGAGTGTGGCGATCTCAGGTTCAGGAATAGGGGGTGCCATCCTGGCGACGGGGCCGGCCACAAGGCCAGGGCTCACACCGATGCCGGACAGGGTTGTGGAAGTGGTGTCGGACGCTGTCATGTGGTGCTCCTCATCGGAGACGAAAGGGGATCATCGCTCATTGTGCCCCGACTACGGCCTGAATGAGACGTTTCCGCCAGGGGAATAAAGTTTCCTCCAGTGCCGGTTCCAAGGCATCTATCGCGTTTCCATAAGGTTACGCGAGGGAGCATCGCTAGGGGAGGGGCGTCTGCCGGTGGAGCCGTTCTTCGTGCGGCAAAACCGTCTCATCCCCACCGCCGCCGCTTCGTCGTCTCGGTTCCGCGCCCTCGCCGCGAGTGGCGCGGAGGTGGGATAAAGTGATCGTGACCACGAAGAGCTTCAGCCGCCCGGCCGACCGCATGACAGACGGGAACTGCGTGAGGACGGGAACCGAGAAGGAGTAGCCATGAGCACTGCATCTGACATCGTCGCCGGTCTTGGCGGCCAGGAGAACATCACCGACCTCGAGCCGTGCATCACGCGTCTGCGCGTGGAGGTCGCCGACCAGGCGAAGGTTGACGAGGAGGCGCTGCGGGCGGCCGGTGCTTTCGGCGTGGTGCGCTCGGGTCGCGTCGTCCAGGTCGTCGTCGGTCCGACGGCGGATACCCTCGCCTCAGAGATCGCGTCCCTCTGACTGGGAGCCGCCCGCCGATGTCTTCTGGGTCGCCCGGTTCCGACATCCGCATGTCGGAACCGGGCGACCCACCATTGCCCGACGGCGTCGGGGCGGGGCCCGGGCAGCCGTCTCACCAGTCGTCCAATCGACTGTGCGGTCCTGGACACACGGGGCCGCCGCTCATCATCCGTGGCGGCGCGATCCCGGGGCGCGATGGTGAAACTGTTGCAGCAAAACGTCAGCTGACACGGTGCGGCAGGGTGCACAACTGTGAGCAGCTAGGGCACACTTAGACATTGCTAGTTCTCCTAGCGCCCGTGTCCCGCTCCAACCTACCAGTCCCCCTAGGGTTGACGGTGGAGCGCACAACATGCTCCACGGCACCCACCGCACATCTGCTCACGCAAGGCTGACCCACGCACATGAACGAGTTCAACGACGACCAGTTACCTGCTTCTGAGAGCCTCAAGCATCTTGCTGAGGCATATGGTGTCTCCACCGAGTACTGGGACTACCACGGCAACCTTGCCTCGCCTTCAAGCGCCACCCTCAAGGCCGTGCTCGCCGCACTCGGCGTGCGGGCGCGCACCGACGAGGAGATCGAACAGTCCTTGCGGGAGGTCGAGGACGCTCCCTGGCGTCAGACGCTCGCCCCCACAGTGGTCACACGCGGCGGCGTGGAGTCCACTGTCCCCGTCTACGTGCCCGACGGCGCCAAGGTACGGGTGCGGGTCGAACTCGAGGACGGCGAGGTCCGCGAGCTGACCCAGACCGAGGACTGGACCGTGCCCAGGGAGGTCGACGGGGTCAAGCGGGGGCGCGCCTCCTTCATCCTGGGGGCCGATCTGCCCCTGGGATGGCACCGAATCGTCGCCGAGGTCAGCCCCGGCTCCGCCGACCAGGCAGCGCTCCAGGGGGCGCACGCCGCCCCGCCGGCTGATGCCGATTCCGAAACGGTCACGGTGGCCTCGGCCCTAGCGGTGACTCCCAACCACCTTGATCTGCCCAAGGCGCTCGGAGACCGCGGTTGGGGAGTCATGACCCAGCTCTACTCGATCCGTTCGCGGGCCTCCTGGGGGACCGGTGACACCGATGACCTCACCGAGCTCGTCTCCTTCCTGGGAGACCAGGGGGCCGACTTCCTGCTCATCAATCCGCTGCACGCCGCCGAGCCCGTGGCGCCGATGACCCCCTCGCCCTACCTGCCCGTCACCCGGCGCTTCGTCAACCCGCTCTACATCCGGCCGGAGAACATCCCGGAGGTCGCCCGACTGTCCGGGCCCAAGCGCTCGCTGGTGCAATGGGCTTTCGAGGAGGTCAAGGACAGCGATCTGAGCGCTGAGCCTATCGATCGTGACGCGGTGTGGAAGGCCAAGCGCGAGGCGCTGGAGGTCATCTTCGCCGCTGGCCGCTCCTACTCCCGCCAGCGCGACTTCGAACGTTTCCGGGCTGAGCAGGGCGAGGGGCTCGAGCGCTTCGCCCTGTGGAGCGCGCTGGTGGAGAAGCACGGCCCCCTGGAGACGTGGCCCACCACCTTGCGTGAGGCGGACTCCGCCTACGTGGCCAACGAGGCCCATCTGTTGGCCGAGCGCATCGACTTCTTCGCCTGGCTGCAGTGGATCGTCGACGAGCAGTTGGCCCGCGCCCAGGCAGAGGCCCTGGCATCGGGAATGGCCCTGGGCGTCATGGACGACCTCGCCGTGGGAGTGCACTCCCAGGGAGCGGACGTGTGGTCCAACCCGGAAGCCTTCGCCTCCGGCGTCACCGTGGGCGCTCCGCCGGACATGTACAACCAGCAGGGGCAGAACTGGTCTCAGCCGCCGTGGAACCCCGAGTACCTGGCTCGCACCGCCTACGCCCCACTGCGAGACATGGCGCGGACGGTACTGCGTCACGCCGGCGCGCTGCGCGTGGACCACGTCATCGGCCTGTTCCGCCTGTGGTGGATTCCCGAGGGCATGGGGGCCGACCATGGCGCCTATGTGCGCTACGACCACGAGGCCATGCTCGGCGTCGTCCTCCTGGAGGCCCACCGGGCCGGTGCCGTCGTCATCGGCGAGGATCTGGGAACCGTGGAGCCCTGGGCCCGCGACTATCTGGCCAGTCGGGGTGTGCTGGGTACTAGTGTGCTGTGGTTCGAGAAGCAGCACGACGGCTGGCCCCTCCAGCCCCAGGACTACCGCCGCCTGGCCCTGTCCACGGTCAGCACCCACGATCTTCCCCCGACCGCCGGCTACCTCGCCGACGAGCACGTCGAGCTGCGCGAGAGGCTCGGACTACTCACCGAGCCGGTCGAGCAGGTGCGTACCGAAGCGCGCATCGAGCGCGACCGGATGACGGCCCGGCTGCGCGAGCACGGTCTGCTGGGGGATTCACCCACGGAGCGTCAGGTGGTTGAGGCCCTGCACCGCTACGTGGTGCGCACCCCCTCGGTCCTGGTCGGCATCGCACTGGTCGACGGAGTGGGGGAGCGGCGCGCCCAGAACCAGCCCGGCACCGACCAGGAGTACCCCAACTGGAGGATCCCCCTGGCCGACGGCGCAGGCGAGGTCGTCTTGGTCGACGACCTGCCCGGGAACACCCGGCTGGGAAGTCTCCTGTCCGCCGTGCGCGAGGAAATGACCTCACAGGACTGAACCGATCGCCTCGTACATCCTGGGGCTGATGACGCATCGCGGTGCCGGCCGTCATCCAGACGGCCGGCACCGCATCATCCGTTAATCTTCGGCCCCTGGCTCAGGTGCGTGCGCCGTTGGATCTCGCCTCCGCGAGGACGGGAGAGCCCGGGCGCGGAGATGCGCACTCGGCCTCAGGCCCAATCCATGAGCGTGTCGCCCGCTGCCACTTTGCGTCCGGGCCGGATGGGCCCCAGTGCGGACTCATCGCCCTCCAGGGCGATGACGGGAACGATCGGGTTGAGCCCATGCTCCTCGATGTGGGCGGGGGACCAGGTGATGACGGGCTGGCCTGCGTCGACCGCCTCGCCCTCACCGGCCAGGAGGGTGAAGCCCCTGCCCCTCAGACCCACGGTGTCCAGCCCCAGGTGGACCAGGACACTGCGCCCCTCATCGGTGGTGATGATGTAGGCGTGGGGGTGGATCTTGGCAATGGTCCCGCCGACCGGGGCCAGGGCCGTCACCTCCTCACCGCTAGTACGATCCGGGGCGACGGCCACTCCCGGGCCGACGATCCGGCCTGAAAACACAGGATCGGGAACGGAATCGAGGCCGACGACGACGCCGGCCACGGGGGACCGGACGGCCAGGCTCACCGCAGGTCCTCGATGTCCTCTGCGAGCGTGTCTGCGTTGGGTCCGACGACGACCTGAACGATCTCGCCGAGCTTGACGACCCCGTGCGCACCTGCGGCCCTCAGGGCAGGCTCATCGATCAGGGAGCCGTCCTCGAGTTCGCAGCGCAAGCGGGTGATGCAGGGTTCGATCTCGACGATGTTGTCAAATCCTCCGAGGGCGTCGACGATGCTCTGGGCTTGGGACATGGGTTCCTCCTGGGTGGGCCGGACGGGTGCCGGGATTGGGTGCGTAATAGTGCCGGGGCGGATCGTCGGGAAGTGGAGAAAGGGATGCGCTGTCGGGTGCGGCCCCTTCGCCGGTGCCGGACTAGTGGTCCATACCAGTAATCCATGTTACAGGCCGTCATGGACTTGTCCAGTGCCGATCGACGACTGTTTTTCAAGACGAGGGGCGGGAGGGGCGGAAGGCCGGTTTCGGGGCGGCCACCGGAACCCACAGGGTGTAGCGATCGGCGCGGAACAGGGTGCGCGAGTAATCGATGGCGCAGTGCTCGTGGAAGGTGCGCCGGGTGATGTCCAGCGTCGGGGCGTCCTCTGGGACCGACAGTAGCGCGGCCTCCTGGGCGGTGGCCGCGTGGGCCTCGATCATGTCCTCGCCCCATTCGGGCGCCAGACCGGCCCGGGCCAGCTCGGCGTAGACCGAGAAACTCGGGCTGGTGCGAAGCAGATCGGGAAGGAGCGCTGCGGGAATCCAGTTCTCCTCGATGGCCATGGGGATCGCGTTGGCGGTCAGCAGGCGACGCAGGTGGTGGACCTCGGCTTCCGCTTCCAGTTCAAGCGCCTCCGCCACGCTCTCGCCGGCGGGGACGGTCTCCGCCAGCAGCATGACGACTCCGGGCTCCATTCCACGACGTTGCATCTCCTGGGTGAAGGAGGTCAGCCGAACCTGCAGATCGAGCTTCGGGGGTGCGACGAACGTGCCCTTGCCCTGATGGCGCTCCAGGATGCCGTCGACGACGAGCGTGTCGATGGCCTGGCGTACGGTCATCCGGGAGACCTCGAACCGCTCGCACAGCTCACGCTCGGAGGGGACTGGGGAGCCGTTGGCGAGTCCGTTCCTGACTAGCTCCAGCAGGTGGTTGCGCACGATGACGTACTTCGCCGGTCTCTTGCCTGGGTTCTTGGGCATGGGGCTCCCCTGGTTGACAATGGGTGGAGGCGGTCGGAGAGGTGAACTGGTCGCGACCATTGTTTTCGCTCCGTCGCGTCCTTCATTATGGCTGAAGAGCGCTTTTAATGCTTGACATTGAAGGTTCCATAGGTTTTTCTGGTGGTACTGGACCAGACGTGCTCGGTGTCGATCCGTCTAGACCACCACCGTCATGGTGACTATCTCTGACGCGGCAGTGCTGCCGCTTGATTCCACTTTGGAGAACATCATGTCAGACAAGAAGAAGACGAGCGGTGCCTTCGCCCTCGCTCAACGGCTGGGGCGGTCGCTGATGCTGCCCATTGCCACCCTTCCGGCTGCGGGTCTGCTGGTGCGCCTAGGGCAGGCGGACATGCTGGGGGCCGACGGGCTCGCCCGGAACCTTTCCTGGCTCCAGCCAGTCGCAGACATCTTCGCCGCAGCCGGCGGGGCGGTCTTCGACAATCTGCCCCTCATCTTCGCCGTCGGCGTGGCCGTCGGCTTCGCCAAGAAGGCTGACGGCTCCACCGGGGTGGCCGGCCTGTTCGGCTACCTCATCTATCGAGCAGTGACCTGGATCATGTCCCCCATTGTCATGGGCAAGCCCGAGCCCCTCAGCCAGGAGGCCCTCGACTGCCTGCACAGCTTCGATCCGGCCAAGGGGGAGATCGTTCAGGTGGGACCCTGGAACCAGGGCATCAAGCTCTGCGACATCCCCACCCAGACGCCCATCAACTACGGGGTCCTCGGCGGCATCATCATCGGAGTCGTCGCTGCTCTGCTCTGGCAACGGTACTACCGGATCAAGCTGCCCGACTGGCTGGCCTTCTTCGGCGGGCGCCGGTTCGTCCCGATCGTCACCTCCGGCGCGGCGCTCATCATCGCCCTGGTCATGTCGGCGCTTTACCCCGCCTTCAACTGGCTCATCAACGACCAGCTCGGCGGCTGGCTCATCAACGCTGGAAACTCCAAGGGTGCCGCCGGCGCCCTGGCGGTCTTCGTCTTCGGCACCGTCAACCGCCTGCTCATCCCCTTCGGCCTGCACCACCTGCTCAACTCGGTGCCCTGGTTCCAACTCGGATCCTGCCAAACGGCCTCCGGAGGCACCGCCCACGGTGACCTCACCTGTTTCTTCCAAGGGGTGGACGGCTCGAACTCGTGGACCGGAAGCTTCATGACCGGTTTCTTCCCGATCATGATGTTCGCCCTGCCCGCCGCCGCGCTGGCCATCTGGCACACCGCCAAGCCTGCCAAGCGCAAGGCGACCGGCGCCCTCATGATCTCTGTGGCCCTGACCGCCTTCATCACCGGCATTACCGAGCCCCTCGAATACGCCTTCGCCTACGTGGCCTTCCCGATCTACGCCGTCCACGCGGTCCTGACCGGTTCGTCCCTGGCGGTCGCCAACCTCCTGGGCGCCAAGGACGGCTTCTCCTTCTCCGCCGGGGCGATCGACTACCTGCTCAACTTCGGCAAGTCCGCCGAGCTCTCCGGCGGCGTGGTCCGCGGACCACTCATGATCGTCATCATGGGCCTGGTCTACGCCGTTATCTACTACTTCCTCTTCCGGTTCCTCATCATCAGGTTCAACTTCAAGACTCCCGGCCGGGAGGATGATGACGTCGACGCCTTCGCCGCCGCCCAGGCAGCTGCCGCCAAGTCCTCGGGCAAGCGGGACGAGGATCCGCACCAGCGCTGACCGATCCGGCGATCAGCACAGAGGCGGCCGGGGCCGGGCACATGATGTGCCCGGCCCCGGCCAGTGCGTCTCCCGATCCCCGCCGGGCGGGACCCGGCGGGGTTACCGGCCGCTGATCTCAGCGGCCTGAGCCCTGGCCGTGCGCCAGGTGTCGTCGAGGTTTTCGCGCACGATCCGTCGCAGGGCCGCTGGTGCTTCGGCATGGGAGCTCAGCCACCCCTCCAGGGCGGAGGCCGGATCCGCCCCGTCCAGGCCAACCGTGACGCAGGACCACAGGCCCGTCAGCAGGTTCTCCGCCATGTGGAAAGTTCGCGAGGACCACACGGAGTCGATGACGTCCACGTACTCGGCCACGAAGGGCTCCAGCAGCTCGGGATGGCGCTCGACGTTGGCCAGGCCGCGCAGCACGCGCACCTGGGTCTCGTTGGGCATGGAGGCGTCATCGACGAGCGCCCTCCATGTAGTCTGCTTCGCCTCCGGCGTCGGGACGGCGGCGCGGGCCTCGGCGGCGCGCTCACGCCCCGTGGTCGTACGGTCCCGGTCCTCCTCGGTGCGGATCTGCTCCTCCCCAAAGCGGCCGGCAGCCACCAGTCCGGTCAGCAGGTCCCAGCGCAGGTCCTGGTCGACGTCGAGCCCGTCAAGAGCTGTGGTCCCCTCCAGAAGTCCGGTGATGGCGTCGAGCTGCTCGTCCGTCACCGCGTGGGCGGACAGAGCCCGCACCAGCTGGAGCTGCTTGTCGCTTCCGGCCGTGGCTGCTTGGGCCAGCTCCAGCAGCCGGTCGGCGGTCCCCGGGGCGAGATCGCGACGCACGGCCGGGGGCAGGAAACCGGACAAGCAGGTGGTGATCCGTCCTAGGAGCCCCTGGATGACCGAGGAGTGCTCCTCCACGCTCAGTGCCCGCAGCGCCGCCTTCAGGAAATGGGAAGCTGCGAGTTCGCCGTCGCGCACCATGTCCCAGGCCGACGCCAGGACGATCGAGCGCGGCAGGGATTCGGTGAAGGCCTCGATATGGGCGAGCCCCCGGGCAAGCGAGTCCTCGTCCAGGCGGACCTTGGCGTAGGTGAGGTCGTCGTCGTTGAGGACCAGGATGTCGGCCCGTCTGGTGCCGACCAGTTCGGGAACCGGCGTCAGCTCTCCATCGACGTCGAGCTCGATGCGGCCGGTGCGCTCCAGACGCGCCTCGGCGCCCTGGCCGGTCAGGCTGTAGGAACCGATCGCCACCCGGTGCGGGCGCAGGGAGGCGGGCGAATCGGCCGGGATCTCCTGGCGGATGGCTGCCTGGGTGATGATGCCGTCGGCGTTGGCGGTGACCTGGGTGCGCAGGGTCGTCGCCCCCGCCTCCTGGAGCCACAGCCGGGTCCATGCGCTCAGGTCGCGGCCCGAGACCGCCTCCAGCTCTCGGAGCAGGTCGCTCAGTTCGGCGTTGGCGTAGGCATGTGCCGCCAGGTAGCGCTGGATACCGGCGAAGAAGTTGTCCCTGCCCACGTATCCCACGAGCGCGGCCAGGACCGAGGCGCCCTTGGCGTAGGTGATGCCGTCGAAGTTGACCTCGACGTCGTGGAGGTCGTTGATCTCTGCGGCCACCGGATGGGTGGAGCTGAGCTGATCCTGGTTGTAGGCCCATCCCTTCTCCAGGGTCTGGAAGGTCGTCCAGGCCTGGTTCCATCGGGTGATCTCGGCGGTGGCCAGGGTGGAGGTGAACTCCGCGAAGGACTCGTTGAGCCACAGATCGTTCCACCAGGTCATGGTCACCATGTCTCCGAACCACATGTGGGCCAGCTCGTGCAGGATGGTCACGGCGCGCCGCTCGACGCGGGCCTCGACGGGTCGGGAGCGGAAGATGTAGTCGTCGCGGTGGGTGACGCAGCCGGCGTTCTCCATCGCCCCGGCATTGAACTCGGGCACGAAGATCTGGTCGTACTTGGTGAAGGCGTAGGGCGTTGCGAACAGCTCCTCGTAGTAGGCGAAGCCTCGTTTGGTCAGGTCCAGGATCTCCTCGGAGTCCATGTACTCGACCACGCTCTTGCGGCAGTAGACCCCCAGGGGCACGGAGCGCCCGTCGCTGGCCACGTACTCGTCTGTGGTGCCGACGTAGGGGCCTGCCACAATGGCCGTGACGTAGGAGCTCATCGGCTCGGTGGGGGCGAAGGCGAAGGTACGGGCCTCTCCCGAGCCGTCGGACGCCCTTGTCCGGGTCGGCTCGGGGGTGGGGGAGTTGGACAGCACCGTCCAGCTCGCCGGGGTGGTGACGGTGAAGGTGAAGGAGGCTTTGAGATCGGGCTGCTCGAAGACAGCGAAGACCCGTCGGGAGTCGGGCACCTCGAACTGGCTGTAGAGGTAGGTCTCGCCGTCGGCAGGATCGGTGAAGCGGTGCAGGCCCTCTCCGGTGTGCATGTAGGCGCAGTCGGCGTCGACGATCAGCTCGTTGTCCGTGGTCAGGTCCATCAGCGCGATCCGTGAGTCCTCGTAGACCTCGGTGGGGTCGAGGGCGCGCCCGTTGAGAGTGATGGAGCGGACGGTCGGCGCGATCAGGTCGATGAACGTGGAGGCTCCTGGCGTGGCCGTGAACCGTACGGTGGTGGTGGACCGGAAGAGCGTCTCACCGCGCGTGAGGTCGAGGACGACGTCGTAGCTCCGGGTATGCACCGTCGCGCTGCGTTTAGCGGCCTCGAGGCGAGTCAGGTTCTGACCAGGCATAAGAACTCCTGTCTGAAAGGGGTGTGTGGCTCATAGGCGCCGGGCGATTGTCTCACCTTCCGATTCAGGAGGGAGTGTTGGCAGTCCACGACGACGCCGGGGAGACGACGCAATGCGTGTCGTCTTCCCCGGCGTCGGAGGCAGTTCCGGTGGTGCAGGAAAGGTTGAGAAGAGTGATCAGGCCTTGTTACGACGGCGGAGGAACAGGACCGCCCCGCCGATCGCCACGAGCAGCGCGGCGATTCCGCCGAAGATCAGGCCGTTGGCACCGGTGTGTGCCAGGGACTTGCCGTTGTTGGTGTTCGTCTCACCGGCGGCCCTGGTGTTGGAGGAGGACTCCTTCGTACCCGAGCTCACGCTCTTGCTGCGGTTGGTCTGGTTGTTGACCTGCTGGTCGGTTGTGGTTTTGTCCTCGCCACCGCCGTTGGTCTGGGTCTCCCCGCCACCACCGTTGTTCTCGGTGGTCTCATGCTCGCTGGTGGAGCGCTCGGTGGTCTTGGAGGAGTCGCCGTTGGTCTGGGTCTCCCCGCCACCACCGTTGTTCTCGGTGGTCTCGTTCTCGCTGGTGGAGCGCTCCGAGTTCTTGATGGTGAAGGTATGGTTGGAAACCGTGGTGATGGTCTTGCTGGTGGCCGTCTCACCGTGGTGGGAGCCGGTCAGAACCAGCAGGTACTCACCGTCGGCAGCATCGGTGGGCGCGGGCAGGTTGCCCACCAGGTTGCCGTTGGCGTCGACCGTCAGCTCTCCAAGGGTGTAGCGAATGCTGGAGTCGCTCTTGTGCTTCAGGAGCACAGTCACCGTCTCACCGGCGTAGAACCCCTGGGCGTTGAAGGTGAAGGTCTGGGACTGTGTCTCCGTGCGGGCGGACACCTCGTAGGAGCCGGAGATGCGCGTGTCGTCGAAGAAGATCTGGGTCTGCTGCTGAGTGGTCGTCTGCACAGTCTCGGTCTTGCCGCCGTAGGTCATGCATCCGGCGCCGATGGTCCACCCATCGGTGGTGGTCGCGGTGGAGGAACCGATGGACTTGATCAGTGCGGCCAGGTCGAGATCGGTGGACCAGCTGCCGTCCGCGGCCGCCTCGGTCTTGACGATGTCGGAGACGGTGCCGTCCGGGGCGTACAGTGCGATGCCGACGGTGGCCTGCTGTCCAGTGCAGCCGGTCCCGGAGACGGTGAAGGAACTGTTGGTGCTGGCGGAGACGAAGGTCTTCTCCTGAGTGATCCTGAAGCTGCTGCTCGAGTGGCTCTCGCTGGAGCTGCTGGGGCTCGGGGCGTTCTCACTGGGGCTCGGGCTGCTGGAGCTGGTCGGGCTGCTCGTGCTGTTCCTGTTGGAGTCGTTGGCGAGAGCGGGGGAGGCAATGAGAGAGGCTCCGGTCATTGCGGCCACCGCGCTCGCTGCGGCCAGGGGACGTCCAAGACGCATGTGTCCTCCTAGGTCTACGGGGAACGAAAGCTGCCGGCGATCCGATTCTTCACCGGCTTGTTATCTACCGTAACGAGGAATGGGTCAAGGGCGTAGGTCTCAAATGTGATACCGATCACTTCGGAAGGTGTCGTCACTCACGTGAGAAAGGCGATGTATGTCAAAGGTGCGCGCGTAGCGTTGCGGTGATGCGGAACTCTTGCGGTGGTGGAGCGATCAGGAGCTTGCCGGGCGGCAGGTCTTGGGAGTGTACCCGTATTGGGCCAGCAGGTCTCGCGACTCCTGGTTGGGTGAGACGATGATGGACTCGTCTCGAGGCCCTGTTGGAAGATCGATGATCGTGGTGGAGCCGGCCTTCTTGGCCTTCGACACGCGACGTCCCAATGCGATCAGATCGCCGAGGCCGGTTCCCGAGTCGAGCGTGATGTTGCCGGCGACCGTGTGCGCCAGTTGATGGAGCGCCAGGGGATTGCCGGATTTCTGTCCGACGGCGGACAGGACAGCTTGCATCACCATGGTGGTGGACTCACTGCGGCGCTGGGCGCCGTCGGCCTCGCTCATGGCTACCCAGGTGCCGTCGCGCAGGATTTCCGGGTGACGGGAGCGGACGAGGGCAAGGGCGTCGATGCCCGAAAGCCGGCGGGTACCGGCGGAAGTGAGGTTCAGCCCGGTGTAGGCGTCCCGCACCGGCTCGGGAATGTCCACTTCAATACCGCCCAGGGAGTCGATGATGTCGGCGAACTGGGCCATGTCGATAGTGACGAGATGAGTGGTGGGGACTCCCAGCCCGGTGCACAGCGCGTTGACTGTGTTCTGCGGTCCGGGGATGTAGGTGGTGGCCAAACGGTCCAGCTCCATGCCCTTGCTGTTGACGGTCAGGTCCCGGGGCAGGTTGATGACCGTGAGCCCCGCCTCCGACGGGCGCATCAGGGCGATGACATCGGCGCGCGAGCCCTCCACGTCCTGAGTGGTCCCGTACCGGTTCTGATCTCCCGGCACGGTGGCGCGGGAATCCGTTCCCAGGATCAGCCAGGTCTCGCCCGCTGTCGGCGATGAGGTCGAGGGCATGGCGATGTCGACGCGCGTGGGGCGATGAACCAAGACGGCCACATCGGCTCCCAGGGCAATAGCGACTACAGCCACCGCGGAGGTCAATGCAACGGTGACTTTCCGGCGTTTCGACCAGTGCCGTGGTCCTCGACCCCGACGGGTCCGCTGATGGAGGTGGGAGACGGCGTCGGAGGTGTTGTCCTTGGACGTCGTTGGGGAGTTGTCGGTGCTCTCGTCGTCGGAGGTGGAGTCCATGGTCTCAGTGTCAGCCCCGGGGGAAGGTTCATGGCGTCGTGCGCGGTCGCCTGCCTGCCGCGCACCGTCTACGGGTGGTGAAAGCTCGTCGGGGAGACGACGCGCGGCGGCGCCGTCTCCCCGACGGGAAATGTTCCCAGTCATCCTGGGAAGATGCTGTCAGGCCTTGCGGCGACGCACGACCAGGACGCCACCACCGATGGCCACGAGGGCCGCGGCGATGCCGCCGAAGAGAAGACCGTTGGCACCGGTCTTGGCCAGCGGCTTGTTAGAGGTGGAAGCGGCCTGGGTGGCACCGGTGTTGGCCGGGGCCTTCGCGCTGTTGCCGCCGTTGCTGGGGGTCGTGGGGTCGCCGGTGGCGTTGCTGTTACCGTTACCGCCAATGCCGTTGTCGGCGGCCTCGCCGAGGTCGAAGGCCCCGTTCTTGACGGTGATGACCCTCTTGCTGGTGGCGGCCTCGCCGTAGCGGGCGCCCTCGAGGGTCAGCAGGTACTGACCGTCGGCAACACCGGTGGGAGCCGGCAGGGTGCCATGCACCTTGCCCGTGGCGTCGGCGGTGACCTTACCGATGTTGTAGGTGATGCTGGGGTCGTCTTTGCCGACAAGTGAAACGGTGACCTCCTCATTGGGGGAGAATCCGGTGGCGTCAACTGTGAAGGTCTGGGCGCCGTTCGGGTCGGTGCTGATCTCGAAGGTGCCGTCGACGTCGGTGTCGTCGAAGGCGATGGCCTTCTGGTCCTGGCCCTGCTGCTGGCCGCCGTAGGTGACGCATCCGGCGCCGATGGACCAGCCGTCGGCCGTGCCATCCGTCTTGGCCTCAACGCCGGTCGACTTGACCAGCTCGGGAATGTTCAGCGTGGTGGACCAGTTGCCCTCAGCGGTGGGCTCCGTGCTCACGACGGTGGAGATGGTGCCGTCAGGGGCGTACAGGGCGATGCCAACAGCCGCGTCCTTGCCGGTGCAGCCGGTTCCGGCGACCGAGAAGGCAGTATCAGAGGGGTTGACGATGTTCTGCTGGTCGTCAGCGAACTTGATAGTGCCGTCGGCCAAGGCGGGGGAGGCAGCAAGGGAGGCGCCAATCGCTGCGGCCATTACGCTCGCGGCGGCAAGGGGGCGTCCGAGACGCATGAGTACTCCTAGGTGTACGGGGAAAACAGGTGGCAACCGGTGAGCCGGGGTATCACCGCGTTATATTCCACCCTAGCGTTGAATGAGAAGAGGATCCATCGTTATCTGTGAACGAAGTGTCCGCTTCGGCGTAGAACGCCGTGATCCCTCTCACGGAGTCGATGAATCGAGAGGGCCGTCTACCAGATGGACACCCGCTCGTCCGGTGCCAGCCACAGGGCGTCGTCGGGCTGGACCTCGAAGGCGCGGTAGAAGGCCTCGACGTTGCGCACGATTCCGTTGCAGCGGAACTCTGCCGGCGAGTGCGGGTCCACGGTCAGCAGCAGTTCGGCGTAGTCCGGACGGTTCTTGGAGCGCCAGATTCTCGCCCAGGAGTAGAAGAAGCGTTGCAGGCCGGTCAGTCCGTCGACGACGGGGGCCTCATCGACCGAGCCGATACCTGCGTCGGCCAGCGCCAGGGCGTAGGCCTTGAGGGCGATTCCCAGGCCGCCCAGGTCGCCGATGTTCTCTCCAATGGTCAGGGCGCCGTTGACGTGCGGAATCTCCCCCTCCGCTGTGCCCGCGGCCTTGTGCTTGGCGGTAACGACCTCGGGAGTGTAGGCGTCGTACTGGCTGATGAGCGCACTGGTGCGCTCGGTGAAGGCCTCCCGGTCCTCCCGGGTCCACCAGTCGCTGACCTTCCCCGTGCCGTCGAAGGTGGATCCCTGGTCGTCGAAGCCGTGGCCGATCTCGTGGCCGATGACGGCGCCGATGCCCGCGTAGTTCACGGCGTCGTCCGCCTGCGGGTCGAAGAAGGGCGGTTGAAGGATCGCGGCGGGGAAGACGATCTCGTTCATCGTGGGGTTGTAATAGGCGTTAACCGTCTGCGGCGTCATGTGCCACTCGTCCCGGTCCACCGGCTTGGTCAGCTTGTCCAGCGAGTAGGCCATGTCGGCCCGTTCCACACTGCGCACCGAGGTCAAGACGTCCCCGGGGGTGATCTCGACGGCGGAGTAGTCGCGCCAGCGCACCGGATAGCCGATCTTGGGGGTGAACAGCGCCAGCTTGTCCAGGGCACGCGCCCGCGTGGCCGGGCTCATCCACTCCAGAGAGGAGATGGACTGGCGGTAGGCCTCGATGAGCCGGCCGACCAGTTTCTCCATCGCCGACTTGTGCGACGGTGGGAAGTGGCGTTCCACGTAGATCTCTCCCAGTGCCTCGCCCAAGCAGGACTCCACCAGGGCGACGCCGCGCTTCCAACGGGCCCTCAGCTCGTCGGTTCCCTGGAGCGTGCGGCCGTAGAAGTCGAAGTTCTCCTCCACGAAGGCGCCTGAGAGCAGGGTCGCCCGTCCGTGAACGACGTGCCATGCCGCCCAGGCCTTGAGGTCCTCCAGGTCGGTTTCCTGCCAGATTCTGGCCGCGTGGGGCAGATAATCGGGCTGAGTGACGATGGCCTCATCGAGGAAGGTGGTCTGCTCGATTCCGGCGGATCGGGCTGCCGACCGAATCCCCTCGCGCCATTCCCTCCAGGGCAGGGTCGGCGCCGAGTCCACGATCTCCTGCCAGGACATCGGGTTGTTCATCTTCTCCACGTCGCGGCAGGCGACCCGGTCCCAGTGGCCCTTGGCCAGATCGGTCTCCACGGCCATGACCCGCTCGGCGAGGTCCTCACCGGAGGAGCCGAAGGCGTCCACGAGGTCCGCCAGCTGAAGCATTCTGGCCACGTGCGCCACATAGGCCCGGCGCAGCGGCGCCTGAGCCTCCTCGCGGTAGTAGGACTCATCCGGCAGGCCCAACCCCGATTGGCCGACCCAGCTCGTGTAACGCTCCGGATCGTTGATATCGACCTCGACGTCGGCGCCGACGACGCCCATGAACCCGATCGGCATCATCCCGCCGAGCACCCGGGCCAGCTCCTCCTTGGAGGCAGCGGCCAGCACCGGCGCCAGCTCACCGGCTAACGGCCCGGCCCCGAGCGCCTCGAGGTGCTCATCGTCCATGAAAGCCGCGTAGAGGGCGCCGACACGGCCCCGGTTTGTGGCCAGCGCCTGGGAGGCCTCCTCGGGGGAGGCGGCGGAGAAGCCCTCGGCGAGCTCCTCGACGATCTGACGGCAGGCCGCCTCGGCCTCGTCCCGCAGCACGGTGAAGGCACCGCTGCCGGGACGGTCGGCCGGGATCTCGGCCGTGGCCAGCCATCCGCCGTTGACGAAGCGGAACAGGTCGTCCTGGGGGCGGATCGAGGAATCGGTGGCGGCCGTCTCCAGGACGCCGGCCAGAACCTCGCCGGCGGGGCCATTCGGTTGCCCGGTGGATGGGGATGATGAGTCGGAGTAGGGGGAAGGGCCGGTCTGGATCGGAGAGGCGTCAGTCATAACCAACACGCTAACCCGGACCGGTCTTTTCCGGCGTCTTGACGACGCTCATGCCCTCATGGTGCGTACCGCTGTTCGCGTGAGGCACAATTCAGCCCATGCGCATCCACATCGCCTCCGACCACGCCGGCTTCGACCTCAAGAGCGCCGTGATCGGGCATCTGCGGGAGGCGGGCCATGACGTCATCGACCACGGTGCCCACTCCTATAACCCAGATGATGACTACCCCGCCTTCTGCCTGGCCTGCGGAGAGGCCGTGGTGGCCGACGCCGGAAGTCTCGGCATCGTCCTCGGCGGAAGCGGCAACGGGGAGCAGATCGCTGCCAACAAGGTCGACGGGGTGCGCGCCGCTCTGGCCTGGTCGATCGAGACCGCCCAACTGGCCCGCCAGCACAACAACGCCAACGTCGTCGCCCTGGGCGGACGTATGCACGACCTGTCAGCGGGCCTGGCGATCATCGACGCCTTCCTCGCCGAGCCCTTCAGCGGAGATGAGCGCCACGTGCGCCGTATCGCGCAGCTCGCTGACTATGAGATGCGCATCCACGACGGAGCCGTCCCCGCCGGAGGCCCCTCCGGCGCACCCACCATCACCCCCGCCGGGGCCTGATCGGAGCGCCGCATGCCGGAGGGCCACACCATCCACCGGCTCGCCGCTGCCCTGAACGAGCTCTACGGCGGACAGAACCTGCACGCCTCCTCCCCGCAGGGACGCTTCGCTGACGGGGCGAGCCGCCTGGACGGCCAGGTGCTCCTGGGCGGTCAGGCCCACGGCAAGCATCTCTTCCTCCCGTTCGGGCCCCGCCCCGACATGCTCCTCGACGACGCCTCCGTCACCTGGCTGCGAATTCACCTCGGCCTGTACGGCTCGTGGACCTTCGACGGCGACCGCGAGTTCACTGCGCCCCATGCCATCGGCGCCCCCCGCAGACGTGTCGGCGAGCGCGGCGAGCACGCTCTCAAGGGTGGGGGAGGCTCCGCTCTGGCCGGGCTCAAGGGCGGATCCGTTGGCGTCGATCCTGGTGAGGACACCGAGGGAACGGGCGCCGACAGTCGCGGCTGCCCGGCTCCCGAAGACTGGGAGCCGCCCGAGCCGCGTGGCGCGGTGCGGTTGCGGCTCCTCGGGCGCCACGGTGTGGCCGACCTGACGGGACCGGCCGCTTGCGAGCTGCTGGATGCCGAGGGCGTGGCCG
>NZ_JH470348.1:297820-338706 GCF_000239715.1 Actinomyces sp. oral taxon 849 str. F0330 | reverse complement strand
GCGCAAGAGCATCGGCGAGCTGCTCATGGACCAGGCCGTCATCTCTGGGGCCGGCAACATCTACCGGGCCGAGACGCTCTTCCGGGTGGGGGTCTCACCCTTCCGAGCCGGCAACCGCATCAGCGAGGAGCGACTACGGGCCATCTGGGAGGACCTGCGCCCCCTCATGGAATACGGTGTGGCCACCGGGTTCATCACCACCGTCGACCTCGACGATGTTCCCTACCCCCTGCCGCCGGACGACCTCGAAGCCGGACGGTGGTACGTATACCACCGCGCCGGGCGGCCCTGTCTGCGTTGCGGAACCCCGGTGGCGGAGCGGGAGATGGCAGCCCGCCGCCTCTTCTGGTGCCCCTCCTGCCAGGCCCGCTGAGATTCGGGCAGTCCGTTTCCAGGACGCCCGGATACCAATATGGTCGCCGGACACAAGTATGGGGGGCCTAGGGTTGCGGCATGTCGAACGCCTCGCCCCTCCTGCGCTCCTCGAACTGGTCCTCCTCGACCACTGGGCTGCTGATCCGGCACCACCACCTGAGCGTGCCCTTGGACCGCAGCGGCCAGGGGGACCTCGCCCCCGATGGCTCGGTCTCCATCACCGTCTACGCCCGCGAGGTCTCGGCTGCGGGCATCGACCCGCTCTCCCGGCCACCACTCGTCTTCCTCCAGGGCGGGCCCGGCTGCGAGGCGCCCCGCCCCAGTGCCGATGCCGGCCTCAGCTGGCTCGGCGCGATCCTGGAGCACTACCGGGTCATCCTCATAGACCAGCGCGGCACCGGTGCCTCCAGCCCGGTGGACCGGCCCGATGCCGCCGGTAGTCCCGCGGCCACCGCCCGATTGCTCACCCACCTGCGCGCCGACGAGATCGTCGAGGACTGCGAGGAGCTGCGCAGCGCCTTAGGTCTGGAGCGGTGGAGCCTGCTGGGACAATCCTTCGGAGGATTCTGCGTCACCCGTTATCTGTCCGAGCACGCCGAGAGTCTGGAGACCGTCTACATCACCGGAGGCCTGCCCGCCGTCGGACACGGCATCGATGAGGTCTACGCCCTCAGCTATGAGGCAATGCGCGCCAAGAGCGAGGAGTACTACGACCGTTACCCCAAGGACCGCGACCGGATGTCCCATCTGTCCGAGCTGGCCGGCCGCGGCGAGCTGACGACGGCGGGCGGGGACATCGTCGGGCCCGAGCGCCTGCGCTCGCTCGGCGCCCTGTTGGGAGGGGCCGGGGGTGCGGACACCCTCCACCACCTTCTGGAACGCGATCCCGACTCCTGGACCTTCCGCTACGACCTGGGGCACTCATTGGCCTTCGGCGGGCGGTCCCCGCTCTACGCCGTCATCCACGAGTCCTGCTGGGCCGATGCCGGTACCACCGACTGGGCCGCCCAGAGGGCCCGGCCCGCGGTTTTCGAGGACGACCCCACGCTGCTGACCGGTGAGCACGTGCGCCGCGAGAGCTTCGCAGAGGACACCGGCCTTCGCCCCTGGCTGGCGGTGGCCGATCTTCTGGCCGCGTATGAGTGGCCTGCGCTCTACGACCCGACCCGACTCAAGGCCACCACGACTCCTGGTGCCGCCGCCGTCTACGCCCGTGACGTGTTCGTGCCGATAACCACCTCACTGGAGACGGCTGCGCTTATCCCCGGTCTGCGCACTTGGATCACCAGCGAGTACGAGCACGACGGCTCGCGCGCCTCCGGCGGCAAGGTCTTCAACCGTCTGCGCGACTTGGCCGCGGGAATGATCTCCCGCTGACCGTGCGCAGCAGGCGCGGTCAGCGGGAGATCCGGGTGGTTTGAAACCGTCAGAAGAGGTGTCTCAGATGTAGATGGTCGGGTCCATCATGAGCTCGGGGTCGGTGCGAGGGTCTCGGGCCCGGCTGGGGACACCCACTGCGACGTGCCCCTGCGGCAGGTTCTTCACCAGTACCGCGTTGGCTCCGACCTTGGCGCCATCCTCGACGACGACCGGCCCCAGAACCTTGGCGCCGGCGCCGATCTGCACGTTGTTGCCGATGGTGGGATGACGCTTGCCGGGACTCATGGACACTCCGCCAAGAGTCACTCCGTGGAACAGCAGGACGTCGTCGCCAACTTCGGCCGTCTCACCGATGACCACTCCCATACCGTGGTCGATGAAGAAGCGCTCGCCGATGACTGCGGCTGGGTGGATCTCGATGCCGGTGAAGTTTCGGGCGGCCTGGGACAGGGCGCGTGCGGCGAAGCGGTGCCCTTTGTGCCACAGCTTGTGGGCGGCTCGGTGCGCCCACAGAGCGTGAACGCCGGGATAGAGGAGGGCAACCTCCAGGTTGGACCGGGCGGCGGGGTCGCGTCTGCGGGCCGCGGCCAGGTCCTCGCGGGCCAGGTCCAGCAGGGACCGTTTGGAGTTGTGCATGGTTGTGCTCCTCAGTTGGGGGGTGACAGTGCGGTCCCGGTCTACTCATGAGTCCGCACCGCACCCGCTGCGCCGGTGACAACACCGACGGCGGCTTGCCTGTTCCGGGCTTACCGCCGTCGGAGTCGTCAGTCGAGGAAGTCCTTGTACAAGGGCGTGCTCAGGTAGCGCTCACCGGTGTCCGGCAGGACGGTGACGATGGTCTTACCCGCCAGCTCGGGGCGCCTGGCCAGCTCGCTCGCGGCGGCCAGGGCAGCGCCTGAGGAGATGCCTACGAGGAGGCCCTCCTCCGCGGCGGCGCGGCGTGCGTAGGTGATGGCGACGTCGGACTCGATGTGGAGGAGCTCGTCCCAGATTTCCTGGTCGAGGATCTCGGGAACCACGTTGGGTCCGAGGCCCTGGATCTTGTGGGGAGCGGCCTTCCCCTCGCTCAGCAGCGGGGACTCGGAGGGCTCGACGCCGTAGATCCTCACCCCGGGCTTCTCCTGACGCAGGACCTGGCCCACGCCGGTCAGCGTGCCCCCTGTGCCGATTCCGGCCACGAAGACGTCGATGTCGCCTCCGGTCTGCTCCAGGATCTCCCGGGCCGTGGTCTCTCGGTGGACCTTGGGGTTGGCGGGATTCGTGAACTGGGAGGCCAGGATCGAGTTGGGGGTGGCCGCCTGGATCTCCTCGGCGCGTTTGACCGCACCGGCCACGCCGCCCTCGGAGGTCAGCATCAGCTCGGCGCCGAAGGCCCGCATAATGGCCCGTCGCTCCTTGGACATGGTCTCAGGCATGGTGATGATGACCTTGTAGCCCAGGGCCGCTCCCACCATGGCCAGGCCGACGCCGGTATTGCCGGAGGTCGCCTCCACGATGGTGCCACCGGGCTTGAGAGCGCCGGACTCCTCCGCGGCGCGGACGATGGACAGGGCGATGCGGTCCTTGACGGAGGAGGCCGGCTCGAAGGCCTCGACCTTGGCCAGGACGGTGGCGGGCGCGCCATCGGTCACGCGGTTGATACGAACCAGCGGAGTGTTGCCGACCAGGGCGGTTGCGTCGAGTGCGTAGGTCATAGTGATGTCCTTTGGGGTTGCGGGTTGAATGAGCCCTCGGTGCCGATACCGGCGCCTTTCCGAGACGGGGCGGCGCCGGGCCCGCGGGAGAGCCCGTGAGAATGACAAAAGAGGTGAAAGAAGGTGGGGGAGACGGTCCGCGTCCGTCAATGGGCAGCCATACTGCGTCGAGTGGGTGAAACAGCAGGTAGAGACCGCCTGCTCCGGGAGCGCCGGGCATGCGCGCAGCGGTACGCGCACGGATGTCGTGGCCTGGCGCTCTACCTACACCGGCAGCATCGACACATGGACATGGGGGACATGGCGCACATGGCGGTCATGGCCATCATGGTCCTCCTGTCCCTCGGGGCGGCTGACTGCGCCTGCCCGTGTCTGAGCTGCTCGTGAACTGATCCGGGACCGTTCCGGCCCGGCCATCGCTGAAACACTACCCCGTGTCCCGCAGCGATGACCGCATTCTGGGGTCGACTGTGTCACATCGCGGTGGGCCCTGAAGCTCTGGAGGCGTGCGGATCGGTCGGCCGTGTCATGCAGACGATGGCAACGGGACCTCGACCAGACGGCTTCCGGCGGGCTCGGCAATCCCCTCGCCGCGCGTGAGAGCGGCCAGCGGCTCCTGTAGGAGAGCTGGGTCGGCGAAGGGCGTTGCCAGAATGAGAACGGCGTGGGTCGGCCCCCAGATCGTCTCCTCCACCTGGATCGAATGATGACCGTCATGGTCGCCGCCGGCGACATCGCGGGAACGCAGTTCGGCCTCGATCCTGCCGGCCTGGGCGACCGGCACCCGCAGGTCCCACAGGTGACGCCGGATCAGCTCGACGCGCGAGGCGCGGGCCAGTGCCCGGGCAGTGGCCTCCGAGTAGGCGCGCACCAGGCCTCCAGTCCCCAGAAGCGTCCCACCGAAGTAGCGGGCGACGACGATGGTCGTGTTGGCCAATCCCGTTCCCCGTAGCGTCTCGAGCATGGGCTGGCCCGCTGTGCCCGAGGGCTCGCCGTCGTCGTTGGAGCGCTCAGTAGGATGGTGCGACGCGGTCGGGGCGTTGGACTCGGAGAGCACGGTGACAGTCATCGCCGAGCAGTGATGACGCGCATCGGGGTAAGCGGAACGCACTCGTGCGATGAACTCGCGGGCCTCGTCCATGGTGTCCGTGCGGTGGGCTCTCGCCAGGAAGTGCGACCTCTTGATCTCCAGGTCGATCTCGGGTTGCTCGCCATGAGCCAGCGTGACCAGCCCGCGGGGGCCATCGTTGCGAGCAGGGCGGCGGGAGGATGTGCCGGGGGCGTGTGAGGCCATGGAATGATCTTCGCACGGGCGGGCGCGGGATCGATGTCACACGGGTGGAGACGGTCTTGGACTGGAAGCGGTCGGGCGAATGTCGTTATGGTGTCCCTCGGTCCAGTTTCGAGGGGTCGCCTGATCCCTTTGGTTCATGAGAGAGGAGCGGGCCCATGGCAGTGCCGAAGCGGAAGATGTCCCGCAGCAACACCCGCAACCGCCGCTCACAGTGGAAGGCCAAGCTCACCGAGCTCAACACCATCCGCGTTCAGGGCCGCGAGATCGCCGTGCCCCGCCGTCTTGTGCGGGCCTACAAGGAGGGCCTCATCGAGCAGTGAGGCTGCCGGTGGAGGGTGAGAGCCCTTCATCCATGCGGGTGTAGCTCAATGGTAGAGCCTCTGCCTTCCAAGCAGATTGCGCGGGTTCGATTCCCGTCACCCGCTCTGTGAGCAGAAAGGGGCCGCTTCCTCGGCGGTCCCTTTCGCCACGTCACGGGCTGTGGCGCAGTTTGGTAGCGCACCTGCTTTGGGAGCAGGGGGCCGCGGGTTCAAATCCCGCCAGCCCGACCGTTCGCCCTACGGGCGATAGCGTCGTGCGATTCAAGTGCTGTCGCGGTGAGCACTACGCTGGAGTCATGCCCTCATACCGATCGATTCTTACGGTGAACGCGCTCAAAGCGGGTCACAGTCCCAAGGATGTCGAGTCCGCCGCCCGCAGCGCTGTCAAGCAAACCACTGTTCTGGAGTCGTTTCAGATCGACGTCGTGCGCGCAGAGCCCCGGGTGACGGTCCGCTTCACCGGTTCTGACGATGCTGAGGCCCGCGACGTTCACGCCGACGTCGTTGATGCGGTCGGGCGGGTCGCCCGGGTTGAGCGGGCTTGGCAAGCCGTCGTTGTCGGAGGCCGGAGCGTGCCACTGAGCCCGAGGTGATGGCAGGTCTTGCCCTTGTGTCCAGAGTCATGCGCCAGGTGGGGACGCATCATCGATCCCACTGGCCGTTTGCCCTAAGATGGCACGGATTGACGCCACAGACGCGCGTCCGCCGAACGCGTTCAGAACGCTTCGGTGTTACCGCAGAACTCAGACCTTGGGAGCAACCCCCGTGAAGACCACTGTCGAGAATCTCGACCCCAGTCGCATCAAGCTGACCGTCGAGGTCCCCTATGAGGAGCTCAAGCCCAGCCTCGATGCCGCCTACAAGGAGATCGGCTCTCAGATCCAGGTTCCCGGCTTCCGCCGCGGCCATGTCCCCAACCGGGTCATCGACCAGAGGGTCGGCCGTGGGGCCGTCATCCAAGAGGCCGTCAACAACAAGCTCTCTGACTTCTACCGGGACGCCATCACCGAGGCCGAGCGGGTCCCCATGCTCCAGCCTGAGGTCGACGTTGTCGAACTGCCCAACGCCACCGGTGAGAACGGCGGCCAGCTCGCCTTCACCGCCGAGGTCACCGTCCGCCCCGTCATCGAGCTGCCCGACCTGAGCAAGACCGAACTGACCGTCGATGCCGTCGAGGTCACCGACGAGGACGTCGACACCGAGCTGGACAACCTGCGCGCTCGTTTCGGCTCCCTGAAGTCCGTGGGCCGCAAGGCCAAGACCGGTGACTTTGTCACCATCGACCTCAAGGCGGTCATTGACGGCGAGGAGGTCGACTCCATCTCCGGCGTCTCCTACGAGATCGGCAAGGGCAACATGCTCAAGGGGCTGGATACCGCTCTGCGCGGTCTCAAGACCGATGAGTCTGCCACCTTCACCACCGAGCTGGCTGGCGGCGAGCACGCGGGCGAGGAGGCCGAGGTCACCGTGACCGCCACCGCCGTCAAGCAGCGCGAGCTGCCCAAGGTCGACGATGAGTTCGCCCAGCTCGCCTCCGAGTTCGACACCGTTGAGGAGCTGCGTGAGGACCTCGTCAAGCAGGTCTCCGAGCGCAAGACCGGTGAGCAGGCCGTCGCTGCCCGTGACGCTCTGCTCGAGCATCTGCGCGGTGAGGTGTCCTTCGACGTTCCCGAGGCCGTTGTCGAGGCCGAGATCGCCCAGCACCTCCAGGCTGAGGGCAAGGAGGGCGACGAGGAGCACGCCAAGGAGATCCGGGACGACATCGTCACCGGCGTGCGCGACCAGATCATCCTCGATGTCCTGGCCGAAGACCTCAAGGTCGGCGTGGCCCAGGACGAGCTCCTCGAGTTCCTCTTCCAGACCGCTCAGCAGTACGGCATGGAGCCCGCCCAGTTCCTCCAGGGAGCCCAGCAGGCCGGGCAGATTCCTGCCTTCGTCTCCGAGGTTGCCCGCAACAAATCCTTGGCCATGGCCCTGCGACAGGCCAGGGTCGTCGACTCCAAGGGAGAGGTCGTGGACCTGTCGGCCTACATCGGCTCCGATGAAGACGACGCTGCTGCGGCCGCCGAGGCCGCTGCGGCGGCTGTCGCTGAGGCCGCTGACGATGACAGCGCCGACTCCGCCGAGAGTGGCGAGGAGTGAGCTGATTCCGTTCCCGGGTTCGGCAAACCATTAGCGGGCCCACCTTCTTCTGAGAAGGTGGGCCCGCCAATTTGGTTCGCTTGTTCGCGTCTTCCGGATGTTATTCCCGGGTTGCTGCGAGGAGGATCAGCTCGCAGGCACCAGCTCTTTGCGCTTGGGACGGATGACTCCGAAATTGCGCTCCGGAATCGCCATCTTGAAGTAGTAGGCCACACCAATGGGCACGACGATGAGACTGACGAAGAGGCAGTAGAAGGGTTGGAAGATGAGCCACTTGTTCCCGTGGTCCCAGTGAAGCCATACGATAGCCGCGTAGTAGATGAACAGCGCGAGCAGCAGAGTCCAGCCAGGAGAGATGACGGCGATCCATCTGAGGACGAACATGCTGATCACGACGATACCGCTGTACATCCACAGGAATGGGTGCTGGAAGACGAATCTGAAGTTGATGATGAACAGTCTGAAAGAGCCACCACTCCACGCAATCCGTTGACGCCACCAGGCGTACAGCGTGTCCGGCGCGTTGGTGTTGACGTGGGCAAGAATATGAACGGCCTTGTATCCAAGGGCGTCCCCGATGATCCCGGACTCAATGTCATTGCCCTGGAAGAACAGCGAGTGACGAGCCATGATCTGGCGCATGACGTCGGTCTTGCCGATATGAAGGGCTCCGCTGAGAAGCCACGGCATGATTCGACGGGCGCGCATGGAGACAACGTACTCGTGACGCTGCATCTGGACAATGAAGGGCCCCTTCTTCTGCGGGACGATGGTGACCGAGGCGAAGTCCGCCTTGTTGGCCACCAGGGCGCCGACGATGTGGGTCAGTGACTCCTGTGCCGTGGTGTCGGCGTCAAGGCAGACCGTGTAGGAGTTGAGCGGTGCGGCCAGCAGCGCGTCTCGAACGACCGTGTCTCGAGTGATCCCCGAGGTGCTCCGTTTGCGCCCCACTTTGCGCGGAACGTACTCGCTGCGGAAGATCCTGAATCCGTAGCGGATGGCAATGTCCTCGAGGTCGCGGTAGAATTCCTCGGACTCGCCGGAGGTTGTGCACAGGACCACCCGATCGCCGTAGGGGTGCAGATAGTCCGCGTTCTGGAGATACTTGACGTTGCCGTAGATCGGCACGAGGATGCTGAAGTCTTCAGAGATAACGCCGGGGTCGAGTTCTACCGCCTTGTACCACTTCGAGGTGATGCCGGCCCATATGTCAATCCCGATCCAGAATAGGATTCCCACCAGAAGGGTGATGACAATCATGCGGCGTTCCTCTCTGGTGCATGGAATTGTGCGGGCTTGCTGAACACTGGTAACCCCTTACTGGGTGGTGCGGCAGGCGGAAGACGTGGAGACCGGGCGGGGATGGGGTTATTGAAAAGTAAAAGAACGTGGTAGGGTAGTTGAGGGGAGAACTAGGGTTTGGAGTCGGTAGACATACACGCTCCCTTACTGTTCCCTGCGTTTTCTGGGTGGATAAAAGCGATGGTGCCACGCCCGTCTTCCCTATGCCACGGTGTGGGAAGCGAGTCACGTCAAGATCTCGGGCATCCACAATCTATTCTATGGAAGGTTTAGTTTTCCTACAAGGGTGCGTGAGTTGGCTTACCGTTCCGAGTTGTCACGGGAACTGCGTGAGGCGCAACACCAAGCGTGATGCTCCGGGTTACGCGGAATCGCCCGGTGCTACGAAGCCTCCGGATGAGGCGCCTGTTTTTGCGGATGTCACAAGAAAGCGGGGCGGGGCGCGGAGCCCTCTGCGCTCCGCGCCCCGCCCCTACGCGACGCTTGCCGCCGGTTCGCCGGTCGGCGGCTCCGTCGACGGTTGTGTCGTCCTGTCCCGCGCTACTCCGCTGCTGTCGTGTCGATCTTGTCGACGTCGACCATCACCAGTTGCATGCGGCATGGTGACACGGCTGTCAGAGCGTGACGGTCTCCGGGGGCCAGGTAGATGACGTCTCCGGCGCTCATCCGTTCAACGCGCTCGCCGATGGAGAAGTCCATCTCGCCCTCCAGGAGCGTGACGACCACGGCGCGAGGGGAGGTGTGTTCGGTCAGGAGCTGACCGGTGTCGAAGGTGAAGATGACGGTGCGCAGGATGTCATTGTTGACGACGACTCGTGAGGTGGTGGCCTCATCGGAGATGGGCAGGGCCTCGTTGAGTCCGAGCCGGAACAGGGATTCGGTGGACGGGGTGCTGGCTGAGGGTGACATGTGTGCTCCTTCGGTGTTGAGTGATGAGGACTGCAAGAATGAACGAGGACTACGAGGACCAGGTCGTCAGGCGGCGTCGAAACGGGCGCAGGACGCACAGCTCGAGCACCAGCGTCAGCGCGGCCATGATGACGGATAGGGCGAAGACGTCGGCGGTTTCCAGATTTGTGCGGGCCTGCTGGACCTCTGCGCCAAGGCCCGTCGGGGTGCTCAGAAGCTCGGCCATGACCGTGACCCTCACGGACTGGCCGACGGCGACTGTCAGAGCAGACAGTACCGGTGGCGCTACCGCTGGCAGAATGATCCTGCGGATCGTCCACGGGCGGGACTTGGAGAAGACCGTCGCCATTTCCAGCAGGTCGCCGTCGACGTTGAGGACCGCGTCGCGCATGGAGGCGACGAGCAGAGGCAGCGTGACCAGAGCGACCACCAGGATGACGACGCCCGTCGTCGGTCCGAGCCATATCATCCCGACCACGACGAGCACGATCGGCGGTACCGCCATGAGGATCTGGACCCAGGAGTCCAGCAGCTCACGCAGCCAGGTCCAGGTGCCCAGGGCCCAGCCCGTCGGGATGCCGATGAGACAGGACAGCCCCAGGCCGACGACGGCTCTGGACAAAGTGAGCCACAGGGTCCATCCCAGCGCTCTGTCGTCGATCAGCCCTAGGAAGGCGCTCCAGGTCGCCGCCGGACCGGGAAGGGCGTACTCGGGCTGGTCCAGTGCGGCCCAGTACCAGATGAGGATGGCCAAGCCGATACCGGCCCACCACAGAAGACGTGCGCGCCAGCGAACGAGGGGCGATGGCAGGTCCGGGGTCACCGGGGGTCTTTCAGGTAGAAGTCGTCGGCGGGCATCTTGCCGCCGACGATGTCCGGGCTGATGGTGGACAGACGGGTATAGAAGTCGACCAGCTGGTCCTTGGCCCGGGCCGCCGGGACCAAGTTCAGCTGGAGGCGGGGGATCACCTCGGTGACGATCGGTGCGGGGACCTCGGTCTTCTGGGAGATGGCATTGATAGTATCCTCGGATTTCGCTTTGGTGGCCGCGATGCAGGCCTCCACCTCATTGAGGACTGCCCCGACCGCCTGAGGGTTGGAGTCCGCGATCTCCTGCGGCATGACCAGTCCGGCCATGGGGAACTTCGCCTCCCCGCCGGTCACCTCCGCCCAGATCTGCTGGAGGTCGGCCGTGCGCTCCAGGATTTTGCCCTGCTGCTTGGCCTTGGTCAGGCTGACGCTGGCGGGGTGCTCGGGAAGGACTGCGAACTCGGCGTTGCCCGCCAGGAGGTTGGACAACGCCTCCTGGCCATCGGTGTAGCTCTGGATCGTCAGGTCCTTGCTCGTGTCCCAGCCCTTCTGGCCCAGCAGGTAGCGGAAGACGAGGTCCGGCATGTTGTTCGGCATGGGCACGGCCACCGTCTTGCCGCGCAGGGCCTCAAGGCCCTGCTCCGAGGTTCCCTCGGGACCGATGATGTAGAGCATGCCCCACACCTGCATCGCGACCAGGCGCAGTGGGACGCCCTTGTTGAACAGGTTCGCTGCCGCGTAGGAGGGCGTGGCGGCCAGGTCGGTCTGCTTCTGCATGAGCAGCGTCTTCATCGCGTCGATGCTCGACCAGTTCTCCACCGTGGCCTTGCCAATCGTCGGGGCCAGCTTGCCCTGGCCGCCGAAGAGCGTCATCGGCGCCATGTAGGCTAGAGTTGTGGGAACGTGGACGCGCAGGGTGTCGATGTGACCGCCGGTCCCGCTGGATGAGGCCTTGCTCGAACGCGATGAACAGGCTGACAGGATCGCCGGGGAAAGGGCGCCGAGACCGGCCAGGGTGATGAGTGAGCGGCGCCTGATCGGTGCTCCTGGCCTACGAGGGGTGCCTGCGCGTGAAGTGTGTGAGTTCGTGTGGTTGCCCATGGTGCTTCGTTGTCCTTCGTCGTCGGGGAATGCAGAGGTATGAAAGGAGGGCGTGGAGTGTGGGGGTGCCGTCGGCTCCGCTCCTCAGCCGGACAAGTGCCAGGTTCCCGGAGGGCCATCGAGGTGGAGGTGGAGGTGAGAGACCTCCTCGGCCTCGTCGGGGTCGTGCGTGACCCAGACGGTGATGACGTCCTGGTCGGCGAGCAGGTCGGTGAGATCGGCCCTCAGCGCCTTGGCCAGGGGACGGTCCAGGGCGGAGAAGGGCTCATCGACCAGGAGCAGACTCGGCCCGGTCGACAGCGCCCGGGCGATGGACACCCGCTGACGCATACCTCCGGAGAGCCGGGCCGGCGGGAGGTGTCCGGCAGAGGCGAGCCCCACCCTTTCCAGCCATTGGGCGGCCGTCAGATCCGGCATCGGGCCGCCGACCACCAGGGAGATGTTGCGGTGGGCCGAGTACCAGGGCATGAGCCGCGGCTCCTGGAACACCTGGGCCAGGCGCCCTGTCGGGCGGGAGACGGAGCCGGCGTCGGTGTCCGACAGGCCCGAGATCGCCCGCAGCAGTGTGGTCTTGCCGGCTCCGGAGGCCCCGGTGACCGCCAGGGTCCGTCCAGGAATAACCGTTACGGACAGATCCTCCACCAGGGTCAGGCCCCGGCGGATCATCGTGACTTGATCCAGCCTGAGCTCGCCGCGGTCCCCATGCCGTTGAGTCGGCTGGCCCGTCACGTTCGAGGAACTGGTCGCAACATCCGTCATGAGGCCGGAGCCTCTCGGTCAGAGGCGCCGCCGGCATCTTCGGCGGCATCAGGCTCCTGAACCGCTCTGGCGTTCTCGGCGGGGGAGTCCGGTTTTCGTGCGACCGTGCCAATGCCATGAAGAGCCTCGCTCTGAAGCCGGAAGCTCTGCCGCATCGCGTAGCGCCCGCCCGGGGTCAGGACGCGTGCCGCTTCTACGAGGATTTCGCGCTTGTGGTTGTCGGACTGGATCGTCAGTGTCGCCTCGCCGACGACGTGGTCGGCCGACGTCGGCCCGGTGGGAGGCGTGGTCTCGGATTTCGAGGGCTGGTGCGCGCTCACGGTTCGTCCTCCTCGGTCCGGCTGCCTTCGGGGCGTGCGGATCACATCCACGTAAATACGTAATGACACCTTATCCTATTTGTTCATCCTGACGAGTTCGTGTGTCGTGAGTCGCGTCGCTGCGGTATCCGGACTGTTTGGAAGGGGCGCTTGGCGCGGCGGTGGCCGGTCGTTGCGGGGTGCCGTGGTTCTGGGGTCTTCCCGGCCCTTGTCCTTGCCGTCTTGACCGTCTTGGCCTGCTCCGTCGATCGGGACGCGCTGCCGCGGGTGCGGGTCGGGACGCCGTTGACGGCGCGGATGGAGGTGCTTAATCTGTGACTCAGTAGTCATATGACTGGAGAGTCATAGGAGGTTCTCGTGCCCCGTTCCACCTTCTTCAACCTTCCCGAGGACAAGCGCGCCCGCGTCGTCGAGGCCCTCAAGGTCGAATTCGCCGCCCGCCCCTACGTCCGGGCGTCGGTCGACCGCGTCATCGGTGCCGCCGGCGTGTCCAAGGGCAGCTTCTACCAGTACTTCGACAACAAGGAGGACGCCTACGCCCACCTGGTGCGCGAACTCGTGAGCGCGAGCGTCGATCTGGCGGGGGCCGCCGTGTCCGAGGCCCCCTTCGAGGAGGTGCTCGCCGGCATCGTGCGGGACAGCCGCGA
Organism: Actinomyces sp. oral taxon 849 str. F0330; assembly: GCF_000239715.1. Taxonomy (NCBI): domain Bacteria; kingdom Bacillati; phylum Actinomycetota; class Actinomycetes; order Actinomycetales; family Actinomycetaceae; genus Actinomyces; species Actinomyces sp. oral taxon 849. The sequence goes on along the minus strand of NZ_JH470348.1, from coordinate 325,653 downwards.
CTTCCACCTGCGCGACCCGCTGGGATGGGCCGTGCTCGCGCGCACCCTGGCCGACGACGCTCCGCCGATGCTCGAGTCCGACCAGTCCGTCTCCGGCAGCGTCCACCGATGGGCGGTCGCCGCCATCGCCGCCGGGCAGACGTCCGGTGAGCTGCGCGAGGACATTGATGCCGAGACCGCCGCCTGGATGATCGAGCGCGTGCTGCTTGGAACGCCCCACTACGTCATGAGCCGTTTCAACGTGGACCCCGAGCGCGTCGCCGCCGACAGCAGCGCCTTCGACCGGCCCGAGATCGACCGGGTGGCCGATGACGTCGTCGCTTTGCTGGTCTCCGCCCTCAAGGCGCCGTGCGTCCGCGAGGACCGGAATGGCGGCTACGGGGGCGAGGACCGTGCCTGAGACGATTGCGGTCCGCGGGCTCTCCTTCACCTACCAGGGCTCGGCTCATCCCGCGCTGGACGGCGTCGGTCTGTGCGTCGCCGAGGGCGAGATTCTCGGGCTACTGGGGCCCAGCGGTGCGGGCAAGTCCACCCTTCAGAGGATCCTGACCGGTCTGCTCACCGGGTACCGGGGCTCGGTGCGAGTGCTCGGCCGCGAGATCCGTGACTGGGGGCGCGAGGTCTACGAGCGCATCGGGGTCGCCTTCGAGACGCCCGTCTCCTTCAGACACCTCACCCTGCGCGAGAACCTCGCCTACGTCGCCCGCCTATATCGCGGATCCGTCCGGGATCCGGAGGGGGTACTGGCCGCCGTCGGCCTCGCCGACGACGCGGATCTGCTCGCTGCGCACATGAGCAAGGGCATGGGCGTGCGCTTCAACGTTGCCCGTGCCCTCCTGCACGAACCCGAGCTGGTATTCCTCGACGAGCCCACCGCCGGCCTCGACCCGGTGGGGGTGCAGAGGATGGAGAAGCTCATCGCCGTTGAACGTGACAGGGGGCGCACCATCGTCGTCACCACCCACGATATGACCCTCGCTCATCGTGTCTGCGACCGGGTCGGATTCGTCGTCGACGGGCATCTCGTCGAGATCGGCATCCCGGGGGAGCTGTGCCGGCACCACGGCAAGCGGGAGGTCCGCGTCACCTGGGACGGGGGTGGTGGCGTCTACCCCCTGGACGGTCTCGCCGATGATGCCTCCTTCTACGAGGTGCTGCGCACCCGGACGGTGCGCACGCTCCACTCGCAAGAGGCCGACCTGGCCGAGGTCTTCGCGTCCGTCACCGGTCGGGAGCTGTCATGACCGGGACCGGGGCGAGGCGTGCCACCGCGAGGCGCACTGCCGCCACTCTTGTACTCGACTTGCGGCGGCAGGCCGCGGCGGGGTATTGGTTCGTAGCCCTGCTCGCGGGGCTGACGGTCGGCGCCGTCCTACTCGCGCTCGTCGGGGACCCGCTCCGCTGGTGGCCGCTCGTGGTCCTGTCCGAGCTGTCCATCACCTCGTTCTACTTCGCCGCCGTGCAGATCCTGCGCGAGCGGGGTGAGGGCATCCTCGCCGCCCAGGCCGTCACCCCGATCGGGCCGGGGGAGTACCTGGTTGCGCTCGCCGGCTCCCTGTGCCTGCTCGCCCTCGCCGAGGTCGGTGCGTTGGTTCTCGCGGCCCACGGCGCGGCGGTGCTCTGGCCGGTCCTGGCCATCGGCGTGGCCCTCGTCTCCTGCCTCTACGTCCTCTACGGCGTCATCGTCGTTGCCGATTACGAGACCATAGGGGCCTTTCTGCTGCCCTCGGGGTTGTGGACCCTCGTCCTGGGCGTCCCCCTACTGCCCCTCCTCGGAGTCCCGGACGGGTGGTGGCTGTGGTGCCACCCGCTCCAGCCCGCCGTCGTCCTCATCGAGATCTCCTTCGGGATGCGCCCGGTCTGGGCCGCCGCGCCCTGCGCGCTGCTCGGGACCATCTGGTGCGCACTCCTCGCCCTGGCCGCCCGGGCGAGGCTGGTGCGCGCCGTCATCCCGAGGGGCGCGACGTCATGAGATTCCGCGCCGTGCTGGGGCTGTTGCCCGCCGATCTGCGCCGTCTGGCCCGTGACGAACTGCTGGTATGGATGCCCGCTGTGCCCCTCGCCATGGCCCTGGCCGCGCGGCTCGGTGTGCCAGCGCTCCTGGGGTCCGTCGGTCCGGGCGGGGCAGGAGCCCGGGAGTGGACCGCCCGCATCGACGTGACCGCCTTCGCCATCGTCGTACCGGTGCTGGTCGGGACGGTCGTGGGCTTCATGCTGCTGGGGGAAAAGGAGGACGGGGTCTGGTCGGTCCTCGCTGTCACGCCGGCGTCCCTGCGCGGCTACCTGATCTGGAGAGCCACCGGCGCGGTGATCGTCGCGGCAGTCGCTTGCGGGGTATGCGTGCGGCTCGCCGACCTGGACGATCTGGGGGCGGCGCGCACCGCTATCCTCGCCGCCACCGGCGCTCCCCTGGCTGGCGCCGTCGCCCTGGGGCTGGCCGCCTGGGCGACGGACACGATCCAGGGATTCGCCGCTGTCAAACTGACCCTGATCGTCCTCGTTCTGCCCGCCGTAGCGCCCCGCGGTGCAGGGGCGTGGCAGTGGCCGCTCGCCGCGATCCCGAGCTGGTGGCCGGTGCGGGCTTACTGGGATCTGATCGACAAGGGGACCTGGTGGCCGGCATGGTTGTTGGGGGCCATCGCGGTCAACCTTGCGGTCGTGGCGCTCGGGTGGCGCCGGGTCGCGCCGTGAGCTGCGGCGCGGCCGGGCCGTCGACCTGCGGGCGGGAGCCTGCGCCGTGGGCGAAAAGGGCGTCATGGCGGGCATAGCGGACGGGGGCGTCGCGTTAGCGTTGGCGATACCGAACATGAGAGGACTGACGTGAGCGAGCTCTATACACCCGCTGCGGTCGCCCCGCCCCAGGCAGCCGACGTCAACGGTGCAGGCTTGGGGCTGACCGACTCCATCTACAACCGCCTCCTCAAGGAGCGCATTATCTGGCTCGGCTCCGAGGTGCGTGACGACAACGCCAACGCCATTTGCGCCCAGATGCTGCTGCTGGCCGCCGAGGATCCTGAGCGGGACATCTACCTCTACATCAACAGCCCCGGCGGCTCGGTCACCGCCGGTATGGCCATCTACGACACGATGCAGTACGTCCAGCCCGACGTCGCCACCGTGGCCACGGGCCTGGCCGCCTCCATGGGGCAGCACCTGCTGTCGGCAGGCGCCAAGGGCAAGCGCTACCTCACCCCGCACGCCCGCGTGCTCATGCACCAGCCCTCGGGCGGCGCCGGGGGTTCGGCCACGGACATCCGCATCAACGCCGACCTCATCATCAAGATGAAGCAGGAGCTCGCGGAGATCACGGCGGCCAACACCGGGCATACGGTGGAGGAGATCATCGCCGACTCTGACCGGGATCATTGGTTCTCGGCCCAGGAGGCCCTCGAGTACGGCTTCGTCGACCACATCGTGCGCTCCAGCCGGGAGATCGGCAAGCAGAACGGAGACAACTGACATGTCCTCGACCCGTCCCTACTTCGAGGCCGTCGCCTGCCAGGCCGGCGCCATGCCGCAGGCCCGCTACGTACTGCCCCAGTTCGAGGAGCGCACCGCCTACGGCTTCAAGCGTCAGGACCCCTACGCCAAGCTCTTCGAGGACCGCATCGTCTTCATGGGTGTTCAGGTCGACGACGCCTCGGCCGACGACATCATGGCCCAGCTGCTGGTCCTGGAGTCTCAGGACCCCGACGGCCTCATCACCATGTACATCAACAGCCCCGGCGGATCCTTCACGGCACTGACGGCCATCTACGACACCATGCAGTACATCAAGCCGCAGGTGCAGACCGTCTGCCTGGGACAGGCCGCCTCCGCCGCCGCCGTCCTGTTGGCCGCCGGGAGCCCGGGCAAGCGCCTTGCCCTACCCAACGCGCGCGTCCTCATCCACCAGCCCGCCATGGAGGGGATGCAGGGCCAGGCCAGCGACATCGAGATCGTCGCCGACGAGATCGACCGCATGCGCTCCTGGCTCGAGGACACCCTGGCCGCGCACACCGGCCAGGACCGCGAGAAGATCCACACCGATCTTGAACGGGACAAGATCCTTACGGCCACGGCCGCCAAGGACTACGGGATCGTGGACCAGGTGCTCACCTCCCGCAAGGCGCCCGCCTCCCCGCATTCCTCCTGAGGCGTCGTCGCTGCGTACGGTGCTCCCGCCGGCCCTGGCGGGAGCACCGACCGAGCAGCCGGTGAAAATGAAACGCGCAAACGCTGGCAGCATGGTGCCCAACGTGGCATATTGCGGACTGGACACGCCGCCATGTCCTCGATGCACCTGCCGGCTCAGCCCGTAGGCTGACGCAGGGTCACCCGGGCAGGGGGACCGATGACGAATCTGGAGGAAACTGTGGCACGTAACGCTGAGAGTGTGGATCTGCTGAAGTGCTCCTTCTGCGGCAAGAGCCAGAAGCAGGTCAAGAAGCTCATCGCCGGGCCTGGTGTCTACATCTGCGACGAATGCATCGAGTTGTGCAACGAGATCGTCGATGAGGAGCTGGGCGAGTCCGGTGCTGGCGTCCCCCTCGAGCTGCCCAAGCCCCAGGAGATCTTCGACTTCCTCAATCAGTACGTCATCGGGCAGGAATCCGCCAAACGCGCGATGAGCGTGGCGGTCTACAACCACTACAAGCGCGTCCAGGTCAAGGAGCGCTCCGTGGCCGAGGGGGACGGCCTGGAACTGGGCAAGTCCAACATCCTCCTGCTAGGGCCCACCGGAACCGGCAAGACCCACCTGGCCCGCACCCTGGCCCGCCTCCTCGACGTCCCCTTCGCCATCGTTGACGCCACGGCGCTGACCGAAGCGGGTTACGTGGGCGAGGACGTTGAAAACATCCTTCTCAAGCTCATCCAGGCCGCCGACGGCGACGTCAAGCGCGCCGAGAAGGGCATCATCTACATCGACGAGATCGACAAGATCGGTCGTAAGGCGGAGAACCCCTCCATCACTCGAGACGTCTCCGGCGAGGGCGTCCAGCAGGCGCTGCTCAAGATCATCGAGGGCACTACGGCGTCGGTGCCCCCGGGGGGCGGGCGCAAACACCCTCACCAGGAGTTCCTGGAGATCGATACCACCAACATCCTCTTCATCGCCGCCGGAGCCTTCGCCGGGATCGAGGAGATCGTGCGCCAACGCCAGCGCAAGGAGTCCGGCGCCCAGATGGTGGGCTTCGGCGCCCAGCTGGTCGGTGGCACGGGGTCCAAGGACGTCTTCACCTCCCCGGTGCGCCCTGAGGATCTTCACAAGTTCGGCCTCATCCCGGAGTTCATCGGCCGTCTGCCCGTTATCGCCACCGTTCAGGACCTGGGTGTGCGCGAGCTCGTGCGCGTCATGACCGAGCCCAAGAACGCCCTGGTCTCCCAGTACCAGTATCTCTTCAGCCTCGACGGCGTCGAGCTAGAGCTGACCGACGCCGCCATCGAAGCGGTGGCCTCCCTCGCCCTGGAGCGCAAGACCGGCGCCCGAGGACTGACCTCCATCGTGGAGGAAGTTCTGGGGCAGGCCATGTTCGAGGTCCCCTCCCTGCCCGAGGTCGGGCGCGTCGTCGTCGACGCCGATGCCGTGCGGGGAACAGGAAAGCCCAGCTACCAGGCAGGATCGGGCACACTTCGATCGGCTGCCAAAGCGGGGGAGCGGAGCCGAACCGCATGAGCAGGGGACAGGACGGCGTTCCCCCGCAGCTGGCCGTCTACCGCGCCACCATCGACAACCTCGACGCCGCCCTCGTTCATCTCCTGGCTGAGCGCTTCCGCTGCACTCAGCAGGTGGGCCTGCTCAAGGCCCGCCTGGACCTGCCGCCGGCCGACCCCGGACGCGAGCGCCAGCAGGTGGCGCGCTTGCGGGCGCTGGCCGAGGAGGCCGGCCTCGACCCGGTCTTCGCTGAGAAGTTCTTCGCCTTCATCGTCGCCGAAGTCATCCAGCACCACGAGGAGATCCGCGACGGCCGTGGGGCCGAGCGCGCCCGGCAGGCGGGACTGGAGGCACCGACGGACGCAGCCGTCTAGGCGCGCTCCCGGTAACTCGCCTCGACGCCCGCCATTGGGAGCGGGTTGCGGAAGGAGGGGCGGTGGGTCGCTTAGCAGGCTCTATACCAGTGGATGTCGATGCCGCTGGGCGGTTCGGTCGTAAATGGGCGGTTGGGGAGGCGTCCCTTTGCGCGGGGTTGCGGCTTGTGGGTGTCGGGAGGGGCAGGCCGGGGAGCCGCCTGTGCTGCGCGGGCCTTGATCGGGAACGTGCTTCGTGATCGGGGACTGCGTTGTCCCGCAGACGACTGGGGGCGGATGCCAGTGGTTTGCGGGATGGGTACGTTCTGGATGGGAAACGCAGTTCTCGATGGGCGGCCGCCCGTTCCGGGCCGCTGTTGAGGCGGGCCAGTGCCGACTAGTGGGGGTCGGGGCTGGTGCGGTGTCCGTCGTCTCGCGCCGCCTACCGACGCGGCGTCGCGGAAGCGTCCGCAAGCCCCGGGGCGACCCGGGGCAGCCGAGCCCAACAGACTCGCACAACTGCCCCTATTCCTGCGACGGCGAGGCAGCGGCGCTGGGGACGAGTGGCGTGCGCGTGTAGAGCGCGTCGATCTCCGCCGCGAAACGCTTCTCCGCCTCGGCACGGCGCACTTTGAGAGAGGGCGTGAGCAGGCCGTTGGCCACCGTGAAGTCCGTGGGAAGCACCTTGAAGGTTCGAATCGACTCTGCCCGTGAGACCGCCTCATTGGCTCTGGCCACTGCCCGCTCCAGCGCGGCGCGCACCCTCGGGTCCTGGGCGGCGTCGACCACGGTCATCTCCTCCAGGCCGTGGGACGACAGCCACAGCGGCAGCATCTCCGCGTCCAGCGTGACGAGAGCCCCGACGCACGGCCGGTTCTCACCCACGACGAGCACCTGACTGACCAGCGGGTGGCCCCGCAGCCGGTCCTCCAGGGGAGCCGGGGCGACGTTCTTACCCCCGGCGGTCACGATGAGCTCCTTCTTGCGCCCCGTGATCCGCAGGAACCCCTCGGCGCCCTCGAAGGACCCGATGTCACCGGTGCGTAGCCAGCCGTCGGCGGTGAAGGCTTCGGCCGTGGCCTCGGGATTGTTGTGGTAGCCGGTGAAGGTGCCGATGCCCCGAACCAGGATCTCCCCGTCCCCGTCGAGGCGGACCGCACAGCCGGGAAGCGGCGTGCCGACGGTACCGATCCGGGTGGCGCCTGGCAGGTTCACGGCGCAGGGCCCCATGGTCTCGGTCAGGCCGTAGCCCTCTAGGACGGTGACCCCCGCGCCGCGGTAGAAGTGCCCCAGGCGCTCGCCCAGCGGCCCGCCCCCTGAGATCACATGGGTGACCTGCCCGCCCAGGACGGAGCGCAGGGTGGAGAAGACGATCCGGTCGAAAGCCGCGCGCTGGGCCTTCAGCCTGCGCGACGGTCCCTCGGGGGTGTCCAGGGCCCGTGAGTAGGCGATCGCGGTCTTAGCCGCCAGACGGAAGACCTTCTGCCTGGCGCCGGTCGCCTTGGCGTCCGCGGCGTTGTAGATTTTCTCGAAGACGCGAGGCACGGCTAGAACCGCGGTGGGTTGGAAAGAGCCCAGGTCCGCCACCAGGTTGCGCACATCGGGCACATGGCCCAGGACACCCGAGCGCGAGCAGACGATCGCGATTTCTACGAACCGGCCGAGCACATGGGCCAGTGGCAGGAACAGCAGGAATCGGACCTCCGCCCCGCCCAGGACCTCGGGCACATGGGGGCAGACGTTGACGCACAGGTGCACCAGGTTGCCGTGGCTGAGCTCGACGCCCTTGGGACGGCCCGTGGTGCCCGACGTGTAGACGATCGTCGCCAGGGACTGCGAGGTCAGGGCCGCGCTGCGCTGGTCGAGCTCGGCGGGCTCCATACCCCGACCGGCCTCGATGAGCCCCAGGACGTCTTGGCGCTCCACGCACAGGACGCGCAGGTCCGCCAGCTCGGGCACGGTGGAGGTCAGAGCGCCGATCATCGCGGCCATGGCCTCGTTCTCCACGACCATGAGCTTCACCCCGGCGTCGGTGAGGATCCACTGGGCCTGATCGGCCGATGAGGTCTCGTAGACGGGGACCACGACGAGCCCCGCCTCCCAGGCGGCGAAGTCCAGCAGCGTCCACTCGTACGAGGTGTGAGACATGATGCCCACGGCGTCGCCTGGTTTGAGCCCCTCGGCCACCAATCCCGCGGCGACCTCGCGCACTTGGGTGCGGAAGGCGCTGGCACTCATCTCGCGCCAGCGCCGCCCTAACGGGGATTTGCGGGCGATGAGCCCGCCGTCGGGATTGCGGCGCACACGCTCGGCCAGTGCCCAGGGCGTCGTCATGCCGTCGTGGACCGGGATCAGCAGCTCGGTGGCGTGCTCGCCGGACGGGTCGGAGGAGACGGCATCGGCCGGGGAGGTGGAGGCGTCGGTCATGGTGGCAAGTATGCCCGGCCCGGACAGCCGGAGGCGTCTACTCCTGCGGTCCTTTGCGCGTGGAGCTGTAGATGTCCGCGATGACTTCGGCGTGAGCTTCCATCACCGGACCGCGCTTGACCTTCAGCGACGGCGTGAGCAGGCCATTGGCCTCGGTGAAGTCGGTCGTCAGCACCCTGAAGGCGCGAATCGACTCGGCCCGGGAGACCGCGCGGTTCGTGCGCGCCACGGCCCGGTCCAGGGCGGCGAGCACCTGCGGGTGAGTGGAGGCCTCGACGACGTCCATGGCCGGCAGTCCGTGGTTGCGTAGCCACTGGGGGAGCATCTCCTTGTCCAGCGTGATGAGCGCGGCGATGAAGGGCTCCTCGTCCCCGACGACGAGCACCTGGCTGATGAGCGGATGACCGCGCAGCCGGTCCTCCAGCTGGGCGGGGGCGACGTTCTTACCACCGGCGGTGACGATGAGCTCCTTCTTGCGCCCGGTGATGCGCAGGTAGCCGTCTTCGTCGAGAGCGCCGATGTCGCCGGTGCGGAACCATCCGTCGGCCGTGAAGGACTCGGCAGTCGCCTTGGGGTTGTTGTGGTAGGTGGAGAAGACGCCCAGGCCCCGTACCTGGATCTCGTCGTCCTCGCCGATGCGGATCTCATTGCCGCACACGGGTGGGCCGACAGTGCCGATTTTGTTGAGCCAGTCGGTGTTGACACTGACCGGACCGATCGTCTCGGTCAGGCCGTAGCCCTCCAGGATGACCAGCCCCAGTCCGCGGTAGAAGTGCCCCAGGCGCTGACCCAGTGGTCCTCCACCGGAGATGATGAAACGGGCGTTGGGGCCCATGAGGGCTCGGATCTTGCGGAAAACCAGGCGGTCGGCGACCGCGTGGGCCCGGCGTAGCGCGGGGGAGGGCCCGGTGGGGGTGTCCAGGGCGCGGGAGTAAGAGATGGCGACCTTGGCGGCCCAGCGGAACAGTTTGAGCCTGGCGCCGCTGCCGGCCTTGGCGTCCGCGGCGTTGTAGATCTTCTCCAGGACGCGAGGGACGGCCAGGACGTAGGAGGGGGCGAAGGACTGCAAGTCCGGCAGAAGGGTCTTGACATCGGGGGTGTGCCCCAGCACCCCCTCCCCGGCCAGGGACAGCAGTTGGAGGCAGCGCGCGTAGACGTGGGCCAGCGGCAGGAACAGCAGGAGGCGCACATGGGTGCCCCACAGGACGCCGGGTAGGTAGCGCACCCCGTGGTAGGGAATGCCGACGGCGTTGCGGTGGGTGAGCTCCACGCCCTTGGGGCGGCCGGTCGTGCCGGAGGTGTAGATGATGGAGTAGACGTCGTCGACCCTGAGGGCGTTGGAGCGCTGGTCCACCTGCGAGGGGCTGACGCCCGAGCCGGCCTGGACGATCGTCGTGATGGCGTCGGAATCCAGGGCGAGGACCTCCACCGTGTGCCCGATGCCGGCGACGGCGCCGCGCACGAGCTCGGCCAGGGTGCCGCTCTCGGTGATGACCAGGCACACGTCGGAGTCGGAGACGATCCACTCGACCTGCTCGGCCGAGCTCGTCTCGTAGATGGGGACCGAGATCAGGCCGGCGCGGGCGATGGCCATGTCCAGTAGGAACCAGTCGTAGGAGGTATGCGCCATGATGCCGACGGCGCTGCCCGCTTCCAGCCCCATGCCGATGAGGCCGGCGGCCACATGGGCCACCTCCTCGCCGAAGGTACGGGCCGAGACCTCCTGCCAGTCGCCTGACAGAGGCGACTTGCGGGCCACGAGCGGCTTGTCGCCGCTGCGGGCGATGCGATCGGCCAGCAGCCACGGAACCGACCAATGCGCCTCGGGCTGAAAGGGGATCTCGGTACCGGAGACCCCGCCGGCCATGTGGCCGGGGTATCTCGGGGACCTGGTGCTGTTGCTGTGGGACGAAGGGGCACGAGAGCTCACGTGCTCATTGTGTCAGGCCGGTTGAGAGGCGGCGTTTCGTTGAGGTGAGAGAAGGAGGGGGCGGCTGTGGAGGTTTTCACAGGCGAGGCCTGACGGCCTTGCGGGGATCGTGGGGCGGTGACGTCCGGTGGGGTGCTTCGGGATGAGAGTTCCTCTGAAGCGCGGAGGGAACGAAGATGAAACGGATTGACCGGCCGGTCACATATGTGTAACGTGAGTCTCATGCCCAAGTCGACGCGCGTCGACACTGTGGGTCCTTCCGGAACGGAGCCGGTGGGCTCCGGAACAGTTTCAAGGAGGAAACACGCATGACACCCCTACCCCGTCGTCAGTTCATCCAGGGCTCTGCCTTGGCGGCGGCGCTGGCCTCAATGGCGGCCTGCTCCACCTCCAGCGGGAACGACGACGGCCCCGTCACCTTTGAAGGCACCGGACCGATCACCTGGGTCCAGGGCAAGGACAACTCCGCCGGCAAGGTGCAGGCCAGGATCGATGAGTGGAACAAGACCAACCCCGGCGAGGAGGTCAAGCTCATCGAGCTCTCCGCGGAGGCCGACCAGCAGCGCACGGCATTGGTCAATGCCGCCAGGATCAACTCCAACGCCTACGACGTCGTCTCCCTGGACAACGTCTGGGTCTCCGAGTTTGCCGCCAACCGGTGGGTGGTCGAGCTGCCCGAGGACGAACTCAAGAACGACGACATCCTTGAGCCCGTCTGGCAGACGGGCGTCTATAAGGACAAGTTCTTCGCCGTTCCGTTCCACACGGATGCTCCGGTGATGTTCTACCGCAAGGACTTCCTGGCTGAGGCCGGCGTCGCGGTTCCCACGACCTGGGACGAGGTCAAGGCCGCCATCGACGCGGTGCGGGCCCTGCCCGGTCACGAGAACATCGGCGGCTTCGGAGGTCAGTTCGCCAAGTACGAGGGCCTGACCTGCTGCGCCTCGGAGTTCATCCACACTGCCGGCGGGGGCTTCTACGACTCGGACAACCAAGTGATCGTCGACTCCGCCGAATCGGTCACCGGTTTGCAGTGGCTCATCGACGGCTTCTCCCAGAACTACATCCCCAAGGAGTCCCTGGAGTGGAAGGAGGAGGACGGCCGCAATGCCTTTGAGGCGGGCAACCTTCTCTTCTACCGCCAGTGGCCCTACCAGTACGCCAACAACCTTGAGGCACTGGGGACGGAGAAGTTTGACGTCGCCGCCCTTCCGAGTATCGACGGCAAGGACTTCGTGCCGACCCTGGGCGGGCACAACTGCGCCATTACCAAGGGATCGAAGAACAAGGCCACCGCCTTGAAGTTCGTCAAGTGGTGGATCAGCGAGGACTCCGAACGCTATCAACTGGAAACTCAGACACTCGCACCGATTCTCGGGTCGCTCTACGAGGACGCCGATCTGCTGCAGAAGTTCCCCTACCTGCCGATCCTCAGGAAGAGTCTTGAGAACGCCAAGAGCCGTCCTCAGGCCGTCTACTACGGCGACGTTACCGCGAAGATCCAGGACAACACCTACCCCGCGATCCAGCAGCCGGGGAGTAAGGCGGCCAAGGACGTCATCACCAGCCTGAGCAACGACCTGAAGAAGCTGGAGGGGTAAGGCCACGGCAACGGCCGCCGCCGCGAGTGGCGCCCCTGAGACAAACCGGTCATGTCAGCTAGGACAGTCAATAAGGACGGTCAAAGGACAGTCATGAGTACAACGACGCACTCCGAACAAGTCGTCAATCACCAGTCCAAGAGCTCCAAGGCCCAGGCCCGTCTGGCCTGGTTGCTCATCTCACCCACGGTGCTGGTGCTGACTATCGTCATTCTTATTCCCATCGCCCAGTCCCTCTACCAGTCGCTCTTCGGGCGGCCTCGGCTGGAGGATGACGGTTTCTTCTCCACCACTGAGCCCTTCGTGGGCCTGAAGAACTACACCGACATCTTCTCCAGTGCAGGCGAACGGTTCTGGGTGGCCTTCTACAACACCACCCTCTTCGGTGTGGTCACCGTGGTCCTGGAGACCATCCTCGGTGTGGCCATGGCGCTGATCATGCACAAGGCGATGAAGGGGCGCGGCATCGTGCGTGCCTCCATCCTCGTTCCCTGGGCGATCCCCACCGCCGTTTCCGCCATCCTGTGGGGCTGGATCTTCAACCAGAACGGTGTCGCCAACGCGATCCTGGGCCAGCACGTCATGTGGGCCTCGGGGGATCTGAGCGCCAAGATGGCCATCATCATCGCCGACGTGTGGAAGACGGCCCCTTACATCGGGTTGCTCACCCTGGCTGGGCTCCAGCTCATCCCCGACGAGGTCTATGAGGCTGCCAAGATCGACGGTGCGAGCGCCTGGAAGCGTTTCACCTCCATCACCCTGCCGCTGGTCAAGCCTGCGCTCGTTGTGGCCGTGGTCTTCCGGGCCCTGGACGCCCTGCGCATGTTCGACCTGCCCTATATTCTCATCGGTCCTAGGAAGAGCAGCGTGGAGACCCTCTCCATGCTGGTCCAGGACGAGAGCTCCAACTCCCGCTTTGGCAGCGCAGCGGCATACGCCCTCATCCTGTTCCTTTACGTCTTCGTCTTCGCCATCGCCTTCCTGAAGATCACCAACACCGACCTCAGCGGTAACGACGAGGCTCGGCGCAAGCGCAATGAGCGCAAGCTGCCGGTCAGCGCCTTCTTCAAGCGCTCCGGCTCCTCGACCCCGGCCTCCCAGACGGCTACTGAAAGGAGCCAGCAGGCATGAGTACCTCCACCGCTGCACCGGTTCGCAAGACCAAGAGGGACTGGGGAAGCCTCTTCTCCTACGCCGGTATCGTCCTCATCGTCATATACTGCCTGGCGCCCTTCTACTGGATGCTGGTCTCATCGCTGCGCCCCGACAGCGAGATCTTCGAGAACAGCTGGTGGCCGCGGCATGTCTCCTTCGAGAACTACAAGGCGGTCTTCTCCTCGAAGAACGACTTCGCCAACGGTCTCATCAACTCCCTCATCGTCTCCATCGTCGTGACGATTGTGGCACTGGCTGTGGCGACCTTCACCGCCTACGCCCTGGCGCGCCTCGACTTCCGGGGCAAGGGCCTGCTGATGCTCCTCATCATCGCCACCTCGATGTTCCCGCTCGTGGCCATCATTGTGCCCCTGCTGAAGAACTTCGCCGCCTGGGGCTGGACGGACACCTACCAGGCGATGATTGTCCCGGACTTGTCCTTCTCCCTGCCCTTGGCCGTGTGGAACCTGACGAGCTTCTTCCGGCAGATGCCCCAGGAGCTCGAGCAGTCCGCCATGGTCGATGGATGCACCCCCGGTCAAGCCTTCCGCAAGGTCATCCTCCCGTTGGCCGCTCCGGGCATCTTCACCACCGCCATCATCATCTTCATCGGTGCTTGGAACGAGTTCCTCGTGGCCGTCACGATGATCATCAACCCTTCGATGCAGCCGGCCACGGTGCTGCTGTCGAAGTTCACCGGGGACTCCCAGTTCAACACGCCCTTCGGGTCCCAGATGGCGGCCGGCGTCATCATGACGCTGCCGCTGGTGCTCATGGTGCTCTTCTTCCAGCGCCGCATCGTGGCGGGTCTGGCCGCAGGCGGACTTAAGCAGTAGTGCCAGCGTTCCCAGAACCCGGATCGCTGTAGGGTCCGTCCGTCACAGGCTCTCTCTGCGGGGCGGCAGCACCGCGCCGCCGTCCCGCAGAGGACGTCTATGACTCTCGCTGACTCTTGCCAGCTACTTCCTTGTCTCCATGTCTCTCTTCTCCTTATCTCTCACCTCGCCGCAGTGCTGCGGCCCGACCAGGACCCGCCCATGACCTCGACCAGCTCCTGCTCTCAGGGCCTCGCGCCGCGCACAGACACCGATGCCTGGTGGCGCGACGCCGTCATCTACCAGATCTATCCCCGTTCCTTTGCCGATGCCAATGGTGACGGGATTGGCGACATCCAGGGCATCCGGAAGCACGTCGACCACCTGGCCGCGCTCGGTATCGATGCCGTGTGGCTTTCGCCGTTCTACCCCTCGCCCCAGGTCGACGCCGGCTACGACGTCTCCGACTACTTCGACCTGGCCCCCGAGTACGGATCCCTGGAAGACCTCGACGCCCTCATCGCCGATCTCCACGAAGCCAGCATCCGCGTGGTCATCGACCTGGTGCCCAACCACTCCTCCGACCAGCACGAATGGTTCCGCTCCGCCCTGGCCGCAGGCCCGGGCTCCCCCGAGCGCGACCGCTACATCTTCCGCCACAGCGACGACAGCACCCCGAACAACTGGGGCTCGCTGTTCGGGGGCTCCGCCTGGCAGCCGGTCGAGCCGCTCACCGGCCGCAGCCGGGACCGCGGTTGGTACTACCTCCACCTGTTCGCCGCCGAGCAGCCCGACTTCAACTGGTCCAACGAGGACGTCCACGAGCACTTCCGCACCTTCCTGCGCTTCTGGGTGGAGCGGGGCATCGACGGGTTCCGTGTCGACGTCGCTCACGGACTGGTCAAGGCCGAGGGTCTGCCCGATGACGACCTCGGCCCGGATCGGTGGAACGTCGTCGCCGCAGAAGACGAGGATGCTGCCGCCGCCCGTGAGAAGCTGCCCGACGTCGGCCCCGCCTTCAACCAGCCCGGGGTCCACGACATCTACCGCGAGTGGCGCAGTGTCCTGAACGAGGTCGGCACGGACATTCTCATGGTCGCCGAAGCCTGGGTACCCACCGAGGCGGATGCCGCCCTGTACGTGCGCGCAGACGAGATGAGCCAGGCCTTCAACTTCCCCTTCCTGACCGCCGGGTGGGACGCCGCTGAGCTGCGCCGCGTCATCGACGTCTCCCTGGCCGAGTACGGTGCCGTCGGGGCTCCGGCCACCTGGGTGCTGTCCAACCACGACGTCGTACGCCACGCCTCCCGCCTGGCCTACCCCGCCGACATGGACACCAACCCCGGGATCGGATCGAACGACCCCCAGCCCGACGCCGAGCTCGGCCTGGCCCGGGCGCGCGCCGCGACCCTGTTCATGCTGGGGCTGCCCGGCAGCGCCTACCTCTACCAGGGCGAGGAGCTGGGACTGCCCGAGCACACCACCATGGAGGACGAGGTCCGCCAGGACCCCTTGTGGGAGCGCACCAACCACCTCGTGCCGGGGCGCGACGGCTGCCGCGTCCCCCTGCCCTGGACTCGGGACGGGGTTTCCTACGGGTACAACACCACCGGTCGTACCTGGCTGCCCCAGCCCGAAAGGTGGGGCGACTACTCGCCTGAGGCCCAGGAGGGGCTCGAGGACTCCACCCTCGCCCTGTACCGGCGGGCCATCGCTCTGCGGCGCGAGCGCCGGCTTGGGCGCGGGGCTGTGGAGTGGCTGGCGTCAGAGCCCGGAGTCCTTTTCCTGCGCAACGGAGTAACCGGCGTCGTCCTCAACACCACTGAGCATCCGGTGACGATCGAGGACACCGGCAGGCCTCTCATCATCTCTTGGCATTCTGCCGATCGGGGCGGGGCAGATGCTACGGAAACCGTCGTCCTGCCGCCCAATGGCGCCTGTTGGCTGGATCTTCCGCAAGGAGGACCTGATGGCGGCGACCCGCGCTGACGTAGCCCGAGCGGCGGGGGTGTCGCCCTCGACCGTCACCTATGTCCTGTCCGGACAGCGCTCGACGCGCTCGAGCACCCGGGAGCGGGTCATGCGGGCCGTGCGCGAGCTCGACTACCACCCCAACACCGCCGCCCGTTCTCTGGCCTCGCCGGTGCTGCGCACCGTGGGGGTACTGTTCCGACGTCAGCGCTCGACCATTGAAGCCAATGACCTCGACTACGTCGACGGCATTCGCCGGGCCTTGGAACCCAGCGGACTCCAGGTCGTCATCCCGGTCATGACATCCTCGGCGCCGCTGATCGAGCTGCGCTCACTCGTGCGCTCGGGATCGCTGGGCGGTGCCATCCTCATGGATGTGTCTCAGGACGATGAGCGTGAGGCGATGCTCCTGGAGGAGAAGATCCCCACTGTTCTCATCGGATCCTCTGGCTGCACCGTCGGGGCGCCGGGCGTCGACACCGACTTCGCCCAGATGGCGCACGAAGCCGTGAAGCACCTGGCCGGGCTCGGGCACCGGCGCATCGTCGCACTCATGCGGGAGACCAGCGCCGACGACGCCCATGCGCGCCAGGACCAGGCCCAGGAGCTTCTGCGTGCCGCGGTCGACCTGGGGGTGGATGTCCTGGTGCGCCAGGTTCCGGAGCTGGCGCTGGCCGGAAGCGCGATTGTGGGAGCGGACGGACTGGTGGAGGGGCGCAGCGCCGTCGTCTCCAACAACCCTGCCGCCCTGGTGGGGCTCGCCTGTGCGGCGCAGGCCCACGGGCTGTCCATTCCCGCCGACCTGTCCGTACTCACCCTCGGGATCACGGAGTGCCACGGGCGGCAGGGAGAGGCCTTCAGCGAGTTCAGCGTGGACCGCGAGGCGATGGGAGCCGCCGCGGGCTCGCTCCTGATAGCCCGCTTGAGGGGAGAACCAGAGCCGGCAGAGCATCGCACGCTCATGCCCGTCTTCCTCAGGAACCGCGGATCCACGGTGCGCTGCCGGAGCTGAGGAGCAGACACGAAACCACCCGCATAGTTGCACGATGTGCCAGACTCAGCGGTGAGTCGATGTTGCTGAGGGATGATGGGATGGCGCCGAGTAGAACCCGCGTGGTCAACACTCTGATCGGCCTCCTGACCGTGGCCGTGGTCGGTCTGACCGTCCTTCCGTGGCTGGTCCCCAGGATTCAGGAGGCGGTGCGGGACAAACCCAACTCCGACCGGGTTCTGGCGGCGGTCAAAGAGCATCAGGCGGTGATCGACGCCGAGCGGACCGATCCCGAAGCCTCCACCGGGGCCTCCCCACCGATGCGAGCCGAAGAGACCATCCGTACCGAGCGTGATCGGCTCGCCCAGATGGGAATTCGGTGGAGGGACGTCAAGAGCGAAGTGAGACTCGTCAAGGCGGCATTCCATGACAATGGGACTGTGCGCGCTACTACGAAGGTCACGACGAGCATGATCTATGGAGACTCCTCCGATGTCGTGACTACAGAGGTGGTCCCGCATGTTCTGACTCTCACCGGTAGTGACGGAGCCGGCTACAAGGTGGTACAGGATGTCATCATCGAGCCCGAGCTGACGGGGAGCCCTCCGGACAGGGCGCACGTCGCGCGGGCGGTCACCGCTGCGTTCGGTGCGATCGCCCTGGCGGCGATGGCCCTGTCCTGGTGGAAGCGCGGCCGCACACCCCACATGTCCTTGATACCCCGCGTGTTCCCCTGGTTCAGGTTCGGTTGCGCGTTCGCGTTGGCGATCGGGCTCGCCTGGATGTTCACCGTCGACAACGCCGAGGTCGAGGACGAGTTCGGCGCCGGATCGGTGTTGTGCATGCGGGAGCGCTTCGCCACGCTTGAGTTCGGGTACTTCTCCCACGACTGCGTCGTGCAGAGCCGGATCGACGTCCTTGCAGCATTGCTGACCGCGATCGTCATCGTCCTCATCGAGTACCGGATCCTGCTGAGCCTCGAGGCGAGAACCAATCGCGTGAGCCTACCCAGTGCGTTCCAGAACGACGACGGTGGCCCCACCCCAGGACGGGGCGGCGCCACCGTTCGTCAGAAGGCAGGCTGCTAGCGGCTCACTTCTTCTTGGCCGGCTTGGCCGGGGCCTCACCGAGCTCGGCGGCCGTGACAGTCACCGATGCGGCTCCGTCGGCCGACTCAGAGTCAACTGCCTGGGCCTACTCGGGCCGGTCTGCGGCGACGGCCAGCGTCACCGAGAGGATCGGCGTCTTCTGGCTCGTCTTGGCCTCCGACTTCACCTTGCGCAGCGCCGCCAAGGCGGCTCCGGCGCGGGCGACCAGCTCGGCGTCGGCCCCTGCCGCGTACCGCACGCTCATGCCGCAGTGCTGAGCAATCGTGGTTCCACGGCGCGCCTCCCGGGCGACGCAGTCTGCTGATGAACTGTTTCAGCGGCAATGTGGGTTTGGCGTCTGGGGATGTGATAAGTGGGGACGATTGGCGGGTTTAGGTGATTGCTGCGAGGAGGTTTTTGAGACGTCCGGTGCGGATGAGGCTGCGGGTGGTGTGGAGAACCAAGGGGCACTCCAAACCCACAGTCGGGCACGACCTGGTGTCTCTCCCGTCCACGAGAGTGCCCTTCCTTTAACATTCTTGGAGCTCAGTAACCCGCATTATTCCGGCAGAAAGGCACTCCAGCACCCCAACATTGAAAACCCGAGGCTAAATCAGCTCCGTCGGAGCGACTCATCGAGTAAACTAGTTGCATGACCGAACAACATGCTGCACCGTTGAAGGTTACACGAACGTGTCTGAGTTTGATATCTGCGTTACTTGGCGCCGTCGCCTCCGTCTTCGTGATTTTTGTAATGTCGCAAAAAAATGATCCTGTACTGTTGCATTATGTTATTCGATTGACGGCTTACCTATTTGTGACAATAGCTATTGCAACATTACCGCGTAAAATACCATGGATTACGATTATTGCTTGTTATCTAGTTTATGCCGGATTCATTTTTCCGCGAATCAGTTGGTTCTATTATATGGATACTAGTCGAGTCGACGCCGAATCATTCTACACGCATCTATATTTATTTACATATCCCGCCATAGTGTCTACGATCGGATTCACTTGGAGACTTGGTGGCGGAAGCAGCGGTCGGGCATTAAAAATAATGTGGTCTGGAATAATCATTCTATTTTCTGGATACTTGGATGTTATGTGGCACACTATTAATCCAGTTCAGTCGAGAGCGACAACATTCGAACCTTCTCACATCGTCGCCATTGTCGGGAGGCCCGTGACCTTCGCCGAAATGATATGGTTTACCGTGGCGCATATTCCATTATTGCTTATAATAATCTACCTTCCTATCGATCGTTGGATAGATCGACTAGTCGGACAAGAAAAATAGCAAATGGAAGTGAGGAAATAATGATCGAAGAAGTATCTGTCGTAATGTCGGCATATAACGAAGAAGAAGGAGTTGGAAAAGTTATTAAAGAATGGGTTGCGGTACTAGAAGAGGATGAAAGCATAAAGAAGTGGGAGATAGTAGTTTGTGATGACGGCAGCCGAGATGATACTGGATCCATAATAGACAATTTGGCATCTCAGGATGCCAGAATAATGGCATTTCACAACAAAAGTAATCTAGGCGCCAGCATTTCGATTCGCCGTGCGCTCCAAAGAACCAAATATAGTTGGATAATGTTTACAGACGCCGACGATCAATTTCCTGCGATTAACATAAGGGCACTTATCTCGGCTGCATGTACCTACAAGTCAGCATATGCGTTTAGTGGAGTTCGACAACATAAAAAAGACAAGTTTATGCGCAGAGTTGGTGCGGTGGTCACTACAAAAGTAGTGAACTGGAGTTACAAAACTTGCTATCGAGATGTAAGTTCAATTTTCAAACTAGTTAACGGTGATCTTGCCCGCGCGCTGATACTGGAATCCACTGGACTGAACTTTTCCGTCGAACTTTCACTTAGGGTAATCGAAGCAGACAAAAATTGGATTGAAGTCCCTATTCTGCACCATTCCCGTAGTTTCGGTAAGCCTAGTTGGCAGTTTAAATCGGAGGCAACAAAACGCGCCGCATTTGTTGGTTACATGGCGTTACGAAAACTTCTTTTTAACAAACAAATCCTTCGACCTATATCATAGAAAGGCGAATATTTCAAATGAAGTTGTCTGTGGTTATATTCTGCGGAGGACGGGGAGCGGCTAGCATAATAAATGCATGCCTTTGCTATCCCGAAATTTCTTTAACTCTTGTCGTCAACGGGTATGATAATGGTCTATCGACTGGTAAGCTTAGAAGTAGTATTCCCGGTCTACTGGGACCCTCAGATTTCCGGAAAAATTATGTAACACATACGGAACCTAACAATACAACACGTAAAGAGTTACTAAAATTATTTGGGAAGCGTCTTTGTTCAAGTAGTCCAGAGAGTCAACTTGCAGCAGTCTTTGCTAAGCTTGAACAACTAGAAAAATGCTCTCATTCTAGCGTTAATGAACTACAAAATGTCATAAAGGATCTAGAAATTATTAATAGCAGTGAAATAATTACTTCTGAGGTACTTTCTGAATGCTCAATTGGGAATTTGTTTATGGCAGGCGGATATATTCGACTAGCTAACAATTTCAACGATATGATTGACAAATACTCAGATGTTTTCAAGCCCAAATTCGATCTGTATAACGTCAACGATGGAACAAATCTATTTCTCATTGCACTGAAGAAAAATGGTGAAATTATTGCCGATGAAGCTAGTATAGTTGCCCCTCAATCTAGAGCGCCTATAACTGATCTATTTCTAATAAAGCCGAAATCTTTAGCACTTTTAAAGAACAATCTAGAAAATAAAAAAATTGAATATAAGCGCACGTTTCTAAAAAAACTTGCCGTTCTACCGGAAACTAACAAAAAAGTCATCGATGCGATAAAACAATCGGACTTAATTGTCGTTGGTCCAGGTACACAGAATAGTTCAATACTTCCTTCTTTTATTTGCGATGGAACACTTAGACATACAATGGGCGAAGTGAATGTACCGATTGTTCAAATTATCAACCTACGCCAGGACTTTGACATCCAAGGATGGACGGCGGAAAACATAACCCGTCGTTTAGCCATGTATTTAGATAGCTCGTCGGCACCTTCACACGTTCTTGTTGACAAAGGAGTTAGATGCTCAAGCAATTTAACATCTAGCGATATATGGACCGAGAGTTCAGAACTCATTCAAGATGACTTCGATAGCATTCAGACACCTGGAACTCACGATGGGACAAAAATAGTGACAACTCTCCGCTCTATATTAGACTCGCAATTCTAAATCAAGAGGAACGCCAATGACATGTCATGACTTTAATAAGTACAAAACTTGGCTATTTGACTTAGATGGAACTCTCGTAGATTCAAGCTACGCACATAGGCTAGCATATCACGAAACGCTTAACAATCGCACACGACAAATCATAAGCGATTTCCGATATGATGACTATAAAGGATGGTCTACGGAAGAGGTGTTTATAAGTTTAGGTTTTCGTGATTACACATTGGAAACAATGATTAAAATAAAGCAAGAATATTATAGAAAATACGTCACGTTAGGTAAAATTTCGATATTTCCAGGTGCTACAGAACTTCTCGAAACACTTGTCAACACTGGACGTACGGTTTCTATCGTAACTGGTTCTAGTCGTGCGTCTGCGACACTAGCTTTGGATTACCTCGGAATCCGCCCTATGATAACTGATTTGGTTACAACGGACGATGTCAAACAAGGCAAGCCTGCTCCGGATCTTTATCGGTATGCACTATCAAAAAGAATAACTCAGCCCGTTGTGGCGGTAGAAGACTCGCTCGCGGGAGTATATGCGGCTCAAAATGCACAACTTCCTGTTGTGCATGTACATTATGATTCTTTTCTTCCAGGAACTATTCCGATAGACAGCTTTGACTCTATCATAGAGGTGCTATAGCGAATGATTATACATGGTGTAATACCTGCGGCTGGCAAGGGGAGCAGACTGGGCATGGGTATACCGAAGTTTCTAGTACCGATAAAGAGGAACATCACAACTTTAGATTTACTAAGACGACGATTCGAACCGTACGTTACTCATACCCATCTCATAACTGCTCCAGAAGCTCGATCACTACTTGATCTTCGTAGCAATGAGTCCATCTATGTGCAAAGAAGAGCGCAGGGCATGGGTGATGCCGTGTTCTGCGCACGGGAAGGATGGATGAACGCTGCTGACGCGATAGCCATAGTATGGGGCGATCAGGCCCTACTATCAGAGCAAACAGTGCAGCACGCGATCAGAATGCATCAGAGTTCTTTATCGCGGCAAGCTACTGTCCCTCTTACTCGTGTAGTATCGCCATATGTAGATTACATTATTTCGCCAAACAGTGGGAACCTCCAATCCATTAGGCAGTCTAGAGAAGGGGACAAATGTAGAAAGTCGGGAATTTCTGATGTAGGTCTTTTCATCGTCAGTACGAATGGTTTATATGACGCATGGAATAATTTCAACAAGGTCTGTTGCCGTGGGAACTTAACCGGCGAACTTAACTTTCTGCCGTTCCTGTTGTACTTGACCAAGAACGGATGGCGATTCCAGAGTTTCAAAGTACCGAACAGTAAAGAAGCTCGAGGAATCAATACTAGTGCAGACCTCGCCTTTGTCCGACAAAACTTGGAGGTTTATTGAGTCGCATGACATCTTGCACGCTTGCTGAGAATTTAAATCATTCATCTCATTTTTAGAGTAGTCTGTTTGATGACTGCATAGGAAGGAGTAGCAGTGAAGATTGTGATTGTTTGTCCTGATGTTCCACCGAACCCAAATGGTGGGTTAGGTACGTACCTGGAAGGACTGATTGACGCTTTGTCCGACGTGGACGCGGATATTCACGTAGTCGGCACATCTCGTGATAGAAAACTTCCTTCCATGTCGCTTATTGGAAACGTAAAGATTCATCGAGTTCTCTCTTCGCGTCCGTGGAATAATGCGGGAACAGTTCGCCGATTAGTTGGCTTGGCTTGGGAGTATTTGCGCTTGAATGGTGCAGGTATGCGCGAGGCTCTGAAGCCCGGTCGGCAGGCGGATGTTGTCGCGGTGCATGACTGGATGTGTTCGCCAGCGGGGTTTATGCTGCGCTTGCTCGGCAAGCCAACCGTGTATCATATTCACTCTGCGGAAATATACCTTGAAGGTGGACGACAAGGCATTGTGTCTCTAATCGGTAGAGGTCTTAACCGAATAATGTGTTGGGCAGCATCTGCCATAGTGGTTCCGACTACAAGGACGGTATCTCTGGTACCTCCGATAAGAAAACGGAGAGGAGTGCATGTAATTCCTCACGGGGCGGGAAAGGCCGGAATGATTATCGACTCTGCTGCAGTGGACTATATGAGCTCGAAAAATAGGGTGTATAGTGAGTGCTTTCTTAAGGAAAATCGTCCGATCGTTCTTTATATTGGTAGATTGGCGCATCATAAGGGAATACTGGAGTTATTAGAAGCGATACGAATACTGCGCGACAATAGTCTTGATTTGTATCTAATTATCGTAGGATGCGGGCTGCCGGACGCGTCGATGGATTCTAAATTGAAGAAGCATGCAGTTAGTTTGGACCTCGGCGATACGGTCCATTTTACGGGATGTTTTTTACAAACGGACGTCATGATTCAGTATATGGCGGTGGCAGACGTTTGTGCGTTTCCTTCGAAGCACGAGGGATTCGGATTTGGCGCTCTTGAAGCGATGGCTGTTGGTTGTAGAGTGCTTGTTGGTCCGGGTTATTCCCCAGACGTAGTAGCCTCGGATGCCGGTACATGTATTCGAGTCACCGATAGCGTCCCTCGTCACTTGGCGGAGGGGCTTGAGTTAGCTTTGGATAAGAACTATATGCCGGAAATGTCGCAGAAGGCAAAAGAGTTCGTTGCCGATAAAAGAAACTGGAAACTTACCGGAGTTCAGACACTTGGTTTATATCATAAGGTTGGGAATGCAGGCAAGATTGATGATTAGAATGGCAAAATTGTTAGGTGAGGAACCTACGCCTATCCGAATATGACAATTTCGATGTAACGATGTAGGCGATCAATCTACCCTCTTAGTTGCGGCTGCGTTTAGTCGCTAGTCGTACTGTGTTAGAACGAAACGAGTAATCATGCACGTTGCATATATAGTAAATCAGTTTCCTCCGTACATAACATCAGGCCTCGGTAGATATGTAGAAGCCGTATCATCCAGACTAGTCAAACTAGGATGTCGACTTTCCGTGTTCTCACTTAATCCTGGTGATCTGCCGAAGGAAACATCCTCGGCGGGAATTAAGGTGCTGCGCCCCACGAATAAAATACAACGATTTATTTTCGGTCGTAGACGTTTTAAGCGCACCACGTTGGTTGGCTTTTTCTTTCTCGCATTAAATGCAGTAATTAGCAATTTTGTTCATGCAATTAGACTCATCTCTTTGCATCGTAAAGATCCAGTCGATATAATTGCTGTTCATGACACGACGAACGCATTAGCCGGTGTTATCGTCAGTTGGGTGATGGACGTTCCGATGGTTCTTCATGTCATGACGGTAGAGTACACGATGGAGACGGAAGGTACAGCGCATGATAAACTTCGATTGCTCTCGATTTTAGAACGTCTATTTGTTCGTCGATGTTCTTGTATTTTTTTGCCTAGCAAGGAACTTGAACGTCGCGTCTGTCGAAGAGGATGGCCAGCAGATCGATTGGAAGTATTGGAATTAGGAAACCCCTTCGATGATTTGCCGGACATTACGGATAATAGTGCTGATAGATCATATCAAATTCGACAGTTATTGGGAATACCGCAGAAGTCGCCGTTAATTGTATTTGCTGGCAGAATCGAAGCCGCTAAGGGTGTATTTGAGCTGGCAGAAGCGTTCGATATTGTTGCTAGGCGTAACACAATGGTTTATCTTGTCATGATTGGCGAGGGAGATATAAAGAATGTAGCCGAAATTATATCGAGATCGGTTGCTCGCAATCGCGTAAGAATTATTGATTCTTTTATGAGCGAATCTGTTTTGAGAGATGTGTATAGCGAGTCAGATATTTGTGTTTTTCCATCAAAATTTGAACCGTTTGGCTTGGTGGCTGTCGAAGCGATGTCTTTAGGTAAAGCGGTTATTCTTGGCGATGGATTTTGTGAAGCTATTCGCTCAAGCGATAGCGGTGCTCCAGTAGCGGTGACGACCAGCGTTACCGCGGAGGCAATTGCAGACAACGTTCTAAGTCTTTTGAATGATGATAGACTTAGATCGCAGATGGGTATCGCTGCAGAACGACATGCTGCTCATTTTACGTGGGATAACACTGCAAATAGCCTGTTCGCCAGGTATACAGCTCTCGCGCGCCAAAAGTAAAGTTACGATGTTGTTATCGTAGTCTATCGGTGGGTTGGTAAACCGGTGTCTGGCTGTGGTGTGGACGACTTTTCTGATTATGAGAATGTGCCTCAGCGTATGTAACGATTTGTTATGTTTTTATAGAGATAATGCTCGAAAGGAGGCTTCTACTGAATTGTGAGGCTTACTTCATGAGACGAGGCGGGTGGTTTGCGGCTCTGCGCAGGCGTTTGCAGCTGACACGCTTGCGATATACTTGACGTGTGGGGATTAATTTTGTTTGTCGAGTTTGAGATAGTTGAATCAAATAGAATCATTTGGCTTGTTTGATAAACAGTATAATTAATTTCGCCCTGTTTACTGTGATCAATGATCGTTTTGAGGTGAATTTATGGCAAACGTTCTTGTTCTTGGTGGAAATGGATTCATCGGAACGCACACGGTGGATTCTCTTCTTCGCGCAGGACATACGGTCACTGCGTTTGATTTGTTTTCAGTATCTCCTCCTCGGTGGTCTGAGCCGGGCGCTGTCGTGTATAATGGTGATTTTTTCGACGAGAATGATGTGCGCGCAGCGGTGGATGGGAATGATATTGTTGTATTTTTACTCTCTGTTTTAGATGCGTCTAGACCAGATGATGATCCGGCGTCTGAGTTGAGGGATAGTGTTATACCTTCGATTAAATTGTGTGAGATTTGCGTTGAGATGGGTGTGGAACATCTGTATTTCGCGTCTTCGGGAGGGACTATTTACGGAGATCAGGCGGACTGCATTTTGAGAGAAAACTCTCCTACTTTTCCTATTTCGCCGTATGCTATAGGAAAGCTGACCGTTGAGAGTTATCTTCGCTATTTTAGTCGCACAAGCAGTCTAATGTCGACTGCCTTACGGATATCTAATCCGTATGGTGCGAGACAGAATCCTTTTAAGACTCAAGGCGTCATCCCAATTTTTTTGCGACGTGTGTATGATAGACTTCCTCTGAATATTATGGGGGATGGGAGTATGACTCGAGACTATATCTTTGTTAATGATCTTGCGGATATCATTGCTTGCATGATAACGCAAAACGCAACTCAGGAGATTTATAACATTGGGTCCGGGCAACAGACTTCAATTAATGCAATATGTGATTCTATTGCAGTAGTAACCGAAAGAAGTCTATCCATTAATCATGTTCCTGTACCACCTACGTATATAGATCATGTGGCACTTGATGTAAGTCGGCTTAATCGTGAGTTCGGTCCTTTTTCATATACTTCTCTCCATGAAGGAATCAAGCAAACGTGGTTCGACATTTGTTGTTCATGTGACCGCCATTAAAAGAAGTTGCATTCTTGGGGTGCGATGTCCGGCTTTTGGGAAACTCGATATAAATTGTGTGTGATTTTTGATGTGACGTCAGAGGAGCGGGATGTTGTTCTGGAGTAGAATAAGTATTTGAGCGTTATGAGTCGGGGCAGCTGCTACGTTCTGACGGTCAAAGGCACCCAGAAGACTCTGCGCAAGACGCTCAAGGCCGTGTTCAGGAAGAACGTCCTGTCCACCTTCTCGACTACCTTTCATGGGCAGCGGGTGCGGCGCACCGTTAAGGCTGTCGAGGCCTCCGAGTGGGTGGATTTCCCCGGAGCGGCTCAAGTGGTTCAGATCCGACGCACTCGAACCACCAGGAATCGCAAGAACAGCGACGGTGGCACCAAGAACACGATTGTTGAAAGTGGCCTACCTGATCTGCTCGCTGCCCATGACCGACGCTTAGCCTGAGGATGTTGCGGTGTGGCCTGAGTTGCACTTTTTTGGTGCCCTGTTGGGATGTTGAGGGTGGTGAGGAATTCTTCAGTTTGGGGGGCAGGGGGCCAGCGGCGGTGATTTGGTGGCCGTTAGGGTTGGTGGTGACCTCCTGCAGGCCGCATAGCTCGCGTACGATCTTGGCGATGCTGATCCCGGTGGCGTCCTGGAGGTAGCGAACTACGACCAGGGCGGTTATGACCACGGTCAGGTGGGCCCAGGTGGCGTCGCGGGTGTGGTGGAAAGCCGGCCTGGCTCTCAGATCGTGCTTGCTCATGCGAAAAGACGCCAGGCCTGATGCTTCTATTGTGTGTCAAGGGTGGTGAGGTATTGGTGGTAGCGGTGCGTGAGTTGGGGTAGTGGGCGTCGGTGGTTTTCGATGTCGGAGATTCTGGCGGGGTAGGTGTTCAGTGCGTGGGCTACGTCGGTTTGGGTCAGGTGGTGCCGTTTGCGGTGTGCTGCCAGGGTGCTGGTGGTGTCGGTTGGTGGGGGTTGGGTCAGGGCGCGGTAGACCTCGCGGGCGATGGCTCGTTTGAGGCAGCGGATGATTTCTTTGGTGGTTTTGCCTTCTTGGGTGCGTCGGTTGGCGTAGTTCTTGGTGGTGGGGTCGTGGCGTAGGCGTACCAGGGCGATGCGGTGCAGGGCGGCGTTGGCTCGTCTGTCGCCGCCTGGGTTGAGGCGATGACGGGTGGTTTTACCGCTGGATGCGGGAATGGGGGCGAAGGCGGCTTCGTTGTGGATGCGTCCGGGGTTGCCTCCGGCGGTGACGGCGAGC